>NZ_JBSGAH010000009.1:0-317931 GCF_053600675.1 Streptomyces sp. NPDC005004
AAACGCCCGGTTACATTCCGAACCCGGAAGCTAAGCCTCACAGCGCCGATGGTACTGCAAGGGGGACCTTGTGGGAGAGTAGGACGCCGCCGAACTCCTTTTGTAGCTCCGGCTCTTGGGCATAACAGCCCGAGGGCCGGAGCTTTTTTGCGTTGGGGTAAGGTCATGAGGAATTGTTGGCACGTTTCGTAACAGGAGGCCCCCGGGTGGAGGTCCAGGAGACCCGCGTCCAGACAGACCGGGTCCTCACCATCCCCAACATCCTCAGCATGGCAAGGCTCGCCGGCGTACCCCTGTTCCTGTGGTTGATCCTCAGGCCGGAGTTCGGTGGTCCGAAGAGCGACGGCTGGGCACTTCTGGTCCTGGCGTTCAGCGGGGTCAGTGACTATCTGGATGGCAAGCTCGCCCGACGCTGGAATCAGATCAGCAGCCTCGGCCGGCTGCTCGATCCCGCCGCCGACCGGCTCTATGTCCTTTCCACGCTTCTCGGCCTCACCTGGCGCGAGATCCTCCCGCTCTGGCTGACGGCGCTTCTGCTGGCGCGTGAGCTGATGCTGCTCGTGATGGTGGGCATCCTCCGTCGGCACGGCTATCCGCCGCCGCAGGTGAACTTCCTCGGGAAGGCCGCCACGTTCAACCTCATGTATGCGTTCCCCCTGCTTCTGCTCAGTGACGGAAGCGGTTGGATCGCGTCACTCGCCGCCATTTTCGGATGGGCGTTCGCAGGGTGGGGTACAACCCTGTATTGGTGGGCAGGAGTGCTTTACGTGGTTCAGGTCCGCCGTCTGGTGCGCGCGGATGCCATAGCCGATTGAGCCCGGGCGGCGCTGCCCGGACGCCGGGTGTCCGTGACGCTTCGATGGCCCGCACGGGAAAAGTGCGGGACAATCTGGACGGGTGAAGTCGGCTGGACCGTCATCTTTCGAGGAGGACGCTTCCGACATGAAGGCCGTCGTGATGGCCGGGGGCGAAGGCACACGCCTGCGCCCCATGACCTCTAGTATGCCCAAGCCGCTCCTGCCCGTGGTGAATCGCCCGATCATGGAGCACGTGCTGAGGCTGCTCAAAAGGCATGGACTCAACGAGACCGTTGTGACCGTCCAGTTCCTGGCGTCGCTCGTCAAGAACTACTTCGGTGACGGCGAAGAACTCGGCATGGAGCTGACCTATGCCAACGAGGAGAAGCCACTCGGTACCGCCGGAAGCGTCAAGAACGCCGAGGAAGCGCTGAAGGACGACGCCTTCCTCGTGATCTCCGGCGACGCCCTCACGGACTTCGACCTCACCGAGCTGATCAACTTCCACAAGGAGAAGGGCGCTCTGGTCACGGTCTGCCTGACCCGGGTGCCCAATCCGCTGGAGTTCGGCATCACCATCGTCGACGAGGAAGGCAAGGTCGAGCGTTTCCTCGAGAAGCCGACCTGGGGCCAGGTCTTCTCCGACACGGTGAACACGGGCATCTATGTGATGGAGCCCGAAGTTTTCGACTATGTCGAACCCGATGTGCCCGTCGACTGGTCCGGCGACGTCTTCCCGCAGTTGATGAAGGAAGGCAAGCCCATTTACGGCTACATCGCCGAGGGCTACTGGGAGGACGTCGGCACCCACGAGAGCTATGTGAAGGCCCAGGCCGACGTCCTCGAGGGCAAGGTCGACGTCGACATCGACGGTTTCGAGATCTCGCCCGGCGTGTGGGTGGCCGAGGGCGCGGAGGTGCACCCGGACGCGGTGCTGCGCGGGCCGCTGTACATCGGTGACTACGCCAAGGTCGAGGCGGGCGCGGAGCTGCGCGAGGACACCGTCGTCGGCTCCAACGTGGTCGTCAAGAGCGGCGCCTTCCTGCACAAGGCGGTCGTGGCCGACAACGTATACATCGGGCACAACAGCAATCTGCGCGGCTGTGTGGTCGGCAAGAACACCGACATCATGCGTGCCGCACGGATCGAGGACGGCGCAGTCATCGGTGACGAGTGCCTGATCGGCGAGGAGTCGATCATCCAGGGCAACGTCCGGGTGTACCCGTTCAAGACGATCGAGGCCGGCGCATTCGTCAACACCTCGGTCATCTGGGAGTCCCGGGGTCAGGCGCATCTGTTCGGCGCCCGGGGGGTGACCGGCATCCTGAACGTCGAGATCACCCCGGAGCTGGCGGTCCGGCTGGCCGGTGCCTACGCGACGACCCTGAAGAAGGGCGCCACGGTCACCACGGCCCGCGACCACTCCCGAGGCGCTCGCGCGCTCAAGCGGGCGGTCATCTCGGCGCTCCAGGCGAGCGCCATCGACGTACGCGACCTGGAGAACGTGCCGTTGCCCGTGGCTCGGCAGCAGACCGCGCGGGGCAGCGCGGGCGGCATCATGATCCGTACCTCGCCCGGTGTGCCGGATTCCGTCGACATCATGTTCTTCGACGGGCAGGGCGCGGACCTGTCCCAGGGCAGCCAGCGCAAGCTGGACCGGGTGTTCGCGCGCCAGGAGTACCGACGTGCCTTCCCAGGCGAGATCGGTGACCTGTACTTCCCGTCGAGCGTCTTCGACTCGTACACCGGCTCGCTGCTGCGGAACGTCGACACGAGCGGGATCGCGGAGGCCGGGCTCAAGGTCGTCGTGGACGCCTCCAACGGCAGTGCGGGACTCGTGCTGCCCAGCCTGCTGGGCAAGCTCGGGGTGGACTCGCTGACCATCAACCCCGGTCTGGACGAGTCGAGACCGACCGAGACCGAGGAGATGCGCCGGCGGGGCCTGGAGCGGCTCGGCGAGATAGTGGCGTCCTCCGGGGCCGCGTTCGGTGTGCGGTTCGACCCGGTCGGCGAGCGGCTGTCGCTCGTGGACGAGAAGGGCCGGATCATCGAGGACGACCGGGCGCTCCTGGTCATGCTCGACCTGGTCGCGGCCGAACGGCGCAGCGGCCGGGTGGCGCTGCCGGTGACCACGACCCGTATCGCGGAGCAGGTGGCCGCGTACCACGGCACGCAGGTCGAGTGGACGACCACGTCCCCGGACGACCTCACGCGCGTGGGCGGCGAAGAGGGCACCATCTTCGGCGGCGACGGCAAGGGCGGCTTCATCGTCCCCGAGTTCAGCCGCGTCTACGACGGTACGGCCGCGTTCGTGCGGCTGATCGGTCTGGTGGCGCGGACCCAGCTCACGCTGAGCCAGATCGACGCGCGGATTCCGCGGGCGCATGTCCTCAAGCGGGACCTGGCGACCCCGTGGGCCGTCAAGGGTCTGGTCATGCGGCGGGTCGTGGAGGCGGCCGGCGACCGGTTCGTGGACACCACGGACGGGGTGCGCGTGGTCGAGAGCGACGGGCGCTGGGTGATGGTGCTGCCCGATCCCGCCGAGGCCGTCACGCACCTGTGGGCGGAGGGACCGGACGACGCCTCCGCGCAGGCCCTGCTCGACGAGTGGTCGGCCGTCGTGGACAGCGCGGGCCGGTAATCCGGTAGGAGGAGATTCGCGGGCCGTCGCCACTCCGGCGACGGCCCGCGGTCGTGTGTCCGCTTCCGCCCGGAAAGGGGTCCGGTCGCGGGGGTGGGGCCGTTCGAAAGCACCGTTCGCGGCATGGGACTATGTGCGACATGCCGCAGCAACCCCCCGTTCGGAGCAGCCCCCCGCGGCCGAGTCGTCCGGACGCCTCCATGTCGTTGATCACCAACGTCATGGACCACAGCCTCGACGACGGGTACGCCGAAGCCGCCGCCCGCAAGGAGTCCGGCGGCGAGCGCGGGCTGCCGAAGACGTTGCGGGCCAAGCTCGGTCTCGCCGGGGGACTGGTTCTCGCGGCGCTCGTGGTGACCGTGGGGGCGGCTCAGGCGCGGGTGGCGGCGCCGGTGGTGGCCAAGGAGCGCCAGGAGCTGATCGACCGCATCGACCGCGAGACCGACGCCGCCGACCGCCTGGAGACCGGCGTGGACAAGCTGCGGGACGACGTGAGCGCGCGCCAGCGGGCCGCGCTCAAGCAGACCGGCGGCGGCCAGGCGGACCTTATGGGCATCCTGTCGGGTGCCACGGCGGTGCACGGGCCCGGGGTACGGCTCGTGGTGAACGACGCCAAGGAGGCGAGCGCCGGGGGAGACGCCACCAACCCGCGTGAGGCCTCCGGGTTCTCCGACACGGGGCGGGTGCGCGACCGGGACATGCAGCGCGTGGTCAACGGGCTGTGGGAGTCCGGCGCCGAGGCCGTCTCCATCAACGGGCAGCGGCTGACCGCCCTGTCCGCGATCAGGAACGCGGGCGACGCGATACTGGTCGACAACAGGCCGCTGGTGCCGCCGTACACGGTGCTCGCGGTGGGGGACGGGCAGCGGATGGCCACCAGGTTCCAGAACACCGCCGACGGGCTCTACCTCCATGCCCTGAAGGACAACTTCGGCATCCGTGTCTCCCTCTCCGCGGAGAAGGACGTCCGGCTGCCGTCCGCACCCAGTGTGATCGTACGCACAGCACAACCGAATGCCGAGAAGACTGAGAAGGGCACATCGTGATCGCCGTACTGGGCCTCGTCGTGGGAGTCGTGGCCGGCCTGTTGGTCCGGCCCGAGGTTCCGGCGGTCGTCGAGCCTTATCTGCCCATCGCCGTCGTGGCGGCGCTGGACGCCGTGTTCGGCGGTCTGCGGGCCATGCTCGACGGCATCTTCGACGACAAGGTCTTCGTGGTCTCGTTCCTGTCGAACGTGGTCGTGGCCGCCCTGATCGTGTTCCTGGGCGACAAGCTGGGCGTGGGCGCGCAGTTGTCGACCGGTGTCGTGGTGGTCCTCGGCATCCGCATCTTCTCCAACGCCGCCGCCATCCGTCGGCACGTCTTCCGGGCGTGAGCGCGATGAGCGACCAGGACGAGCGGCCGGAGAACCCGCTGCGCAAGGAACTGCCCGACGAGGTACCGGCGTCGGAGCGCCGGACCGAGCCGCCCGCGCCGTCGGAGCCCCAGCCCCGTTCCCGGCCCCAACTCCCGCGCGACGTCGCGCCGAAGGCCACCTCGGCCCCCGAGCCGGAGCCGACTCCCGAGCCCGGCGGCACGGCCGGGCCGGAGTCCGCAGTCGCCGAGCCCCGGCTCACCGGGCGTCAGCGGCTGGCCGCGGGACTGTGGCCGCCGCGGCTGACCCGGGCCCAATTCATCGTCGCCGTGCTGCTGTTCGGGCTCGGTTTCGGCCTCGCCGTCCAGGTGGCGTCGAACAGTGACAGCGACAGCGCGCTGCGTGGCGCGCGCCAGGAGGATCTCGTCCGCATCCTCGATGAACTGGACGACCGCACTCAGCGTCTTGAGGACGAGAAGCAAGGTCTCGAGAAGCAGCGGGAGGAGCTGCAGAGCAGTTCCGACCAGGCGGCCGAGGCCCGCAAGCAGACCGCCGAGAAGGAGAAGCAACTCGGCATACTCGCGGGCACCGTCGCGGCTCAGGGGCCCGGCATCACCATGACGATCGACGACGCGAAGGGGACGGTCGAGTCCGACATGCTGCTCGACGCGATCCAGGAACTGCGCGCGGCCGGTGCGGAGGCGATCCAGATCAACGGGGTCCGCGTGGTGGCGAACACCTATCTCACCGACTCGGGCAAGGCGGTCCGGGTCGACGGGAACAAGATCGCCGCGCCGTATCGTTTCAAGGTCATCGGGAAGCCGCAGGACCTGGAGCCGGCGCTGAACATCCCTGGAGGCGTGGTGCAGACCTTCGAGAAGGAGCAGGCCACGGTGAGTGTCGAGCGGTCGAACAAGATCGTCGTGGATGCCTTGCGGCAGGCGAAGCAGCCTGACTACGCTCGGTCGTCCTCCCGGTGAACCGGTGGTGCATGGGCCGAGTCCGGCAGGGGCATGAGGTTGCGGGGGGTCGGCGCACCGAAGGGGTGGTGCGTGGTGGAAACTGTCTGGTGGATACGGACGTTGTGAAGATGTCCGGATCGGCCGGTGTCGGCAATCAGGGTTCGTCCTGCCCCACGGGCGGGTCTGTTTCGGTCAAGGGGAATCGCCCGTGAAGTTGTTTGGGAAGTTGTTCGGCAAGAGCGCGCGAGAGGGCGGCGACAACGCGACGGCCCGTCATCGCGCACAGTCCGGAGAAGACGGCCCCCGTCCGCTGTTCCGCGACGAGGTCGCTGGTCCGGCCGGTGGCAATTCGGGAGGCCAGGGCGCGGCGTCCGTTGACCCTGCCGGGTCCGGCGGCATAGGTTTCGGACAACCGTCAACCTCAAGTGCGGGTGGAGGGTTTGCCTCCGATCCGTCCGCGTCCAACGCCCCCGGGGGGTCCATGTCGGTCCTGGAGTGTTCCAGGTGCGGGAACCGCAACGCGCAGAACGCCCGTTTCTGTTCCAACTGCGGTGCGCCGCTGCGCCCGGGCGCGACGCCCGAGCGTGCCTCGGAGACCACGTCGACGATCTCCATCTCCGGCCTCGAGGCGTACGACGCCGAGATGACCGGTCAGACGGCGGTCCCGATGCTGTCGCCCGAGGCGCAGGCCGCGGTCGACGCGCTTCCGGCGGGCTCGGCCCTCCTGGTGGTGCGCCGGGGTCCGAACTCGGGCAGCCGCTTCCTGCTGGACAGTGACCTGACCACGGCCGGCCGTCATCCGCAGAGCGACATCTTCCTGGACGACGTGACGGTCTCGCGCCGTCACGTGGAGTTCCGGCGCGCTGCGGACGGCTCCTTCACCGTGGCGGACGTGGGCAGTCTGAACGGCACGTACGTCAACCGTGAGCGGATCGACGAGGTCCCGCTGGCCAACGGTGACGAGGTGCAGATCGGCAAGTACCGGCTCGTCTTCTACGCGAGCCGGCAGGGCGTCTGACCTACCCCCGGGCACCCGTCCGGGGGAACCACAGGGAAGGTCCATGCTTCACACACCGAGCGGCGGTGCCGGAAGCGGTACCGCCGCCAGGGACAGCGAACCGATGAGCATCGGCACCGTGCTGAACGTGCTGCGCGACGAGTTCCCCGAAGTCACCATCTCCAAGATCCGTTTCCTGGAGTCGGAGGGCCTCGTCGAGCCGCGCCGGACGCCCTCGGGGTACCGCAAGTTCGGTGCCGAGGACGTCGAGCGGCTGGGCCACATCCTGAGAATGCAGCGGGACCACTATCTGCCGCTGAAGGTGATCCGCGAGCATCTGGACGCCATGGAGCGCGGTGAGGCCGTCCAGTTGCCCGTCGTGGGGCGCCAGCGCTCCGCGGAGGACACGGCGGACGACCTGGCCGAGGGGCCCACGGTGGCCCGGATCGGCCGGGACGAGCTGCTGGCGGCCGCCGACATCGACGAGGCCGAGCTGCGGGAGTGGGAGTCGTACGGCCTCATCGCTCCGCTGGCGGACGGGGTCTACGACGCCGAGGCCGTCACGGTGGCGGCTCTCGTGGCCGAACTCGGCGGATTCGGGATCGAGCCGCGCCATCTTCGGGTCATGAAGGCGGCGGCCGAGCGCGAGGCGGGCCTGGTGGACCAGGTGGTGGCTCCGCTCAAGCGCCACCGCAACCCGCAGACCAGGGCCCACGCCGAGGCGCGTACGAAGGAGCTGGCGGCGCTCACCATGAAGCTGCACGCGGCCCTGGTGAAGTCCGCGCTCGGGGTCCGGCTGCCCTGAACCGGGGCCCCGAGGGGGGACCGGATCGCCCACCTGTTCCCGGCCCGACTACCCAAACGTCCCGGGCACGGCCTAGGGTTGCTGTGTGAACGAGCTCGATGTCGTAGGTGTCCGGGTCGAAATGCCCTCCAACCAACCGATCGTGCTCCTGCGCGAAGTGGGAGGCGACCGCTACCTCCCCATCTGGATCGGGCCCGGGGAGGCGACGGCGATCGCCTTCGCCCAGCAGGGCATGGCCCCCGCGCGGCCGCTGACGCACGACCTGTTCAAGGACGTGCTGGAGGCCGTCGGTCAGGAGCTGACCGAAGTGCGCATCACGGATCTGCGTGAGGGCGTCTTCTACGCGGAGCTGGTGTTCGCCAGCGGGGTCGAGGTGAGCGCGCGTCCCTCCGACGCCATAGCGCTGGCCCTGCGCACCGGCACGCCGATCTACGGGAGTGACGGGGTGCTCGACGATGCGGGCATCGCCATCCCGGACGAGCAGGAGGACGAGGTGGAGAAATTCCGCGAGTTCCTCGACCAGATCTCGCCCGAGGACTTCGGCACCAGCAGCCAGTGAGGCACCGGCGCGGACCCCGTGGTCAGAGGCCACGGGGCTGCCCCGTGCCGCCGTGCCGCGCGGCTGGAAGCGGTGTCACGGGCGGGCAATTGCCAACGGCGCGTGAGAGCGTCCTACGACCCCTCGCGAGCGCATTCGGCTAGCCTTTCCCCGCGGTGGGACACGAGAAACCACTCTCAGGGTGATTATCACTCGGCGTGCCGAGTGTGGCGATCGTTGACGCACCCCTGGTGACTGCCTACCGTCGAGATGGCAGGTCAAGGACGGAGGTCGGCGTGAGAACCAGCGGCGACGGTACGGCTGGGGGCGCCCCCGGAAACGGGTTCGGGGCGAGCGGTCCGTACCCTCCCCCAAGCTCGCGGCTCCGCCCGAGCGGGGGGTATCCCCAGCCCAGCGGCGCGGCGGAACACGCCGCGCAGCGGCCAACCGCAGTGCCGGAGGGCGAAGGGGCGGCGACGGCATCCGAGGAGATCGGCTACCGCGGGCCCACGGCCTGCGCGGCGGCCGGCATCACCTATCGGCAGCTCGACTACTGGGCCCGCACCGGCCTGGTGGAGCCGAGCGTGCGACCCGCCCACGGCTCGGGCACCCAGCGGCTGTACAGCTTCCGGGACGTGGTCGTCCTCAAGATCGTCAAGCGCTTCCTGGACACCGGTGTCTCGCTGCAGAACATCCGTTCGGCGGTACAGCACCTCAGGGACCGCGGCTTCCGCGACCTGGAGCGCATGACGCTGATGAGCGACGGCGCCACGGTCTACGAGTGCACCTCCCCGGACGAGGTCCACGCCCTGCTCCAGGGCGGCCAGGGCATCTTCGGCATCGCCGTGGGCGTGGTGTGGCGGGACGTGGAGAGCGCGCTGTCCCAACTGCACGGCGAGCGCGTCGACACCGGCGAGACGCTGATCGGGCACAACCCCGCCGACGAACTGGCCAGGCGGCGCAACCGGGCCGTCTGAGCCCACGGAAGGTTCTCGCGGCGCCGGGTGACGGGCGTTGTCAGTGGTGTGGTGCACCATCGGACATGTGAGAGCCGCGCCGACGATCCTCCATCTCGACATGGACGCCTTCTACGCCTCGGTGGAGCAGGCGTCCAAGCCGAGCCTGCGCGGCAAGGCGGTCGTGGTCGGCGGCCTCGGCCCGCGCGGGGTCGTGGCCACCGCGTCGTACGAGGCGCGGGCGTTCGGAGTGCACTCGGCGATGCCGACGGCCCAGGCGCGCAGACGGGCGCCGAACGCCGCGTACGTCACGCCCCGCTTCGCCGTCTACCGCTCGGTCAGCGAGCAGGTGATGGCCCTGCTGCGCGAGCTGTCGCCGCTGGTGGAGCCCCTGAGCCTGGACGAGGCGTTCGTGGACCTGGAGGCCGGGGGGACGGCCTGGGACGAGCCCTCGGCGCGTGCGGTCGGTGTCAGACTGCGCGCCGACATCCGGGAGGTCACCGGGCTCACCGGCTCGGTCGGGCTCGCCGCCTCCAAGATGCTCGCGAAGATCGCTTCCGAGCGCGCCAAGCCCGACGGACTGTGTCTGATAGAACCCGGCACCGAGCGCGCCCTCCTCGGACCGATGCCGGTGCGGACGCTGCCCGGAGTCGGCCCCGCCACCGGCGACCACCTGCGCCGGGCCGGGATCACCACCGTGGACGAACTGGCCGAGGCCGGCGAGGACGAACTGGTCCGGCTGCTCGGCAAGGCCCACGGCCACGCGCTGTACGCGATGGCGCTGGCGCGCGACGACCGGCCGGTGGTCGCCGAGCGCGAGGCCAAGTCGGTCTCCGTCGAGGACACCTACGACGTCGACATCCACGACCGGCTGAGGATCGGCCTGGAGGTGCGGCGGCTCGCCGACCGGTGCGTACGGCGGCTGCGCGGCGCGGGACTGTCCGGCCGCACCATCGTGCTCAAGGTGCGGCGGTACGACTTCTCGACGCTGACCCGCTCCGAGACGCTGCGCGGGCCCACGGACGACCCGACGGTGGTCCGGGAGGCGGCCGCGCGGCTCCTGGAGTCGGTCGACACCACCGGCGGGGTGCGGCTGCTCGGCGTCGGCGTCACCGGACTGGCCGACTACACCCAGGAGGATCTGTTCGCGCAGGCCGCGGGCGAGCTGGCCGCCGAGACGCCCGAGGAAGCCACGCCCGAGCCGCTCCCGGCCGCTCCGGCCGCGCCGCCGGAGCGGCAGTGGCGGCCCGGCCAGGACGTGCGGCACGCCGAGCACGGGCCCGGCTGGGTGCAGGGCAGCGGGCTCGGCCGGGTCACCGTGCGCTTCGAGACGCCGCTCTCCACCGCGCCGGGCCGGGTGCGGACCTTCCGGGTGGACGACCCGGACCTGGAGCCTGCCGACCCGCTGCCGCTGGTGGTGAGGGCGACCGACGCGGCGGAGACGGAGAGAGGGGCGTGAGGGAGAAGGGGTCAGGCGTCCTCGGTGCCGGCGAGCTTGCCGAAGTCGCGGTCCGGGACCTTGGGAGCGCCGGGGGAGGAGCCCACGTCGAGGCCGTAGTGGTGGTAGAGCTGGAGCTCCTGCTCGGGGGAGAGATGGCGGCCCACACCGAAGTCCGGGGCGTCCTTGATGAGCGCGCGTTCGAAGGGGACGTGGAGGGTGCCCTCGACCAGTTCGCTCGGTTCGAGCGGGACGAAGGCGTCACGGGAGAAGAGCCCGGTGCGTATGGCGGCCCACTCGGGGACGCCCGTCGCGTCGTCGAGGTACACCTCGTCGATGGTGCCGATCTTGGTGCCGTTGCGGTCGAACGCCTTGCGGCCGATCAGATTGCGCGGATCGATGTCGGTCTGCACGGTCCCTCTCCCTCCACGTGGTCCCAACTCATCCGTTAGCACTACAAAAGAGCAGAATGAGCGTGGCGGCCACTCGAACGCCGCGGGTCACGGCCCCGCTGGTACCCTGACAACGGCTGCTGACCCCGTGCGGGAGAGTCCTCCGAGCAAGTCGGAGGCGCCGAAGGAGCAACTCCTCCCCGGAATCTCTCAGGCACCCGTACCGCACGGACGAGGTCACTCTGGAAAGCAGGGCGGGCGTCCACGGCTCCCGCTCTCACCGACGGTGAAAGCCGGGGTCCTCGGGCCTCCGGTGAAGCTCTCAGGTATGAGATGACAGAGGGGGAGGCCGGTGGGCACCCGCGCCGAGGTGCCCCTCGCAGGTCGCGCCAGACCAGGAGGCCTCCGCACATGACCGCCCCTCGCATTCCGCTCTCCGCACTCGAAGCGGGCATCCCCTTCGAGCAGCGTCACATCGGGCCCGACCACGAGGCACGGGCCAAGATGCTCGCGCAGGTCGGCTACGGCTCCCTGGACGAGCTGACCGCCGCCGCCGTCCCGGACGTCATCAAGAACACCGACGCCCTCGACCTGCCGGACGCCCGCACCGAGGCCGAGGTGCTCGCGGAACTGCGTTCCCTCGCGGACCGCAACCAGGTCCTCGGCTCCATGATCGGGCTCGGCTACCACGGCACCTTCACCCCGCCGGTCATCCTGCGCAACGTCATGGAGAACCCGGCCTGGTACACCGCCTACACGCCGTACCAGCCGGAGATCTCCCAGGGCCGTCTGGAGGCCCTGCTGAACTTCCAGACGATGGTCGCCGAGCTGACCGGGCTGCCCACCTCCGGCGCCTCCCTCCTCGACGAGGGCACCGCCGCCGCCGAGGCCATGGCGCTCTCCCGGCGCATGGGCAAGAACAAGAAGGGCCTCTTCCTGGTCGACGCGGACACGCTGCCGCAGACCGTCGCGGTCATCGAGACCCGCGCCGAGCCGACCGGCGTCGAGATCGTCGTCGCCGACCTGAGCGAAGGCATCCCGGCCGACATCGCCGCCCGTGACATCACCGGCGTCCTGCTCCAGTACCCCGGCGCCTCCGGTGCCGTGCGCGACCTGAAGCCCGTGATCGAGCAGGCGCACGAACTGGGCGCGCTCGTCACCGTCGCCGCCGACCTGCTCGCCCTCACCCTGCTCACCTCGCCCGGCGAACTGGGCGCGGACATCGCCATCGGCACCACCCAGCGCTTCGGCGTGCCCATGGGCTTCGGCGGCCCGCACGCCGGTTACATGGCGGTGCACGAGAAGTTCGCCCGCAGCCTGCCCGGCCGTCTCGTCGGCGTCTCCGTGGACGCGGACGGCCACAAGGCGTACCGGCTCGCGCTGCAGACCCGTGAGCAGCACATCCGCCGCGAGAAGGCCACCAGCAACATCTGCACCGCGCAGGTCCTGCTCGCCGTCATGGCCGGGATGTACGCCGTCTACCACGGCCCCGACGGCCTGCGCACCATCGCCCGCCGCACCCACCGCTACGCCACGATCCTCGCCGAGGGCCTGAAGGCGGGCGGCGTCGAGATCGTCCACGGCGCCTACTTCGACACGCTCACCGCGCGCGTGCCCGGCAAGGCCGCCGACGTCGTCGCCGCCGCGCGCAAGGGCTGGGTCAACCTGCGCCAGGTCGACGCCGACCACGTCTCCCTGGCCTGCGACGAGACCACCAACCGCGCCCAGGTCGCCGCCGTGTTCGCCGCCTTCGGCGTCGAGGGCGACATCGAGGCGCTGGACGCGGCCGCGGCCGAGGCGCTGCCCGAGGCGCTCCTGCGCACCGACGACTACCTCACCCACCCGGTCTTCCACGAGCACCGCTCCGAGACGGCCATGCTGCGCTACCTGCGCAAGCTGTCCGACCGCGACTACGCGCTCGACCGGGGCATGATCCCGCTCGGCTCCTGCACCATGAAGCTGAACGCGACCACCGAGATGGAGCCGGTCACCTGGCCCGAGTTCGGCCAGCTGCACCCCTTCGCGCCCGCCGACCAGGCCGAGGGCTACCTCACCCTCATCCACGAGCTGGAGGACCGGCTCGCGGAGGTCACCGGCTACGACAAGGTCTCCCTCCAGCCCAACGCCGGGTCCCAGGGCGAGCTCGCCGGTCTGCTGGCCGTCCGCGCCTACCACCGCGCGAACGGCGACGAGCAGCGCACCGTCTGCCTCATCCCGTCCTCCGCGCACGGCACCAACGCGGCGAGCGCCGCGATGGCCGGGATGAAGGTCGTCGTCGTCAAGACCGCCGAGGACGGCGAGATCGACGTCGAGGACCTGCGCGCCAAGATCGAGCAGCACCGCGACCAGCTCTCCGTGCTGATGATCACCTACCCGTCGACCCACGGCGTCTTCGAGGAGCACGTCGCGGACATCTGCGCCCAGGTGCACGACGCGGGCGGCCAGGTGTACGTCGACGGCGCCAACCTCAACGCCCTGGTCGGCCTCGCCAAGCCCGGCCACTTCGGCGGCGACGTCTCCCACCTGAACCTGCACAAGACGTTCTGCATCCCGCACGGCGGCGGTGGCCCGGGCGTCGGCCCGGTGGCCGTGCGCGCGCACCTCGCGCCGTACCTGCCCAACCACCCGCTCCAGCCGGCCGCCGGTCCCGAGACGGGTGTCGGCCCGATCTCGGCGGCGCCCTGGGGCAGCGCGGGCATCCTGCCGATCTCGTGGGCGTACGTCCGCCTCATGGGCGGCGAGGGGCTCAAGCGCGCCACCCAGGTGGCCGTGCTCTCCGCGAACTACGTCGCCAAGCGCCTGGAGCCGCACTACCCGGTGCTCTACACCGGCCCCGGCAACCTGGTCGCGCACGAGTGCATCATCGACCTGCGTCCGCTGACCAAGGCGACCGGCGTCAGCGTGGACGACGTGGCCAAGCGCCTGATCGACTACGGCTTCCACGCGCCGACCATGTCCTTCCCGGTCGCCGGCACGCTGATGATCGAGCCGACCGAGTCGGAGGACCTGGCCGAGCTGGACCGGTTCTGCGACGCGATGATCGCGATCCGCGCCGAGATCGACAAGGTCGGCTCCGGCGTCTGGCCCGCCGAGGACAACCCGCTGCACGGCGCCCCGCACACCGCCGCCGCGCTCGGTGGCGAGTGGACGCACCCGTACAGCCGCGAGGAGGCCGTCTTCCCGGCCGGGGTCTCGGCCGCCGACAAGTACTGGCCGCCGGTGCGCCGCATCGACCAGGCCTTCGGCGACCGCAACCTGGTGTGCTCCTGCCCGCCGCCGGACGCGTACGAGGACTGAGCCCGCACACGCGCGAGGGGCGGCCCCCGGCCCGTGGATCCGGTGGATTCACGGGTTGGGGGCCGCCCCTCGGCGTTTTCTCAGACGGTGGCCAGCGAGACTTCCGTCGACTTGATCAGCGCGACCACGTCGGAGCCCGTCGCCAGCTTCAGCTCCTCCGCCGACTCATGGGTGATGGCGGAGGTCAGCTCGGCGCCCGGCACCGCGATCTTCACCGCGGCCATGGCCTCGCCGGTGGTGATGTCCGTGATGGTGCCCGCGAGCTGGTTGCGGATCGAGATGTGGTGCACGGGCTCGGTGGCGAGCGAGACCTCCGTCGCCTTCACCAGGGCGCGCACGGACGTGCCCTCCCGAAGGCCCAGGTCCTCGGCGGCCTCCAGAGTGATCGCCGCGGTGATGTCCTGACCGCCGGTCAGTTGGACCTTGACGGTCGCCATGACCTCGCCGGAATGGACCGCCGTGACGGTGCCGGGAAGCTGGTTGCGGATACTCATGGTCATGGCGCCCCACCGTACGGGGTGCGCACACTCACTCCGGGTAAGCGTGCGTCTGCGTCGCCTTGACGGTCGCCCAGACTGCGGCGCCCGGGTGAAGGCCGAGTTCCGCCGCCGCTGCCGTGGTGAGGTCGGCGGCCAGGGGCAGGTCGCCCGTCAGGTCCACGCGGATCTGGTCGCCGTGGGATTCCAGGCCGACGACATGGCAGCGCCAGAGGTTGCGGGCGCTGGCCCCGGTCGGACGGTCCCGGAACAGGGTCACCGCGACCGGCGGGAAGGCGACGAAGACCGGCCCGGCCAGCTCCTCGGTGGTCGTGACCTCCGGCCCGGTGTCCAGTCGTACGGTGTGCCCGTCGGCGGTTCCCCGGTAGAGGTTGAGGCCGACGAGCCGCGCGATGTACTCCGTGCGCGGATGGCGGGCGATCTCCGTGGGGCTGCCCTCCTGCACCACACGGCCGTGCTCCACGACCACCAGCCGGTCCGCGAGCACCATGGCGTCCAGCGGATCGTGCGTCACCAGGACGGCGACGGCCTCGAACTCCGCGAGATGGCGCCGCAGCTGGGAGCGGACCTCCAGCCGGGTGCGCGCGTCCAGGGCGGCCAGCGGCTCGTCGAGCAGCAGCAGCCGGGGACGGGTGGCCAGCGCCCGCGCCACGGCGACGCGCTGGGCCTGCCCGCCGGAGAGCCGCCGCGGCCTGGCGTTCACGTGATCGGCGAGCCCCAGCCGGTCCAGCCACTCCGCGGCCTGGGCGCGCGCCTCCGCCTTGCCCACCCCCTGGCAGCGCGGTCCGAACGCCACGTTGTCCAGGGCGGACAGATGCGGGAAGAGCAGATAGTCCTGGAAGACCACGCCGACCGGACGGGACTCCGGCGGGGTGCGCTCCAGTCGGTCGCCGTCCAGGCGCAGATGCCCCTCGGTGAGCGGGATCAGGCCCGCGAGGGCCCGCAACGCGGTGGTCTTGCCCGCGCCGTTGGGCCCGAGCAGCGCCACCACGTCACCGGGGGCGGCGCGCAGCGACACGTCGAGGCGGAAAGCGCCCCGGTCGACGACGAGCCGGGCGTCCAGGCCCTCCTCGCCCGTGGCCGCGACGTCGCTCACACCCGCGTGGGGCGCGTTGATCTCGGTCATCGGGGAACTGTCCTCCGTCGGTACGCGCGCAGGGGCCGGCTTCCATCCTCGCGGCACCGTCACGCTCCCGTCATCCACCGGTCCCGCAGCCCCGCCAGGACCGCGATGGACACGGCCAGCAGGATCAGGCTGAGGGAGATCGCCGCCTCGGGGTCGTTCTGCAGGGCGAGGTAGACCGCGAGCGGCATGGTCTGGGTACGGCCCGGGAAGTTGCCCGCGAAGGTGATCGTCGCGCCGAACTCGCCGAGCGCGCGCGCCCAGGCCAGGACGGAACCGGCGGCGACACCGGGCGCGATCAGCGGCAGGGTGACCCGGCGGAACGCGGTGAAGCGGGACGCGCCGAGCGTGGTGGCCGCCTCCTCGAAGCGAGGGTCGGCCGCACGCAGGGTGCCCTCGACGCTGATGACCAGGAAGGGCATCGCGACGAACGCCTCCGCGATGATCACACCGGCGGTGGTGAACGGCAGGGTGATCCCGAACCAGGCGTCCAGCCACTTGCCGACGACGCCGTTGCGCCCGAGGGCGAGCAGCAGGGCCACACCTCCGACGACCGGCGGCAGCACCAGCGGCAGCGTCACCAGGGCGCGCAGGATTCCCCGGCCGGGAAACTCGGTGCGCGCGAGGATCCACGCCAGCGGCACTCCGAGGACGAGACTCACCGCGGTGGCGGCCGTCGCGCTGATCAGCGACAACTGCAACGCCTGCCACACCTCGGGGCTGGTCAACTGGTCGGGCAGGCTCTTCCAGGGCGCGCGCACGAGCAGCGCGAGGAGGGGCACCAGCAGGAACGCGATGGCCACGAGCCCCGGCACCAGCAGCGGGAGCGGTACGCCGCGCCGGTGGGCGCGGACGCGGGGGCGCCGCGGCCCTCCCCTGCGGGGAGCGGTCGCGGCGTCGTTGCTGTCGAGCGCGGTCACGGCTTGAGGAAGCCGGCCTGGGTCAGCACCTTCTGGCCCTCGGGCGACTGGACCAGGGCGATGAACGCCTTGGCGGTGCCGGCGTTGTCCGAGTTCTTCAGCAGGGCGATCGGGTAGTCGTTGATCGCGTCCTTGGACTCGGGGAACTCCACACCCGCGACCTTGCCCCGGGCGGCCTTGACGTCGGTCTTGTAGACGAGGGAGGCGTCGGCCTCCTTCAGCTCCACCTTGTTGAGCGCGGACTTCACGTCCTGCTCGTAGGAGACCGGGGTGACCTTGAGGTGGCCGGCGTCCAGGACCTTCTGGGCGGCGGCGCCGCAGGGCACCGTCCTGTCGCACAGGACGACCTTGAGCCGGGGGTCGGTCAGGTCCTTCAGGGAGCCGACCTTGTCGGGGTTGCCCGGCAGGGTGGCGATCTCGAGCTGGTTGCGCGCGAAGGTGGCCGGGGCACCGACGGCGTCCTTCTTGCCGGTCACGGTCGCCATGGTGGCGGGGCTGGCCGCGGCGAAGACGTCGGCCGGGGCGCCGCTGGTGATGCTCGCGGCGAGGGTGTCGCTGCCGCCGAAGTTGAACTCGACCTTCGTGCCCGGGTGCTGCTTCTCGAAGTCCTTGCCGAGCGTCGTGAAGGTCTCCTTGAGAGAGGCCGCCGCGAACACGGTGACGGTGCCCTTCAGCTTCGGGCTCGCCGAGGCGGAGTCCGACGAGTCCGCCTTGGCGGGCGTGGACCCGTCGGAGGAGGAGCACGCGCTGAGCGCCAGCAGGGCGGCAACTCCCACCCCGGCCAGCGGCAGCGCCCGGCGGGTCCGGCGCACGGATCGGGTCATCACGGTTCCACTCCTCACGATCACTGGAACAGCCATGTGTGCTCTTCCCGGGCCAGACATCGGCCATGAGGTGATGATAGTGCCGCAATTGCGAGTGGTAGACCATTCGGAGCATCGCATGAGCGGCAAAACCGTGAGTTGGGGCTGGCATATGCGCTTGTGGGTCACCGTTTTGCGGTTGTCGATTCCTGGGACGCAAGGTGTCACTCGCGCAGGCGGCCATGACCGGCGACTGGCCCGACCCGCCTGCCGGCCGGCCGCTCGTGGCGCATGGACGGCCGACGGCACTCCGCTCGATGCGGCGGGTCCGCGACGGGTGCTGCCCCAGGACCGCTGCGGCGCCCGGCGCGGCAGCGCGCTCACCGGTGGCCGGGAGCCACCGCTTCGGGGCGCCCGCGCCGGTCGCTATGCGTCAATCAACGTTCAGACGCGGTCAATGTGGACGTTCGTGGACTTCACGCGCGCCGTGGCCTCCATGCCGACTTCCAGGCCGAGTTCGTCCACCGCTTCGCGGGTGAGCAGGGAGACCAGCCGGTGCGGACCCGCCTGGATCTCGACCTGGGCGGCGACGTCGCCGAGCTTGATGGCGGTCACGATGCCGGGGAAGGCGTTGCGGACCGAGGTGTAGGAGGTCTCCTCCTCGCCGGCGCCCGTCTGGGCCAGCTCCACGGAGAAGGCCGCGAGGTCCTTGCCCGCGATCAGGCGTCGCCCTGACTCGTCGCGGTGCGTGGCCATGCGGCCGGCGTCGGCCCAGCGTCGTGCGGTGTCCGGGCTCACGCCGAGCAGCCGCGCCGCCTGGCCGATGGTGTATGACTGCATGGTCGTCACCATAAATCCAGAGGTCGGGAACGGGGCACACGGGTCCGGGTTCGCGTGTCTCGCGCAGTGCTCCGAGGGGACGGACGGGGGACCCCGCCCGGCTGGGCTCAGCCTGTGTGGACGCGCGGGCGGCGGGCCCGGTCCGGCTCCGCCTCGCGCAGGACCTCACGGGTGACGGGGGCGACCTCGCCCTGTCCGAAGAGGAAGAAGCGCAGGAAGTTGGCGAACGGGTTGCCTTCCGTCCACTCGAAGTAGATGTGCGGGGTGCGGCCGGTCATGTCGCGCACGTGCAGGAGAAGCGCGGCCAGACCGTTGGGGATCGAGGCGGACTCGACGGTCAGCACCCGGTAGCGGTTGTGCAGGACCTCGCCGTGCACCGCGAGGCAGGACTCGAACTCCGAGGGGTCGGACACCTTGACCTCGACGAAGACGAAGTCCTCCTGCTCGGGCATGTCGTTGTCGGCGCGGATCTGCTCGATCTTGTCGCGGTACTCGGCCTTGTCACGCTGGTCGGGCTCGTTGGCGATGAACCGGATCTTGCGGCTGGCCATGTCCCTGATGAATCGTTCCGCCATCGGGTCCATCGTCACGCTGGTCACGCGCAGCTCGAAGGCGCGGGCCAGCCGGGACAGCAGCGAGACCAGCATGATGCCCGCGATGAAGCAGGCGCCGATCTTCACACCGTCCGGGCGCTCGATGACGTTCACGACGGTCGTGTAGAGGAACACCGTCGCGATCACCGCGAACCCGACGGTCCAGCCGCGTTCCTTCGCCTTGTGCGCGGCGATGGTCACCGCGATGGCGGCCGAGCTGATCAGCACCAGCACACCGGTGGCGTAGGCGCTGCCCTGCTTGTCCACGTTGGCGTCGAAGAGCCAGGTCACCAGGAAGGCGATCAGGATGAAGACGATGACCATCGGGCGGACGGCGCGCGCCCAGTGCGGTGCCATGCCGTAGCGGGGCAGATAGCGCGGCATCAGATTGAGCAGGCCCGCCATGGCGGAGGCGCCGGCGAACCACAGGATCGCGATGGTCGAGACGTCGTACACCGTGCCGAAGGCGTTGCCCAGGTACTCGTGCGCCAGGTAGGCGAGGGCGCGGCCGTTCGCCTGGCCGCCGGGCTTGAACTCCTGCGCCGGGATCAGCAGCGTGGTGATGAAGCTGGTGGTGATGAGGAAGCAGCTCATGATCACGGCGGCCGTGGTGAGCAGCTTCTTGGTGTCCCGGATGCGGCCGGTCGGCCGTTCCTCGGTGTCGCCCTCGTCGCCCCGGACATGCGGCATCACGGCCACGCCGGTCTCGAAGCCGGACAGGCCGAGGGCGAGCTTCGGGAAGACGATCAGGGCGACGCCGATCATCACGAAGACGTTGCCGTGCTGCGCGGTCAGCGCGGTGGTCCAGTCGGTCACCACGTGCTCGGCGGTCAGCACGTGCCACAGCCCCGTGATCACCACGACCACGTTCAGCCCGAGGTATATGCCGACCAGGGCGACGGCGACGCCTATCGCCTCCAGGAAGCCCTTGAGGAAGACCGCGCCGAGCAGCGCCACGAGGAGCAGGGTGATCAGCATCTGATGGCCCTGGAGCAGGCTCGTCAGATGCGGGTTCTCCACCATGTGGGTCGAGGCGTCGGCGGCGGACAGGGTGATGGTGATCAGGAAGTCCGTGGCCGCGAAGCCGAGCAGCGTCAGGACGAACAGCTTGCCCTGCCAGAACGACAGCAGCCGCTCCAGCATCGCGATCGAGCCCTCGCCGTGCGGGCTCTCCTGCGCCACCCGCCGGTACACCGGGAGCGCGCCCGCCAGAGTGACGACGACCAGGACGACGGTCGCGACGGGGGAGAGGAGTCCGGCTGCCAGGGCCGCGATGCCCGGCTGGTAGCCGAGGGTGGAGAAGTAGTCGACACCGGTCAGGCACATCACCCGCCACCAGCGCTGCCCCTTGTGCGGGGGCTCCGGCTCGGCGTGGGGTCCGGTCAGGCCGCCGCTCCTGCCCATGTCGGACAGCCCCTCAAGCATCCAGGCGCGCAGGCGACTGGGAGGGTGCTCGGTCGTGGCCATCGGCGTGCTCCTGGTGTGCGGCTCAGCTCTCTGCGGCTCTCTGCGGCCATCACGCGGACGGCGGCACCAGCGTAAGCGGAGAGTGACGCCAAGGCCCATGCCTGCCGGAGCCGGCGGCGTCAATCTTGCGTTAAGAATGGCCCGGCTGGTGGTGGCGAAGCAGCAAAAGCGGAGGCCCGGAGCCTGGCGGGGCACGGCGGACAGGGATCGGAGGTGGTCTGGTCCGCGCTCCCGGGGCGGACACCGAGCGTCATCTCAAGCTAGGTCGTCCATACGTCTCGTATGACATTTCCATGCTGCCCCGGGCGGGGCGCGTCCGCAGCCGGTGGGGGCGTACGGCGGGCTCGGTGCGGGGCGTGCGGAGGGGGGGAGGTGTGGCTCGCCGGCGCGGCGTGAGTGTGCCGTGGGTTCACAGCTCGCGGGTGTCGATGCGCAGATGCCAGGCGTTGCGCCGGTGGACGGCGACCAGCTGCGACTCCAGCGGTGAGGGCGGCACGGCGAGGACCGGGCAGTGGGCGTGGGAGAGGCAGTGGCGCGAGACGCGGCCGGAGAAGGGGTGGCGGAGTTTGCGCCGTCCGGCGCCGACGACGAGCAGGTCGCTCTCCCGGTCCGCCACCATCACCAGGGCGCGGCCCGGGGTGCCCCGGATGATCACGGGGTGCAGCGGGAACCCCGGACCGGTCTCACCGAAGACCTCCTCCAGCACCGAGACCAGCCGCTGCTCGGCCAGGCGCTGCCACTCCTCCAGGAGCGGGTCGTGGACGAACGAGCGGCGCGCGGCCGGTTCTCCGCCGGGCGGCTCCCAGGCGAGTGCGGGCCACAGCTCGGCGCCCAGTCGGCGGGACAGCGCGGTGGCCTGGCGCAGGGCCGCCACACTGCCCAGGGACCCGCTCACGCCGGCCACCACCCGGGTGGTGGCGGAGGCGTCGTAACCCGGCATCACAGCACCGTTCCTCGAGACGGCTCTCCCCGCGCGCGGGGCTCTCCCTCCATCCCACTCCCACCGGGCCGATCCGACCAGCCGGCGGGATGCCTCTGACAGGTCCCTGGCGAGGGGTGCCGGACTCGAACTGCTCCCGGACATGCGTCGGGGCCGGTGCGCACGTGGTCGGTGTGCGTCCGGCCCCTCGGATCGCCGGGTGCCCCGCGGGGCTTCCGGGTGGTGCTCGGTGCGCCGCTCAGGCGGCGGTCATCACGTGGTCCGCGCCGAGCGGGCGGTGCGGTGCGATCACCCGGCCGTCGGGCAGCAGCTCACCGGTGTCCTCGAAGAGCAGCACGCCGTTGCACAGCAGACTCCATCCCTGCTCCGGGTGGTGCGCCACGAGGCGGGCGGACTCGCGGTCGGCGGACTCGGCTGGCGGGCACGGCGGCTGGTGCTGGCACATGGCTGGGATCTCTCGCTCTGTCGTGGTCATGTCCGTCCCCCGTAATGAGTCGGTCGGAACCCAGTGTTGCCCTACGGGCGTCGTTCCGCAGGGATTTCGCGGCACCGCTTCTCACAGGTTGATGACGTGTCACCCACGCGGACGGTTCAATCCAACCGCACTGTCATTTTGGGTGGTTCGCAGTCACCGGAAGGGGCTAGTCCGCATGGTCCACATGGGCTGTCCGGGATGATCCGGGGCTCCGCGCGGGTCGTGGCGTCGGCCCGGGGACAGTCGTACCCCGCTTCCGGCGCGCGGAAGCGGGGTACGGGGGTGCGATTTCGGTGCCGGTGCCGGTGCCGGTGCCGGTGTCGCTGTCGGTTTCGGCTGGGTCAGGCGGGAGAGCCGAGGAGCGGGAGGCGGTTCGCCCGGAGGGTGAGGACGGGCAGCAACTCCGACGCACGGTGCGGCCGGTGTGCGGAGATTCCCGGCGGGGCCGGGGCGAGCGGGATCAGCAGGTCGTCGGCGGCCGGGAGGCCCTCGGCCGGGTCGGCGGTGATGTCGCCGTGCAGCCACAGGGTGAGCATGTAGAGGCTTGGCACGGACAACAGGCGTGGCTGATAAGGCTGTTGCAGCGTCTCGGCCTGCTGGAGCGCGCGTTCGGTGGAGGGGAGGTAGGGGCCCTCGAAGAAGCGCGAGAAGGCCCAGCCGTCGGGGGTCGGCATGGTGTCCGCGGCGGCCACGGCACGGTCGGCGGAGCGGATGAGGAAGCGCCAGCCGGCCAGTCGGGTCGCAGCCGGACCCGGGTCGGTGGCGTGGTCCAACACGTGCACGGCGAGCGGGAGTTCGGCGGTGACAGGTCCCTGAGCTGCGCGCAGGGAGGGAGTGCGGTCCTCACGTACCGCGGTGGGGGAACCGAGGGCCGTGAGGACGGTGCGCAGTGCGGGCGCGGGGGCAGGGGGAACGTGCAGCGGCATGGTGGGTCGCCTCTCGTTCGACAGGCGCGGCGGCGCGAGGAGGGTAGGGCGGACGGCGCTGTCTGCTCACAGGTGGGCGGCCTGGGAGATGGGGGCCCGGGGCGGTGGACGCGGGTGTGGCTGAGGCCCGCCGTCCGTCACCTGACGGCGGGAACACGGTGGGAACGCGTCGGAAACCGATACCGGGGCGCCAACCTTCGGCCTTCTCCGCGAAGTTTATACGACACGTGTTCAGGTGGTGTTTCGGCTATCGGATTCCGGTGATCGGAACAAGCGGATATCCGGCCGGGAATCTGCGGTATTCCTCCCGATTTCCGGGGCGGTCCGTGTCGCTGACCTCGCGCTCCGCGTGTCACGCGGTCGGCCGAATGTCGTCGGCGTTTTTCACGAGACGATCTGGGCACCCGAAGGTGCGTGCTGCGGTATGCCCAGTGAATGTGCCGCAGGACACCACGACAGAATAACGGGCGGCGAGGCCGGATGTGGCGTTATGGATCGCTTCCGCTGGGCATCATCCCACCTGATCCGGGAGACCGGACCGGTGAGCCCGGCGGCCGGACCCTCGGGTCGCCCGTCCGAGGAGGGATATTTGCATGGGGGAGAAGGTCGTGGCAGGGTCGTTCGACCTGTCCGATCGCGGGCGCTACCGCGAAAAGCTCCAGCGGTGCCTGGCGGGACTGGAGCGGCTGCTGGCAGAGAAGCGTTTCGACCGGCCCAAGAACCTCATGGGGCTCGAGATCGAATTGAATCTCGCCGGCGCCGACGGCCTGCCACGAATGTTGAACGGTCAGGTTCTGGAGCGGATCGCCAGCCGGGATTTCCAGACCGAACTCGCCATGTTCAATCTGGAGGTGAACATAGCGCCGCACCGGCTGGGCGGCCGGGTTTTCGACGGGCTGGCCGAGGAACTGCGCACGTCCCTCGCGTACGCCGACCGCAAGGCCGGCGAGGTCGACGCGGGCATCCTGATGATCGGCATCCTGCCCACGCTCGGCCGTGACGACCTGGTCTCCTCCAACCTCTCCGAGGTGGACCGGTACGCGCTCCTCAACGACCAGATCGTGGCCGCGCGCGGCGAGGACTTCCGGCTCGACATCGACGGGGTCGAGCACCTGCGGTGCACCTCCCGGTCCATCGTGCCCGAGGCGGCGTGCACCTCCGTACAACTCCATCTCCAGGTCACCCCGGGGCGGTTCGCGGACGTGTGGAACGCGGCGCAGGTCGCGAGCGCGGCCCAGATCGCGGTCGGGGCCAACTCGCCCTTCCTCTTCGGACACGAGCTGTGGCGCGAGTCCCGGCCGCCGCTGTTCCTTCAGGCGACGGACACGCGTCCGCCTGAGCTCCAGGCGCAGGGGGTGCGGCCGCGGACCTGGTTCGGGGAGCGGTGGGTGTCCTCCGCGTACGAGCTGTTCGAGGAGAACCTGCGCTACTTCCCGTCCCTGCTGCCGATCTGCGACGACGAGGACCCGCTGGAGGTCCTCGACGCGGGCGGCGTCCCCCGGCTCGCCGAACTCGTCCTGCACAACGGCACGGTGTACCGCTGGAACCGGCCCGTCTACGACATCGCGGACGGCGTACCGCATCTGCGCGTGGAGAACCGGGTGCTGCCCGCCGGGCCCACCATCACCGACGTGATCGCCAACGCGGCCTTCTACTACGGGCTGGTGCGTGCCCTCGCCGAGGAGCCTCGCCCGGTGTGGACCCGGCTGCCCTTCACGGCCGCCGAGGCCAACTTCGACGCGGCCTGCCGGTACGGCATCGACGCCCGCTTCGTCTGGCCCCGGCGGGGCCGCTACGGCGGCGTCGGCGAGACCGACGCGGTCACCCTCGTCCGCGAGGAACTCCTCCCCATGGCCTCGGCCGGCCTCGACGCCTGGGGCATCGAGCCCGCCGACCGCGACTTCTACCTCGGCGTGATCGAGGAACGCTGCCGCCGCCGCGTCAACGGCGCCTCCTGGCAGGCGGCCACCTTCCACCGGGCCCTGGAACGGGGCATGGACCGGCAGGCGGCCCTGGCTGCCACGACACGTCGGTACGGCGAGCTGATGCACGCGGGCGAGCCGGTGCACACGTGGCCGGTGGGGGTACCTGCGGCGGTGGCTCTGGGGTGAGGGGCGCTCCGCGGGTTCGGCGAGGTCGTCGCGGCGGGGGTGGATCGTGACAGGCGGAGGTGCTGCCGGGGTGACCGGGGCGGTGGGGGTCCGCTGCGCCTGGTGCCGATGAGGTGACGGGCGTGGCGGAGCCGGTCGCGTCGCTGCCTCTCGGAGCAGAGGGGCGGGCGGGGCCGGCCACGTCGGTGCTCCGGGGCGGCGTGGCGAGGCCGGCTGCGCCGGGTGCTTCCCGTTTCTGTGGTGGTGCTTCCGTTTTGACCGCGGCGGTGTTTTGGAGCGACGCCGTGTGCGGTGGGCGCCTTCTCAGGGAGTCGGCCGACTTCGCCACCGTGGACCGCGCCTGGCGCAGGGGACGGTGGGTCGTGTGACCCGGTGCGTGGGGTGCGGGCGGGGTTCTGCGATCCTTGCGGGGTCTCTGAGGTCGAGCGCAGGTGGAGGCTGAACCGGTGGCCGAGTCCCTTCCCCGGGAGCGGAGTCCGCGGCGGATGCTGCGGGACGAGACCCTGCTTGTGCTGGCGCTCTCGCTGGGGGCGAGCGGGGTGTCGGCGCTCATCAGTTTCGTCGGGTCGGTCACCGAGCCCGGGGGGCTGAAGGACCAGGCGGCCACGCTCAACGCCTCGGCCGCGCCGGGGCGTCCCTGGCTGGACCTCGCCTGGCAGCTCTTCGGCATCGCGTCCGCGCTGGTGCCCGTGTTCCTCGTGGCGCATCTGCTGCAGCGGGAGGGCAGGAGCCTCAGGGTCATCGGGTTCGACCGCGGCAGGCCGTGGTGCGACCTGGCGCGGGGCGCGGCGGTCGCGGCGGTGATCGGCAGCACCGGTATCGCCTTCTACCTCGCCGCACGCGCCCTCGGCTTCAACCTCACCGTGGTGCCCGAGGCGTTGCCCGACGTGTGGTGGAAGTTCCCCGTGCTGGTGCTGTCCGCCGTGCAGAACGCGGTGCTCGAAGAGGTCATCGTCGTCGGCTATCTGCTGCGCAGACTGGGGCAGTTGGGCTGGACGCCCGGTACCGCCCTGCTCGCCAGCGCGGTGCTGCGCGGCTCCTACCACCTCTACCAGGGCATCGGCGGCTTCATCGGCAACATGGTCATGGGTGTGGTCTTCGTCTGGCTGTACCGCCGTTGGGGCCGCGTCGGCCCCCTGGTCGTCGCGCACTCGCTGCTCGACATCGGCGCGTTCGTCGGATACGCGCTCCTCGCGGGCAAGGTGGGGTGGCTGCCGACGGCCTGAGGGACGGCGCCGGGCCGACACCGTCCCGCGTGCGCTCGACCTCGCTTGTCAGGCGTGCAGTTCCCCGTCGATCACCGTCACCGCGCGGCCGATCAGCAGGGTGCGGTCGCCGCGCAGACGGGTGCGGACGTAGCCGGTGCGGCGGGACGCCTGGAGACCGGTGAGGTCGTCGCGGCCGAGGCGGGCGGACCAGTAGGGCGCGAGGGCGGTGTGGGCGCTGCCGGTGACGCTGTCCTCGTCGATGCCGACGTTCGGGAAGAAGCAGCGGGAGACGAAGTCGCAGCCGAGCGTGGGGTTTTCGGCGCGGGCGGTGACGATCACGCCGCGCGAGGAGCACCCGGCGATCTCCCTGGGGTCGGGGGACAGCTCCAGTACGGCCTTCTCGTCGGCCAACTCGACCAGCAGATCGCCCACTTCGGGGCCGGTGTCGAAGACGGCGACCGGGTCCGCGCCGAGTGCCCGCGCGAGCCCCTCCGGGGCGGCCACCTCGGTGAGCGGGGCGGTCGGGAAGTCCAGGGTGATCCAGCCTTCGTCGCCGGGTGTGGCCGTGAGCACCCCGCTGCGGGTGGCGAACCGTACCGGCCCCTCGTGCGTGCCGGTGGTGTGCAGGACGTGGGCCGTGGCAAGGGTGGCGTGCCCGCACATCGCGACCTCGGTGGCAGGGGTGAACCAGCGCAGCGCCCAGTCCGCCTCACCGCCCTCCGGGAGCCGGTGGGCGAACGCGGTCTCGGGGTGGTTCACCTCGGCGGCGACGTTCCGCAGCCAGTCGTCGCCGGGAAACACGTCGTCCAGGAGGACCACCCCGGCGGGGTTCCCGGTGAAGGGCAGTTCGGTGAAGGCGTCGACGATTCGAATGCGCATGGCGCAGACCCTAGAGCGCCGGACTGGCGCGCGTCCAAGGCCAGTTGGGGCGGGGTGGACCGGTCCGCTTCCTGACCGGGCGCGCTCCCCGACCTGGTGGGAGGCGTCGTGGCGTCACGTGTTCCGGCAGGCCCTGGCTTTGAACTCCGCCATGGAGACGGTGATCGCGGATTCGTCGCCGTTGTCCGCCACGCTGTCGTAGCGGACCCTTCCCGGGGCGAGTCGGTCCCGGTCGGCCAGGGTGAAGGAGACCTCGCTCGCCGACCACTTGTTGTCGCTGGTCCAGCCGTAGAGCGCGTAGGTGGTCCTCGGGGTGAGCGGCGCGAGGGACTTGGTCGCGGTCCAGCCGGCGGCAGGAGAGTCGAGGGTCCAGGTCGCGAGGCCCTGCGTGAGGGGGCGGTCGGCGGTCCACGAACCGACCGTCGCCTGCTTGTCCGCGTCGTCTCCGTCCACGTAGAGGGTCGCGCCCTCGATCCGATGTCCGCAGACCATCATGACGCCGAGCAGATGGCCGTCGGCGGTCACGGAGATGCCGGCGACGGCGTCGATGGGAACGGTGCATCCGGAGGTGGCGGCCAAGGCCACGCCGATCGCGGCGGCGCCCAGGAAGCGCCGGGTCACCGGACGGAAGTGGTCGACCATGTGCTCAGCCCCTGTCCCAGGGCGCGCGGGGGCACCCTTCCCGGATGGTAGAGGGCGAGGCGTGAGCGGTGGCCGTGCCACCGCCCACTCGTTGCGCGCTCGTTGTCGCCTTGTAGCCGCTCGGCAGAGCGGGACCGCCGACCACGGCCCGTCGGTCGGCTGAGGACGGACTGGGCTGCGGAGTCTTCGCGTGGCCATGACGGAATCTCGACGGGTCTCACCAGCGCGCGGGGTCCTATCGCCCCGGCGCAGGGCGGCGACAGCGGGAGTTCTTCGCGAGGGCATTGTCGTAAGCCCGCTAGCGATATATCGTTGAGATGTCGCGTAAGAGACGCGATGGGTACGTGACTGATCGACGAGGGAATGGAGTGGTCGCGATGCGGAACCATGGATTCGAGCGTGCGCATCGTCCTGGCGGGCCCGGTCGGCACGGCTGGGGGGCGTTCGGGGGAGTCGAGGCGCTGCGGGAGGCGTTCGGGCCGTTCGGGCCCGGGGGGCCGGGGTTCGGTCCTGGTGGTCCGGGGCGGCACGGTTTCGGAGGGCCCGGGTTCGGGCCGGGGCCGTGGGCCGGCATGGGGCGTGGCAGGGGCCGGGGGCGGGCGCGGCGCGGTGACGTGCGGGCCTCGATCCTGGCGCTGCTCAAGGACCGGCCGATGCACGGGTACGAGATGATCCAGGAGATCGCGGAGCGTAGTGGGGGCGCCTGGAAGCCGAGCCCCGGCTCGGTCTACCCCACGCTCCAGCTCCTGGAGGACGAGGGTCTGATCGCCAGTGAGAGCGAGGGCGGCAAGAAGCTGTTCTCCCTCACCGAGAGCGGGCGGGCGTCCGCCGAGGAGGGGCCGGAGGCTCCCTGGGAGGAGGCGACGCGCGGTGTCGACTGGGAGGCGCTGAGCGAGATCCGGCAGGCCGGGTTCGGGCTGATGGAAGCCTTCGGTCAGGTGTGGAAGACCGGCACGAAGGAACAGCGCGAGAAGGCGCTCACCGTCGTCAACGAGGCCCGCAAGAAGCTGTACCTCATCCTCGCGGACGAGGACTGACCCGGCCTCACGTCCGCACGCGTCGTATCACCGCCGCGTCGAACAGGTCCCACGCGCGCGGGAGGGCGCTCTCGTCGTGGCAGTGCCAGGCGTCCCAGAACAGGTCGGCGAGCAGGGCGTCGTCCGGGGCGTACACCCGGTACACGTACTGCTTGCCGTCCACCGCCGGCAGACCCACCAGCCAGCACAGGCATCCGTCCTCCACTTGATGTGTGACGTACCAAAGGGGCAAGAGGTTGCGCCATGGGGCGTACGCAAGGCGGCGCGCGCCCCCGAGGCGGAATCGACCGGATCTCCTCCGTGAGGATGAGAAGGACGGGCCGGTTGTCCGCTCAGCGTGGGACGCGAGAATGGTTCCCCTCGTGGATGCCGTCGGCTCCGGCGGCTGATGAGGTGTCTGGTGTGGAACCCCGCACAGTCGGCCGGTCCGCCCCCGACGAGGGCGCGCCGCGCGCCGAGAACGACGCCGGGCCCGGCACCGGCTTCGCGTCGGTGATCGCCGGTGCCCGCCGCAGAGCCGTACGCGACGGCGACCGGCAGATCGACAGTGCCCATCTGCTGCACTCGCTCCTGGAGTCCGACCCCGAGGCGCGCGCGGCCGTCGGCACGCCGACCCAGCTCGCGCGACTGCTCGGCTATCTCGTGCAGCGCAGCATCGGGTACGGGCTGCGCTGGCAGGGCGGTGCCGAGGTGACCGGCGCCGAAGTCATCGCGGGCGGCGAGCGATGGTCGCCGGTCGCGGCCGCCGCGCTGCGCGACGCCGAGGTGCGCGGCGCCCTGCGCCGGGGCCCGCACGGCGGGGCCGACGGTGTCGATCTGCTCGCCGCCCTCGTGGCCGACCCGCGCTCGCGTGCTGTCGAGGTGCTGGAGCGCGCCGGGATTCCTGCGGGCGAACTGCGGGACCGGCTGCGGGCGCGCACGGCCGATGAGGCGCCGCCCTGCTGACCCCGGCGCTCGCGGGGCCCACCGCCACGTCGGCACGTCCGTCGTCACCGTTCACCCCGGCGAAGCCGCCGCCCGCACCGCGCCCCCGGTCCACTCCCCGAGACAGGAGTCAAAAAGGGTGACGCTCATGTCGTCGCCTGTCATCATGTGCGCGTGCACGCGTCTGGGAGCAGAGAAGGCGGCCGCGGCGCCGGGCTGGGGCTCGCCCTGGTGTCGGCCGTGGCGTTCGGTGGGTCGGGAGTCGCGGCCAAGCCGCTGATCGAGGCGGGGCTCGATCCGCTGCACGTCGTGTGGCTGCGCGTGGCCGGTGCCGCCCTTGTCATGCTCCCCGTGGCCGTACGCCATCGCGATCTGCCGCTCCGCCGCCCCGCGTTGCTCGCCGGGTTCGGACTCCTCGCCGTCGCCGGAGTCCAGGCGTGCTACTTCGCCTCGCTCTCGCGGATACCGGTCGGGGTGGCGCTGCTCGTGGAGTATCTGGCGCCCGCGCTGGTGCTCGGCTGGGTGCGGTTCGTGCAGCACAGGCCGGTCACCAAGGCCGCCGCGCTCGGTGTCGTCCTCGCGGCGGGCGGGCTCGCCTGTGTGGTCGAGGTCTGGTCGGGGCTGAGCTTCGACGTGCTCGGCCTGCTGTTCGCGCTCGGCGCCGCCTGCTGTCAGGTCGGCTACTTCGTCCTGTCCGACCAGGGTGGTGACGCGGGCGAGGAGGCGCCGGACCCGCTGGGCGTGATCGCGTACGGTCTGCTGATCGGCACCGTCGTCCTCACGGTCGTCGCCCGCCCGTGGGGCATGGACTGGCGGGTGCTGGGCGGTACCGTGCGGCTCGACGACGGTGGCCGTACCCGCCGCCGCGCTGCTCGTCTGGATCGTTCTCGTCGCCACCGTGCTCGCGTACGTCACCGGCGTGCTCTCGGTACGGCGGCTCTCGCCGCAGGTCGCCGGGGTCGTCGCCTGTCTGGAGGCGGTCATCGCGACCGTGCTCGCCTGGGTGCTTCTCGGCGAGCATCTGTCGGCGCCGCAGGTGTTCGGCGGCGCGGTCGTCCTCGTCGGCGCGTTCATCGCGCAGTCCGCCACGCCCGCCAAGGGTTTCGCGGAGCCGGTCGCTGAGAGCGGCGGCGCCGAACGGGAGTTGTCCGCGCGGGGGACCGCGGCGTAGGGCCTGTCTTCCGGATCCTGCCGAGGTCGCGGGGTCTGGCACGCACATCTGCCGCGTCGCCGTCGCTCGCCGCCGCTCCGCGTCGTCCGGCGGATCATGGCGCGGACGCGGGTACCGGGGCTAAGCTGGTGATCATGTATTCGCGCGCACTCGTCCTTCCGCCCCCGGCCGCCTGAGGCGGGCCTCCGGGAAGAACACGCCCCGCGCAGCACGCGCCGGGCGGGACGGTGCTGCCCGCAGATGAAGTCCACGCGTCCCCGATCGGACGCCTTCCAACTTCCGCACCATCCAGTGCGTTTCTGCGGAGAAACCTCGTGTCGAACGCTGTCTCCGGCCTGCCCGTCGGGCGTGGCCTGCTCTATCTGATCGTCACCGGTGCCACCTGGGGCACGGCGGGTGCCGTCGCCTCCCTGGTCTACCGCACCGGGGACATGGGCCCCTTCGCCCTGTCCTTCTGGCGCTGCGCGGCGGGACTCGTCCTGCTGGTCGCGGGCCGGCTGCTGCGCCGTGGGCGCCGCACCCCGGCCGCCGCCCCGCGTGAGCGCGCCGCCCTGCTCCGGCAGGTGCTCGCCACCGGCGTCGGTCTGGCCGTCTTCCAGACCGCCTACTTCGCCGCCGTGGACGCCACCGGCCTCGCGGTCGCCACGGTCGTGACCCTCGGCGCCGGTCCCGTGCTCATCGCGCTCGGCGCCCGGTTCCTGCTCGGGGAACGGCTGGGCGCCGGAGGTGTCCTCGCGGTCGGCGGCGCGCTCGCCGGGCTCGCCGTGCTCACCCTCGGCGGCTCGGGCGGCACCGTCCGCCCGGCGGGCGTGCTCTGCGCGCTCGGCTCGGCCGCGGGCTACAGCGCGATGACCCTGCTGACCCGCTGGTGGGGTCGTGCGGGAGCGGGCGACGCGGGAGCCACCACGGTCGGCGCCTTCGCGGTCACCACCCTGTGCCTGCTGCCGTTCGCCCTCGTCGAGGGGGTGTTCCCGCACACCGGGCACCCCTTGCGGCTCCTGGCGCTGCTCGCCTACCTCGCCTCCGTCCCCACCGCCCTCGCCTACGCGCTCTACTTCGCGGGAGCCGCCGCCGTACGCTCCGCCACCGTCTCCGTGATCATGCTCCTGGAGCCGGTGACCGCAGCCGTCCTCGCAGTCGCCCTGCTCGGCGAACACCTGACGGCGGCCACGGTGACGGGCACCCTGCTGCTGCTCGGCGCGGTCGCGGCCCTCGCGGCGGGGGAGAGGAGGGCAGCCGCGGGTCAGACCTCGGTCGTCGCGCGGTCCGAGGCGTCGTCCGTCAACGCCACCAGGTAGCCGGGGAGTTCACGTCCCGGTGCCAAGTCGCCGTTGGGTACCGGGACTTCGTAGCCCTTGCGGAGGGGGACCACGCCCGACCAGTGCGGGAGGGCGAGGTCCTCGGGCTCGTCGTTGGCGTCGCCCGTGCGGAGCTTGGCCGAGACCTCGGTGAGGTCGACGCGGATCACCGCGGTGGCGGCCAGTTCCTTCTTGTTCGCGGGGCGGGAGTCGGCCGAGCGCCCGGGTACGACCTGGTCCACCAGGGCGTCGAGGGCCATCGAGCGCTCCTCGGGGTCGGTGACCTGGCGGGCGATGCCGTGGACCACCACCGAGCGGTAGTTGATCGAGTGGTGGAAGGCGGAGCGGGCCAGGACCAGACCGTCGACATGCGTGACGGTGAGGCAGACCGGCAGACCCGGGTCCTCGGCGCCGGACATCCGCAGCGGGCGCGAACCGGTCGAGCCGTGCGCGTACAGCCGCTCACCCACCCGGCAGTACAGCGTCGGCAGCACCACCGGCGCGCCGTCGCGCACGAAGCCGAGATGGCACAGGTACCCCTCGTCGAGGATCGCGTGCACCAGCTCCTTGTCGTAGGACGCCCGCTCGGCGGAGCGGGTGGGCACGGTGCGGTCGGTCGGCGTGTAGGCGCCGGGCTTCTCCTCGGTCCCCTGCATGGCGGTCCCTCCCTGGACTCTTCTATTGCACTAGTGCATAATCTGCTTTGTGCTAGGAGAGTATCCGATCGAAGGTCGTGGCGCAGCGGAGATCGCTGGCAGTGTGGAGCGCGCGGTGAGCAGCGGTGAGCTGCGACCGGGACAAGTGCTGCCGCCGCTACGGGAGTTGGCCGCGCATCTCGGGGTGAACCCCAATACCGTCGCGGCTGCCTATCGCACCCTGCGCGAACGCGGGGTGATCGAGACCGCCGGGCGCAGAGGCAGCCGGGTGCGGTCCAAGCCCGCCACGACCGGCCGCGACGAGCTGCGCGTGGAGGTGCCGCCCGGGGGCCGGGACCTGTCCACCGGCAACCCCGACCCGGCCCTGCTGCCGCCGCTCGGCCCGGCGTTCGCCGACGCGGCCGCCCGCGCGGACCGCGCCCCCGTTCTCTACGGCACCGAGCCGGTCGACCCCGAACTCGCCCGCATCGCCCGCGCCGAACTCGACGCCGACGGCGTGCCCGAAGGGCCCCTCACCGTCACCTCCGGCTCGCTCGACGCGATCGAGCGGGTCCTCGCGGCCCACCTCAGGCCCGGCGACGCGGTCGCGGTGGAGGACCCCGGCTGGGGCAGTGTCCTGGACCTCGTCCCGGCGCTCGGGCTGCGCGCCGTACCGGTGGGCGTGGACGACGAGGGTCCGCGCGTGGCGGACCTGCGCGCCGCCCTGGACGCCGGGGCACGCGCGCTGATCGTCACCGTCCGCGCGCAGAATCCCACCGGCGCCTCGGTGAGCGCGTCACGTGCGCGGGCTCTGCGGGGCGTGCTGCGCGCGCATCAGGACGTGCTGCTCGTCGAGGACGACCACGGTCACGGCTTCGTCGACCTCGCGCCGTATCCGCTCGCGGGTGCCACCACCCGCTGGGCCTTCGTGCGCTCGGTCTCCAAGAACTACGGCCCCGATCTGCGCGTCGCCGTCCTCACCGGGGACGCCCGCACCGTCGACCGGGTGCGCGGCCGCCAGCGGCTCGGGCCCGGCTGGGTGAGCCTGCTCCTCCAGCGCGCGGTGGCCAGACTGTGGGCCGACGGCGCGGTGGACGGCTCGGTCGCGCGGTCCTACGGCGCGCGCCGTACGGCGCTGACCGAGGCGCTCGCGCGGCGCGGGGTCACCGCGTACGGCCGCAGCGGCATGAACGTGTGGGTGCCGGTCCCGGACGAGACGGGCGCCGTGGCCCGGCTCCTGCAGTCCGGCTGGGCCGTGGCGCCCGGCGCCCGCTTCCGGCTCGACACCCCGCCAGGCGTCCGCATCACCGTCTCGCCGCTCGCGGACTTTGACATCGAGCCGCTGGCGGACGCGGTGGCGGCGGCGGTACGGCCGTCACCGGCACGGTCGTACGGGTGACGCGGGGTTGGCCGGTGAGGGTGACTCGGGAAGGTCCCGCTCCGGGGGCGGCTGCGGTGCTCAGCTCTTCCGCCGTGCCTGTGTGAGCGCGGCCCCCGCGAGGACGATCACCGCGCCCACCGGAGTGGTCCAGGCGACCGACTCCCCGAGGATCGCCACGCCCGCCGCCGTGGCGATGACCGGGATGAAGTAGGTCACCATCTGCGCGGTGGTGGGCCCGACTTCGGCGACAAGTCCGTACTGGATGAGCACCGCCACGCCCGTGCCGAGGGCGCCGAGCGCGGCCACCGCGAGCAGCGGGACGAGTGCGAAATGGGTCGGGAACGAGGTGAACAGGGGCGTGACGACGGCCAGTTGCACGGTCGCCAGGAACAACTGCGCCCCCGTCATGGCGAGGTGCGAGTTGCCGGTGCCCGACAGGGTGCGGCGGACGTAGATCCAGCCGACCGGGTAGCAGAGCGAGGCCAGCAGGGCCATCGCCGTGCCCGTGGCGTCGATGCCGTGGAAGCCCTGCCACGCGCCGAGGACCGTCAGCACCCCGAGGAAGCCGAGGCCGAGACCGGCGAAGCGGACCCGGGTCGGGCGGTCCTCGGAGAGGGCGACCAGAGAGAGGACCATGCCCCACAGCGGCGAGGTGGCGTTGCAGATGCCGGCCAGCGTGGAGGGGATGGTCAGCTCCGCGTAGGCGAAGAGGGAGAAGGGCGCGGCGTTCAGGAAGAACGCGGCGACCGCCATGTGTCCCCACGTCCGGGCCCCGCGCGGCAGTCGCTCCCGCTTGACGGCCATCGCCGCCACGAGCACGGCCGTGCCGAACACCAGCCTGCCGAGGGTCACTTGGAACGGGGCGTACGAGGTCGTGCCGACCTTGATCAGAAGGAAGCTGAAGCCCCAGATCGCGGAGAGAAGGCCGAAGCGCAGCCGCCAGTCGGTGCGCGGGCGCTGGGCGGCGACCGGGGCGGACGCGGAATCGGCGGAAGCGAGGTCGGCGGACGCGGGCGTTGCCGTGCGGGAAGGGGAGACCGTGCTCATGCCATCAAAGATGCGGCTCGCAACTTCGTAGCACAATCGAGAATTGTCACGCGGTATCTCTTAGGATCGCTTACATGTTGAACCTGGAGCGCCTGCGCACCCTGGACGCCCTCGCCCGGCACGGCTCGGTGAGCGCCGCCGCCGACGCGCTGCACGTCACCACCTCCGCCGTCTCGCAGCAACTCGGCAAACTGGAGCGGGAGGTCGGGCAGCGACTGCTCGCCAAGAACGGGCGCGGGGTCCGGCTCACGGACGCGGGCCGACTGCTCTCCGAGCACGCCTCGCGCATCCTCTCCCAGGTGGAGCTGGCCCAGTCGGACCTGGAGGCACACCGGGGGCAGGTCGTCGGCGAGTTGCGCCTCTCGGCGTTCCCCACCGCGGCCCGCGGGCTCTTCCCGGCCGCGCTCGCCGGGCTGCGAGCCCTGCATCCGGGGCTGCGGGTGCGCTCCAGCGAGCTGGAACCGGAGCAGGGCGTCGCCGGGGTCGTCCGCGGCGACCTCGACCTCGCGGTGGTGCTCGACTGGTACAACAAGCCGATGCCCGTGCCGGACGGCCTGGTCAAGGCGCCGCTGCTGGACGATCCCGCGGAGGTCGCGATCCCCGCCGGACATCCGCTCGCGGGCCGTGACGAGGTGGACCTCGCCGAGTTCGCCGAGGACGAGTGGATCACCTGGGGCGAGGGCGAGTTCTGCCACGAGTGGCTGATCTTCACCCTGCGCTCCCGGGGAGTCGAGCCCCTCGTGGGGCACCGGGCAGGCGAGACCCACACCCAACTCGCGCTCGTGGCTGCCGGGTTGGGGGTGTGCATCGCGCCTCTGCTGGGGCGCGACCCGGTGCCGCCGGGCGTGGTCCTGGTCCCGCTCAAGCAGCGGGTGCGCAGGCATGTCTACGTGGTCTGGCGCGCTGACGCGGACCGCCGTCCCTCGATCCGCGCGGCGGTCGAGGCGCTGCGGACGGCGGCCCGGCAGCTCGGCTGAGGCGGGGCGGCGACTGAGGCCGGGGCGGCGGTCGAAGCCGGGGTGCCTCCTGCGCCGTGCCCGGGCCTACGCCTGCCCGGCTTTACGCCTTGCCCAGCTTTCGGAAGTCCCAGGAGACGATCTTCTCCGGCGTCAGCCGGGCCCAGGCGTGCCGCCCGTCGTGCGGCATCTCGTCCAGGCCGAAGTTCTTGCGCGCGAACAGTGTCTCCACCGCGTCGAGTTCGGCACACAGCTCACCCGTGCGCGGCACCTCGCCCACGAAGTCCACCCGTCCGGACAGCTCCGCCCCGCGCAGCTGGTCGTACTCCTCGCCCGCGTCCACCACCACCGCGATCCGCTGGTCACGGCTGAGCTGGGACCAGCGCTTGCTGCGCACCACGGAGTAGAGCCACAGCGAGGTGCCGTCCCACACGAACCACAGCGCGCTCACGTGCGGGGTGCCGTCCGCCGCGACGGTCGCGACCCGGCAGGTGCGCTGGACGGTCAGGAACGCGTCCAGCTCGCCCGGAGTCATCATGATCTTCCGGCCCCGGCGCTGCTCGGTGACGGTCATACGGCCCCCTCTTCTCCCCAGTCGTCCAAGAGAACACCCCCGTGCCGACGATCCTCCGGCAGGGCGCCGGAAAAGGGAACACGGCCCGGGGGAGCGTGATCAGGCCAGCTCGATCGAGTCGCCGGACACTTTGATCTTCTTCGCGGGCAGCCCCTGCGTCGCGGGCCCCTGTTTCACACTGCCGTCCTCCACCGAGAAGTGGCTGTTGTGGCACGGGCACACGATCACCCCGTCGCTCACGCTGCCCACCGCACACCCCTGGTGGGTGCACTTGGCGGAGAACGCCTTGTACGTCCCGGCGGAGGGCTGGGTCACCACCACACCCTCGTCCTTGAAGATCTTGCCGCCGCCCTCCGGGATGTCCGAGGTCTTGCCGAGCGCGGCACCGGCCGCGCCGCTGCCGACGGTGTCGGAACCGTTGTCCGAGCCGCAGGCCGCCAGGGCCACGGTGAGCCCGGCCGCTCCGGCCGCCGCCATCACCGTACGCCGGGCCGGGTTCGCTACGGGCTGGGACGATGCGCTGGTCATGGGGTGTTCCCTTCCGCCGGGGTGCTCGTACGTGATCTGTCCAGGGGTACGGCCCGGCGGCACCGCCCGTTCAGTCACGTGCCCCGATCCTCACCGCTCGGGAACGAGGAGGGCGTAAGGCCCGGCGGAGGGTCAGTCCGCCGCGGGCCGCCCGGTCGGGACGGGCCGGACCGGAAGCACGTGCACGGTGTTGCCGACGAAACTGGGGTGGCGGGGCAAGTCGTTTTCTTCGGCGGCGAGTTCGAGGTCCGGGAAGCGGGTGAACAGGCGCTCGAGGGCCACGGTCGCTTCGAGCCGCGCGAGCGGGGCGCCCAGGCAGTAGTGCGCGCCGTGACCGAGGGAGAGGTGCCGTACGGCGTCGGGGCGGCCGGGGCGTGTGACGTCGAAACGGCCGGCGTCCGGGCCGTGCGCCGCCTGGTCGCGCCCGGCGGCGGAGTAGCCCGCGAGAACCGGGGTGCCCGCCGGGATCACGGTGCCGTCGACCACGAGATCCCGCACCGGGTAGCGGAACGGGAAGTAACTCACCGGCGCGTCCCAGCGCAGGGTCTCCTCCACCACGTCGGCCCAGCTCGCCCCGCCCGCGCACACCAGGGCGAGTTGGTCGCGGTGAGCGCACAGGGCGCGCACCGCGTTGGTGATCAGGTTCAGGGTCGTCTCGTGCCCGGCGACGATCAACAGCACCAGGGTGCCGATCAGTTCCTCCTGGCCGAGCCGGTCGCCGCCCTCGTCGCGGGCCGCGATGAGGGCGCTGGTCAGGTCGTCGCCGGGGCGCGCGGCCTTGGCGGCGGCGATCTCGCCGAGCACGCCCACGAGTTCGCGGTTCGCGGCGAGTACCGCCTCGGGTCCGATGTCGGTTCCCGTCACCGCGTTGCTCAGCCGGTGCAGCCGGTCACGGAACTCCGCGTCCACGCCCAGGAGTTCACCGATCACACTCATGGGCAGCGGCATCGCGAAGCGCCTGCGCAGATCGGCGACCCCCTCGCCCGCCTCGGCTGCCGCCGCCAGATCGTCCAGGAGGGCGTCGGTCAGCTCCACGACACGCGGACGCAGCGCCTCGACCCGGCGGGGAGTGAACGCCCGGGCGACCAGGGAGCGCAGCCGCCGGTGGTCCTCGCCGTCCGCCGTGGTCATCCCGCGCACGGTGGCGAAGGTCAGCAGTGGCCAGCCCGGTGCGATCCGTCCCTCCCGCAGAGCAGCGAAGTGCCGTGCGTCCTTGGCGACTTCGGGATGCTGGAGGAACTCCCTCAGCGCTTCGTGCCCGAGGACGGCCATCCCCTCGACCCCGCCCGGCAGTTCGACGGGCGCCACCGCGCCGAGGGCGAGCAGCCGGGTGTTGTCGGCGTGCGGGCAGCCGCCGGCGGGGTCCAGGCGGTGCGGGGCTCCTGCGGACGAGGTCTCCACGGTTCTCCTGACGGTCGTACGGCCGGTCCGGACGTGCGGGGACGGTGCCCGGCCGATCGTAGGCGCGGGAGGGCCCGTGTGGAGAGGGGTCGTCCGGTCCGGCCCACGACCGGACTGCCGAGGAGGGCGGACCAGGACGCGGCGAGCCGCTCGGGATCCGTGGCGTCGACGATGAGGGCGTTGATCCGCGGGGGAGGGTCCGTCATGCGCCGATCCTCGCAGGAGCGGCGGAAACGGCGGCCGGCCGAAGGCCGTCGCACGCGATATAACCTGGGCAAATGTTGACCGAAGTCACCGCCACCCGGTTCGTCACGCCCCTGCGTGAGGGCGGCTCGCTGCCGGGGCTCGTCGAGGCCGACGATCTCGGGCTCTACGTCCTGAAGTTCACCGGCGCCGGGCAGGGCCGCAAGACCCTCGTCGCCGAGGTCGTCTGCGGGGAGCTCGCCCGCCGCCTCGGCTTCCGGGTGCCCGGGCTGGTGACCGTCCAACTGGACCCCGTCCTCGGCCTCGGTGAACCCGAACGGCAGGTGCAGGACCTGCTGCGGTCCAGCGGGGGCGCCAACCTCGGCATGGACTTCCGCTCCGGCGCCCTCGGCTTCGACCCGCTCGCCTTCCCGGTGACGCCCGAGGAAGCGGGCCGGATCGTCTGGTTCGACGCGCTGATCAACAACGTGGACCGCTCCTGGCGCAACCCCAACCTCCTTGTCCAGCAAGGACAGTTGTGGCTCATCGACCACGGCGCCACCATGATCTGGCACCACAACTGGCCCTCCGCCGACGCCTCGGCCGCCCGTCCGTACAACGCCGCCGACCACGCTCTCGCCCGCTTCGCCCCGGATGTCGCCGCCGCTGCCGCCGAGCTGGCCCCGAGGGTCACCGAGGACCTGCTCGCCGAGGTCACCGCCGAGATCCCGGACGCGTGGCTGACCGGCGAGCCCGGCTTCGACACCCCGGACGACCTGCGCCGCGCCTACGCCCGGCCCCTTCTCGCGCGGGCGGTCTCCGTCCACGAGCGCATCGACGGCCTCCAGGAGAGCAAGTGAGCGAGCACCACATTCACATGGCCGGACATGTGGTCGAGCGCCACATCACCCGGACGGGCCAGGGCGGCGACCGCGCCGTGTACGAGTACGCCCTGCTCCGCGTCGTCCCCCGCGTCGAGCGCGGCGAGCGGATCAACGCCGGGGTCCTCGTCTACTGCCGAGCCCACGACTACATCGGCGCCCGCACCCATCTGGACGAGTCCCGCCTCCTCGCCCTCGACCCCCAGGCCGACGTGGCCGGGATCAGGGCCGCGCTCGGCGCCGTCGAGCGGATCTGCGCGGGGGGTGAGGACGCCGGTCAGGCCGTGGGCGACGATGCCGGGCGGCGTTTCCGCTGGCTGATCGCGCCCCGCTCCGCCGTTGTCCAGCCGGGGGCTGTGCACACCGGGCTGACCGCCGATCCGGTGGCCGAGACCGAACGGCTGCTCGACCTCCTGGTCAGGTAATGGATCACACCACCCGGTGTCCCGTTGACACCGGGTGCCAGGGCTTCTAGCGTCACGGGTGCGGAAGGTACTAAGCGGTCGCTCACCGCACTCGGGTCCTGTCAAGGGCCACTCGGGTTCTCTCAAGGGCGAGGAGAAGCAGCAATGTCCACCACTGAACAGCGGGTCGCGGTAGTCACCGGCGCGGCACGAGGGATCGGCGCCGCCACCGCCGTACGCCTGGCAGCCGAGGGTCACGCCGTCGCGGTGATCGACCTGGACGAGGCCGCCTGCAAGGACACCGTCGAGAAGATCACCTCGGCGGGCGGCAAGGCCATCGCGGTCGGCGCGGACGTCTCCGACGAGGCGCAGGTCGAGGCCGCGATCGCCCGGGTCGCCGAGGAGCTGGGCGCGCCCACGATCCTCGTCAACAACGCCGGTGTGCTGCGCGACAACCTGCTGTTCAAGATGAGCGCGTCCGACTGGGACACCGTTCTCAACGTGCACCTGCGCGGCTCCTTCCTCATGACCAAGGCCGTCCAGAAGCACATGGTCGACGCGGGCTTCGGCCGGATCGTCAACCTCTCCTCGTCCTCCGCGCTGGGCAACCGCGGCCAGGCCAACTACTCGGCCGCCAAGGCGGGTCTGCAGGGCTTCACCAAGACCCTCGCCATCGAGCTGGGCAAGTTCGGCATCACCGCCAACGCCGTGGCCCCCGGCTTCATCGCCACCGAGATGACCAAGGCCACCGCCGAGCGCGTCGGCATGGGCTTCGACGACTTCAAGAAGGCCGCCGCCACCCAGATCCCGGTCCAGCGCGTGGGTGTGCCCGAGGACATCGCCAACGCCATCGCCTTCTTCACCGGCGAGGCGGCCGGGTTCGTCTCCGGCCAGGTGCTCTACGTCGCCGGCGGACCGCTCGACTAGTCGCCCGGGAGAACTGGGCAACCTCGTCACTCGGGAATCTTGAGGATCACGGACATGACTGAACTCCCGGAGCTCTCCGGCAAGGTCGCGCTCGTCACGGGCGCGAGCCGGGGCATCGGCTACGGCGTGGCGGAGGCCCTGATAGCGCGCGGCGACCGCGTGTGCATCACGGGCCGCAACGAGGAGGCGCTGAAGGAGGCCGTCGAGCGGCTCGGCGCCGAACGCGTCATCGGCGTCGCGGGCAAGGCGCACGACCTCGACCACCAGAGCACGGTGGTCGAGCGCACCATGGAAGCCTTCGGCCGCATCGACTTTCTGGTGAACAACGCGGGCACCAACCCGGTCTTCGGCCCCATCGCGGACGTCGACCTGAACGTCGCCCGCAAGGTGTTCGAGACCAACGTCGTCTCGGCGCTCGGCTTCGCCCAGAAGACCTGGCATGCCTGGCAGCGCGAACACGGCGGCGCGATCGTCAACATCGCCTCCGTCGCGGGCCTCGCGCCCTCGCCGTTCATCGGCGCCTACGGCGTCAGCAAGGCCGCCATGATCAACCTGACCCAGCAGCTCGCACACGAGTTCGCACCCAAGGTGCGGGTCAACGCGATCGCCCCGGCCGTGGTGAAGACCAAGTTCGCCGAGGCGCTCTACGAGGGCCGCGAGGCGGAGGCCGCCGCCTCCTACCCGCTCGGCCGGCTCGGTGTGCCCTCCGACATCGGCGGGGCCACCGCCTTCCTCACCTCCGAGCAGTCCGACTGGATCACCGGCCAGACGCTCGTCGTGGACGGCGGTATCTTCCTCAACGCCGGGGTGGGCTGACCCTCCTCGCGGGGCTTTTGGCCCCTGACCGGCCGTCTCTTCCGGGCGCCGTTCCCCAGCGGAACGGCGCCCGGAGCGCTGTGCGGCGACCGGCCTTCGCGATGACGACGTTGTCACCGTCCGATCCGTCAACAACGGCTGTTTCAGGGGAGGTTCAGGAGACCAAATGCTGCGGTATGGTCTGCCGACCTTGGTACGGCGGATCGAGGAGCGTGCGCGTGTTCAAGCGGAACCGATTCCTTCGAAGAGTCGCGGCGGCCGCGTCCATCAGCCTGGTGTCCGGCTGCGCCCTGCTCCCCGGCAGCGCCCGGACCGACGACGGCCCGATCGTCGTCGGCACCACCAGCGCCCCCAGCACCCTGGACCCCGCCGGCGCCTGGGACGGCTCCTGGGAACTGTTCCGCAACGTCTACCAGACCCTCCTCGCCTACCCCACCGGCACCACCACCCCCCAGCCCGACGCCGCACAGAGCTGCGGCTTCTCCGACTCGGCCGGCCGTACCTACCACTGCCGGCTGCGCCCGGGCATGAAGTTCTCCGACGGCCACCCGCTCGACGCCCAGGCCGTGCAGGCGTCCATCAACCGCATCCGCCTCATCAACGCCCCGGGCGGCCCCGCGGGTCTGCTCGGCAGCCTGGACCGGGTCGAGACCTCCGGCGACCGCGACGTGGTCTTCCACCTCAAGAAGGCCGACGCCACCTTCCCGTTCGTGCTCGCCACCCCCGCGATGTCGATCGTGGACCCGCGCGACTACCCCGCCCACTCCCTGCGCGACAAGGGCGACGTCCACGGCTCCGGTCCCTACCGCCTCCAGTCCTACGACGAGGGCAAGCAGGCCGTCCTCGTCCGCAACGACCGCTACGACGGCTACGCCAAGCGGCTCAACGACGCGGTGACCATCCGCTACTTCCAGGACTCCCGCTCCATGGTCCAGGCGCTGCGCGACAAGCGGATCGACGTCACCTACCGGGGGCTCGCCGCCGGTGACATCGTCGCCCTGGAGAAGCAGGACCGCACCGACCTCCAGCTGATCGACGGCGCCGGGATCGACATCAGTTACCTGGTCTTCAACCCCAAGGACCCCTGGGCGCGGCAGGACGCCGTACGCCGGGCCGTCGCGCAGGTCGTCGACCGCGGGGCCATCGCGCACCGGGTCTACAAGGACACCGTGGACCCGTTGTACTCCATGGTCCCCAAGGGGCTGGTCGGGCACACCACGCCGTTCTTCGACACCTTCGGCGACCCGAGCACCGCCAAGGCACGCAAGACCCTCACCGGCGCGGGCATCAAGCGGCGCGTCCCGCTCACGCTCTGGTACACCAGCGACCGCTACGGCTCCGAGACGGCGCTGATGTTCCAGGAGCTGCGGCGGCAGCTCGACGCCTCGGGACTGTTCACGATCACCCTGAAGGCGCGGCCCTGGAAGAGCTATGTGGCCGGATACCAGAAGGGGGAGTACCCGGTGTTCGGGCGCGGCTGGTTCCCGGACTTCCCCGACCCGGACAACTTCATCACGCCGTTCGTCGGCGAGAACAACGCGCTCGGCACGCCCTATCCGGCCAAGAGGATCACCTCGGTCCTGCTGCCCCGCTCGCGCGCGATGCGCGACCGCGCCGAGGTGGTCAAGGACATGGCGGAGGCGCAGCAGGAGCTCGCGGACGACGCGCGGCTGCTGCCGCTGTGGCAGGGCCGGCAGTACCTCGCGGCGAGCGGCGACATCTCCGGCGGGGAGCGGGCGCTCGACCCCTCGACGATCATGACGGTCTGGGAGCTGTACCGGAAGACGAGCTGGTGAGCGGGGGCGTACGGCATCCTCACGTGCCCGTTGTCAGCGGTCGCCTGTAGGTTCTGAGTGCTGGAAGTGACCGCACATCGTGAGGACGTTGACGTGACCGACATCGCCATGCTGCCCGAGTCCTGGCGCGGGGTTCTGGGCGACGAACTGGAGAAGCCCTACTTCAAGGAGCTGACCGAGTTCGTCGAGGAGGAGCGGGCGAAGGGCCCTGTCTACCCCCCGCGCGAGGAGGTCTTCGCGGCGCTCGCGGCGACGCCGTACGACAAGGTCAAGGTCCTCGTCCTCGGCCAGGACCCGTACCACGGCGAGGGCCAGGGGCACGGGCTGTGCTTCTCGGTGCGGCCCGGCGTGAAGACGCCGCCCTCGCTGCGGAACATCTACAAGGAGATGCGCGAGGAGCTGGATCTGCCGGTCCCGGACAACGGCTATCTGATGCCCTGGGCCGAGCAGGGCGTCCTGCTGCTGAACGCGGTGCTGACCGTGCGCGCGGGCGAGGCCAACTCCCACAAGGGCAAGGGCTGGGAGAAGTTCACCGACGCGGTGATCCGCGCCGTCGACTCCCGTCCCGACCCGGCGGTCTTCGTGCTGTGGGGCAACTACGCGCAGAAGAAGCTTCCCCTGATCGACGAGACCCGCCATGTGGTGGTCAAGGGCGCGCACCCCTCGCCGCTGTCGGCGAAGCGGTTCTTCGGCTCCCGCCCGTTCACCCAGATCAACGAGGCCATCGAGAAGCAGGGGCACGAGGCGATCGACTGGCGGATTCCGAACCTGGCGGTCTGAGGTCGCCTGCAGGGGGGTCTGCGGGGGGGGGTGCCGGTTCGGGTGTGTCACCCCGGCGTACGGGGCCGCCTGCCCGGTATCTCCACCGGCTGCGGTTAGCGTCGGGGCAGGCGGGCCGGACAGCGGCCCGGCGGTGAGGGCTCGGAGGGCGCGGTGGCGGAGCGGCAGGAGCAGACGGCGCCGGATGCCCTGCTCACCCGGATCGGGCAGGTCGTGATGCTGCACCACGGCGGCGACCGCGAGGAGGCCCAGCGGCGCCTGCTGGAGCTGTGGGCCGAGACGGCCGAGGCCGGCGACCCGCTCCACCGCTGCACCCTCGCCCACTACCTCGCCGACACCCAGGTCGAGCCCGACGCCGAACTCGCCTGGGACCTCCGGGCGCTGTCGGCCGCCCAGGAGCTGACCGACCCCTCGCCCGTCCGCGGCTTCTACCCCTCCCTCCACCTCAACCTCGCCGCCGACTACCTCAAACTCGGCCACGCCGAAGCCGCCCGCACCCACCTCCACCGAGCCCGCCGCGCCGCCGACTCCCTGGCGGACGACGGCTACGGCGCGGGAGTCCGCGCGGCGATCACCCGCCTGGAGCTGCGGCTGGGGGACGGCGAGGGGTACGGGCCGCCGCGACAGCGGCCGGTGGGCTAGGGGGGTCCTCCCGGTCTTCGTGGATCAGCTCGCGGCGTCCGGTGCGGTGCCTCGGCGTGCCCCGGTGAGGCGAGGGCCCCGGCCCCCGGTCGGCGCGTCGGGGAGGGGCGCCGTCGCCCAGTAGGGGCGCCCGGACCACGCCCGGCGTCGTGCGGGCGGCACCCGCCCCCGCCGCTCAGCGCCCGTACGCCCTCCCGCAGATCACCGACGCCGGGCTGTCCCTTCGCCAGCCGCCGTACTTGCGGCCGAGCGCGCAGATGTCCGGGGCTTTGACGGTCGGGCGGGAGCGGGGGGCGGGGGCCGGGCGGAGGGTGTTGCGGGGCGCCGGGCTCGTGCGGGTGGGGTGCGCTGCCGGGGGTGGCGGTGGCGGAGGGGAGAGTCGGGGGGAGGGCGTCGGGTGCTTCGGGTCGTCCGGGGGCGGGCCCATGCGGGCCAGGGCTTCACGGGCGGGCGCCTGCACCGGGCGGGGGGTCGCCGTGCCCGTCGCCGGGTGGGGGGCGACGGGGGCCGGGGCATGTACGGTCACGCAGCCGGTGAGGGCCGAGACGGCCACGGTGACCCACAGCGCTGCGGTGGTCGTCGGTCGATGCACTCGGGCAACTCTGCTGGCCGCGCCGCCGCCTTGGCACCAGCTACGCACGGGTGATCCACTCGCAGGAGTGATCCCGTCGCCCGCAGGAAGGACGCGGGCGTATCCAGGGTGACGCTCACTCGCCGGTGCGGCCGTCGATCCGTTCGCGCAGCAGGTCGGCGTGGCCGTTGTGGCGGGCGTACTCCTCGATCATGTGGGTGTAGATCCAGCGGAGGCTGTAGCGCCGCTCGTCGTGGGGGCGGCGCTTGCCGAGCGAGAGGTCGTCCAGCTCGAAGCGGGCGGCGTTGGTCCGGGCGGTCTCGATCTCGGCCTGCCAGACGGCGTACGCGTCCTTCCAGGTGTCGGCCTCGGTGAGATGGAGGTCGCCGTCCGGGTCCTCGTCGCTCCAGTAGATCCACCCCTGGTCGTCGCCGGCCAGCACCTTGCGGAACCAGGCCCGCTCCACGTCGGTCATGTGCCGTACCAGGCCCATCAGCGACAGGTCGGACGGCGGCACGGACGCGGTGCGGAGCTGGTCGTCGGTCAGGTCCTCGCACTTCCAGGCGAGGGTGCGGCGGTGGTAGTCGAGCCAGCCCTCCAGCATGGCGCGTTCACCGGCGTCCAGGGCGGGGGAGGGGCGGTCGTCGGGAGCGGGGTTCTCGGCGGGGGCCCGGCTTTCGGCAGTCATGATCGGCATCCTCGCAGCCGGGCCGCTACGGCGACAGGGGATTTCGCCCATCTCCCCACAGACCTCGGCCGCGCAGCATCCCCGCCGGCAACTCCCGCGCATCCGCCCGGACTTCCTCAAGCTCCGGCGCCGCGTGGCGGAACGAACCCGCCGTGCACGCGCACATCGGGCCGTCGCGTCGCAGGAGGCGCGCGGTCCGGGGCGCCGGGTGGTCTCACGAGCGAGTTCGTCGGACAACGCGGTCGCCGCCGCCTCCAAGGCGGTGCCGACGCCGCTGCTGCGCGGCTTCGACACCGTCGCGAGCCGGCGGCCGCCGTATCCTTCCGCAGAGGAACACACGGAGTACCGCCACTAGGAGAGCATGTGAAGGTCGGCTGCATCGGACTCGGGGACATCGCGCGGAAGGCGTACCTTCCCGTGCTCGGCACACTGCCCGGGGTCGACCTCCACCTCCAGACCCGCACCCCCGCCACCCTGACGGCCGTGGCGGACTCGCTGCACCTGCCCGAGGAGCGCCGGCACGGGAGCCTCGACTCCCTTCTGGACGCGGGTCTCGACGCCGCCTTCGTGCACGCGCCCACCGCCGTGCACCCCGAGATCGTCACCCGGCTCCTCGAAGCGGGCGTCCCCACCTACGTGGACAAGCCGCTCGCCTACGAACTCGCGGACGCCGAAAGGCTGGTGGCGCTCGCGGAGGAGCGGGGCGTCTCCCTGTTCGTCGGCTTCAACCGCCGTTACGCCCCCGCGTACGCGCAAGTCCTGGAGCACCCGCGCGAGCTGATCATCCTTCAGAAGAACCGGGTCGGGCTGCCCGAGGAGCCCCGCTCGATGGTCCTGGACGACTTCATCCACGTCGTCGACACCCTGCGCTTCCTGGTGCCGGGCGCGGTCGACGACATCACCGTGCGCTCCCGCTCCGTGGACGGGCTGCTGCACCACGTCGTGCTCCAGCTCGCCGGGGACGGCTTCACCGCGCTCGGCGTCATGAACCGCCTCAGCGGTTCCGCCGAGGAGGTCCTGGAGGTCTCCGGGCAGGACACCAAGCGCCAGGTCGTCAACCTCGCCGAGGTCGTCGACCACAAGGGCCAGCCCACCCTGCGGCGGCGCGGCGACTGGGTGCCGGTCTCCCGGCAGCGCGGCATCGAGCAGGCGGTGCTCACCTTCCTCGACGCCGTCCGCGCGGGCCAGTTGCTCAGCGCCCGGGACGCGCTGGCCACCCACGAGCTGTGCGAGCGGGTCGTACGAGCGGTTCAGCACCCGTCCGGCGCGGCCTGAGCGTCCGTACGCCCTCCACCGCGCCCAGCGAGGCCAGCACCAGGAGCGCGCCGCGCACCGCCCAGTCGCCATGGCGGACGTACGGGGTGACGCCGTGCGCGAGCGGGACCTCGTAGACGCGGGCGGTGTCCGCGTTCGTGCCGAGCCAGGGGCCGACGCGCCGGCCGTCCGGGCCGTAGACGGCGCTCACCCCGGTCAGGGTGGCGTGCACCATCGGACGGCCGGTCTCGGCGGCGCGCAGCGCGGCCAGCGAGGCGTGCTGCGCAGGGGCCCAGCTTCCCTGGAAGGACGAGGTGGAGGACTGGCCGAGCAGCACGCCCGCGCCGTCGTCCGCGAGGTGGCGGCTCATGTCCGGGAACGCGGTCTCGAAGCACACCAGCGGGCCGATCCGCAGCCCGTGCCCGGCGTCCATCACGACCTGCCCGGTGCCCCGGTGCCGGTCCTCGCCCGCGGCCTTGCCGACCGAGGTGGCCCAGCCGAACAGGGAACGGGCCGGTATGTACTCACCGAAGGGGACCAGCCGCATCTTGTCGTACCGCTCGCCGGTCGGGCCGTGCGGTCCTATGAGCACGGAGCTTTTGTACACGCCGGGGCGGTCGGAGCGGCGGGCGTCCACGTTCACCACTACGTCGGCGCCGGTGAGCCGGGACAGCGCGGCCAGTCGGCGGGCGAGGTCCGGGCGGGCGGCGAGATCGTGACCGACGCTGCTCTCGCCCCACACCACCAGGTCCACGTTCTGCCCGGCCAGGCGTCGGGTCAGCCGCTCCTCCCGGTCGAAACGGTCGTCCACGCTGCGCGGGCCGTCCACCACACCGGGCTGTACGACGGCGATGCGTGCCGTCCCCTCCGTCGCGGGACGCGGCGCCCACACCCACGCGGCCGAGGTCGCGGCGGCGGTGGCCAGCAGCGAGGCGGCGGCGGGCAGCCGGGCCGCTCGCATCGCGATCAGCGCGGCGACCGCCACGTTCACGGCCACCACCAGCCAGCTCAGCAGCCAGACCCCGCCCACGGAGGCGAGCAGCAGCGCGGGCTCCACGTCCCACTGACTCGCGCCGAGCATCCCCCACGGACCGCCGAGCCCCTGCCAGGACCTGACCAGCTCCACCGCCAGCCACGCCGACGGCAGCACGGCCATCGCCGCCGCGCACCGCCCCGGCGACGGCGTCCCGCCCAGCAACCTGCGCACGAGCCATCCCCACGGTGCCCACAGCGCACCGAGCAGCGCGGCGATCAGGAAGATGAACACGTGCAGGCTCGGCAACAGCCAGTTGTGCACCGCGAGCAGAAACCCGAACCCGCCGCACCATCCGTCGTACGCCGCCCTGCGCGCACTCGGCGCGGACCGGGCCAGCAGGATCCACGGCACCAGACCCACATACGCCAGCCACCACCACGCGGGTCCAGGAAACGCCGGCACGGGCAGCGCCCCCGCGACCACGGCGACCCCGGAGCGCCGCCACGGCCCCGCGACCCACCACCCGACATCCCGCGCACCGCTGCTCATCCGGAGTCTCCCCACTCCTCGGGTCTGCTTCCAGTGTGCGACGCGGGGGGCGATCCAGGACAGGGGCGGGGGTTGGTCGCCGGGTGCCGCCCCCTCGCGCGAGGGCGCTGACCACCGTCGGGAACCCGAGCGGCACTTTCCTGTCGCCGACGCACGCGGGGTCGCCGGCGAAGCGTTCGGCGTTGCCAGCCCGGCGTACGGTCGCCTCCGCATGCGGCGCTGCGCCGCAGCGGGTGGCAGCCGGGGGATCGGGGCGGCTGCGGCGTGACGGCTGGCGGAGGAAGGCGCGATCGACGCCGGCTTCACCGCCTGAGGCGCGCACTCGGGGCGAGGCGCAGGGGACCCGCCCAGGTCAGCCCGCCGACTCCGCCGCGTGGGGGCTCAGTACGCCCATGCTCACCAGCACGATGATCACGATGCCCAGGGCGATGCGGTACCAGACGAACGGCATGAAGCTCTTGTTGGAGATCCACTTCATGAACCAGGCGATCACCGCGTACCCCGAGCCGAACGCGATCGCCGTGGCGAACAGCGTCGGCCCCCACGACACGTCCCCGCTCTCGCCCAGTGAGTGCTTCACCTCGAAGACGCCGGAGGCGAGGACCGCGGGGATGGCGAGGAGGAAGGAGTAGCGGGCGGCGGCTTCGCGGCGGTAGCCCATGAAGAGGCCGCCGCTGATGGTGGCGCCGGAGCGGGAGACGCCGGGGATGAGGGCGCAGGCCTGGCAGAGGCCGAAGACCAGGCCGTCGCGGACGCTCAGGTTCTCGAGGGTCTTGCGCTGCTTGGGGGTGCGGTGACGGGCGCCGGACTCGTCGCGGGCCGCGAGCCGGTCGGCGATGCCTATCAGGACGCCGACGACGATCAGCATCGTCGCCGTGACCCGCAGATCACGGAACGGCCCCTCGATCTGGTCCTTCAGCGTCACCCCGAGCACACCGATCGGGATCGAGCCGACGATCACCAGCCAGCCCATCCGCGCGTCGTGCGAGCCCCGCGCCGCCTTGTCGAACAGCGAGCGGAACCACGCCGTCACGATCCGCCCGATGTCCTTGCGGAAGTAGATCAGCACCGCCGCCTCCGTACCGATCTGCGTGATCGCCGTGAAGGCCGCGCCGGGGTCCTTCCAGCCCGAGAAGGCCGCGGTCAGCCGCAGGTGGGCGCTGGAGGACACGGGCAGGAACTCGGTGAGCCCCTGGACGAGTCCGAGGACGAGGGATTCGAACCAAGACATGGCGGCGGGAGGTCCAAGCGCTCGGAAAGACAGGCGTGATCATGTGACGGGGGCAGCGTAGCGGGCCCCGATGGCAAAGTAATCATCGGGGGTTGGTCATGGGATGGTTATCCGGGGTGCCTGGTCGTCTGGGATCAAGTAGAGCGACTCGGCCTCAACTGGCGTTCAGATGATGCCTCTTGCGCCACGCCACCCATGTTCCCGCCAGCGCCGGTACGGCGATGCATGCCATCGCGATCAGGAAGGCCGGCGAGGTCGGCGCGGAGGCGCGGGCGCCCGCGACGGCGTACGCAGCCGTGTTCGGGACCGAGCCCAGCGCGGTGGCCAGCAGGAAGGGCGTGAGGCGCATCCGGGAGACGGCGGCGCAGTAGTTCGCCGCCCAGAACGGCACGCCCGGGAAGAGCCGCGCCGCCAGCATCGAGCGGAACCCGTGCCGGCTCAACTGCCCGTCCGCCGCCCGCAGCCAGCGCCCCCGCAGCAGGGGGCGCAGCGCGTCCTGTCCCAGCGCCCGGCCCAGTACGAAGGCCAGCCCCGCGCCGAACACCGTCCCCGCGAGCGCCGAGGTCAGCCCCAGCGGGGAGCCGAACAGCGCGCCCGCGGCCAGGTTCAGCAGGGGGCGCGGTACGAACGCCACCGTGCACAGGCCGTACCCCGCCGCGAACAGCGTGGCCGCCGCCAAACCGCCGATACCCGGCGGCAGTTGCCGGGTGAGCAGGTGCTGCGGCGCGAAGGCCAGCACGCATCCGGCGCCGCCCGCGAGCAGGAGCAGCAGCAGCGACAGGCGGCCGTACGGGGACAGCAGGACGGCGACTCCGCGCGCGGCGAATCCCCGGCGAGCGAACGCCGGTCGGGACACGACGAGCGCCGACTCGGGGACGGCGGGCGCCGATTCGGGGACGGCGGGCGCCGGTTCGGTGACAGTGGCCGGGGGAGTGGCCATGGCGGTGCCCCCAGAGCGGTTGGTGGCAGCGGGCATCCGGTGACCCTAACCGACGCGGGTGTGTGATCGGTGTACGGACGGCAGCCGTTGGGTTCGCCCCGCCCGCGGAAAACCGTTCGACGTGGGGCGACGCGTCCGCAATGATCTGCGTCATGTTCCGGTACGCCTTCCTCCTCGCAGCATCCGCGGTCGCGGATGCACCGAAGGCTGCCGTCCCGTTCCTCGTGGCCGCTGTCGACGGCGCCCGAAGCTGACCCTCTCCGGATCGTCCGGCGGACCCCGCAGGGGGAGGGTCGGAGAGTCACCGGGGTCCGGCGCGTTTCCGCGTGATCACGCACCACCACCACGAGGACTTCCCATGCCCAAGACGGCATACGTGCGCACCAAGCCGCACCTCAACATCGGCACCATGGGGCACGTCGACCACGGCAAGACCACCCTGACCGCCGCCATCACCAAGGTGCTGGCCGAGCGCGGCACCGGCACCTTCGTGCCGTTCGACCGCATCGACCGCGCCCCGGAGGAGGCCGCGCGCGGCATCACCATCAACATCGCGCACGTCGAGTACGAGACCGACACCCGGCACTACGCCCACGTGGACATGCCGGGCCACGCGGACTACGTCAAGAACATGGTCACCGGCGCCGCCCAGCTCGACGGCGCGATCCTCGTCGTCTCCGCGCTCGACGGGATCATGCCGCAGACCGCCGAGCACGTGCTGCTCGCCCGGCAGGTGGGCGTCGACCACATCGTGGTCGCGCTCAACAAGGCGGACGCGGGCGACGAGGAGCTGACCGACCTGGTCGAGCTGGAGGTCCGCGAGCTGCTCACCACGCAGGGGTACGCGGGCGACGCCGTACCGGTCGTACGCGTCTCCGGGCTCAAGGCGCTGGAGGGCGAACCCCGTTGGACGGCCTCCATCGAGGCGCTGCTCGACGCGGTGGACACGTACGTGCCCATCCCGGAGCGGTATCTGGACGCCCCGTTCCTGCTGCCTGTGGAGAACGTGCTCACCATCACCGGTCGCGGCACCGTCGTCACGGGTGCCGTCGAGCGCGGGACCGTGCGGGTCGGCGACCGGGTGGAGGTGCTCGGCGCGGAGGTGGAGAGCGTCGTCACCGGTCTGGAGACCTTCGGCAAGCCGATGGAGGAGGCGCAGGCCGGGGACAACGTGGCCCTGCTGCTGCGCGGGGTGCCCCGGGACGCGGTGCGCCGCGGGCACGTCGTGGCGGCGCCGGGCAGCGTGACGCCCGGGCGGCGGTTCACGGCCCGGGTGTACGTCCTCTCGGCGCGCGAGGGCGGCCGTACGACCCCGGTCGCGAGCGGGTACCGCCCGCAGTTCTACATCCGCACCGCCGACGTGGTCGGGGACGTCGACCTGGGCGAGACGGCGGTCGCGCGGCCCGGTGACACGGTGGAGATGACCGTGGAACTGGGCCGCGAGGTCCCGCTGGAGCCGGGGCTCGGCTTCGCCGTCCGCGAGGGCGGACGGACGGTCGGCGCCGGGACGGTGACCTCGGTGGAGTGAGCGTGCGGGGCGCGGGGACGGCGGCCCGTCCCCGCGCCCTGCGCGTGTGGCTTCGGTCGGGGGGAGAATGGTCCCGTGACCGAAGCCATACCCGTGACCAGGACCGTCGACCACGGCACCGCCAAGCTGATGCCCGACGTGGACCGGGAGCGGGCCTGGCTGCTCACGGTGGACGGAGCGCCCCAGTCGTACGTCGACCTGGACGACCCCGCGCATCTGGAGTTCGAGTACGCGCGACGCCTCGGGCACGCACTCGACGTGGCCGGCGAGGACGGCCGCCCGCTGGACGTGCTCCACCTGGGCGGCGGCGCGCTCACCCTGCCGCGGTACGTCTCCGTCACCCGTCCCGGCTCCCGGCAGCACGTGGTGGAGGCCGACCGGGGCCTGGCGGAACTGGTCGCCGAGCACCTTCCGCTGCCGCACGACTCGGGCATCACCGTCCACACCGCCGACGCCCGCACCTGGCTGGAGGGCGCCCCGGACGACAGCGCGGACATCCTGGTCGCGGACGTCTTCGGCGGCTCCCGCGTCCCCGCCCACCTCACCTCCCTCGGCTACGCGGCCGAGGCCGAGCGGGTGCTGCGCCCCGGCGGCGTCTATCTCGCGAACCTCGCGGACGGCACCCCCTTCACCTTCCTCCGCTCCCAACTGGCCACTTTCGGCGCCCTGTTCGAGGAGCTGGCGCTCATCGCGGAACCGGGTGTCCTGCGCGGCCGCCGCTTCGGCAACGCCGTACTCCTCGCCTCGCACCGCCCCCTGGACCTGACCGCCCTGGCCCGCCGTACGGCTGCCGACGTCTTCCCGGCCCGCGTCGAACACGGCCCCGCGCTGCGGAAGTTCACCGCCGGCGCGCGCCCGGTCCGAGACGGCGAGGCCGTACCCTCGCCCGAGCCTCCGGACGGGGCTTTCGGCATCGGGTGAGCCGGGCGGCTCCCTCAGAGGTCGACCACCGTCGTCCGCGCCGGGCGTCGGGTCAGGGTGCGGACCTCCGGGATCAGCAGGACCAGGGCCGTGACGAGGACGACCAGGGCCGAGCTGCCCCAGAGGGCTGTGGTGAGGCCGACGGCCGATTCGGCGGGACCCGCCAGCGCGGTGGCCAGGGGCATCAGCGCGACCGAGCCGAACCAGTCGTAGGCGGAGACGCGGGAGAGTTTGTCCTCGGGGATCTCCTGGTGGAGGGCGGTCATCCAGGAGACGCCGAACACCTCGACCGTGGCGCCGGCGAAGAACATGACGGCGTAGAGGGCCTCCACCGGGACCGGGACGGCCAGGGCTGCGGAGGGGAGGGCGAGGGGGAAGACGCAGAGGGTGCCGGTGAAGAGCAGGCGGCGGGGTTTCCAGCGGGTCATCAGGAGGGCGCCCACCGCCGTGCCCGCGCCGAAGGCGCCGAGGGCGAGGCCCCAGGGGGCCGCGCCGCCCAGGCTGTCGCGGGCGACGAGCGGGCCGTAGACGGCGTCGGCCGCGCCGACCACCGCGTTGGCCAGGGAGAACTGCGCGACCACGCCCCACAGCCACGGCCGGCCGACGAACTCCCGCCAGCCCTCCCGGAGATCGGCCAGCAGACCGCCGCCCTCCGCGCGCGCCGGGACATGGCTCACGTCGAGGAACGCGCGCAGCGACCCGGCGACCGCGAAGGCCGCCGCGTCCAGCGCGAGCACCCAGCCGGGGCCGACCGCGGCGACGAGCGCGCCGCCGAGTGCGGCACCGCCGAGCGCCGCGCCCTGCGTGGCCATGCGGAACAGCGCGAACGCCCGCCCCGCGTGCTCGCCCTCCACCGAGGACATCAGCATCCCCTCGGCGGCCGGGCTGAAGAACGCCTGCCCCGTGCCGCCGAGCGCGGTGAGCAGCATCATCTGCCACAACCGTGCCTCGCCGGTCAGGACGAGCAGCGCGAACGCGCCCTGGGAGAGGAAGTTGAGGGCGTTGGCGGCGACCATCACCCGGTGCCGGGGCACCCGGTCCGCTATGGCGCCGCCCACCAGCAGGAACACCACCAGTGGCAGGGTGCGCGAGGCGGCGACCAGACCGACGTCCGAGCTGTCGCCGCCCGCGTCGAGGACCGCGAACGCGGCCGCGATGACCGAGCCGTTGGCGCCGAGCGCGGTGACGACGGCGGCCCCGGTCAGCAGTCGGTAGTTGCGACCCGTACGGGACTGCCCCGAGCCGGACCCCGATGCCGGGTGCCCGACGGCAAGGCGGTCGGCGGGTTCGGCGGCGGGGTCAGGTCGGGAAGTCACCCGGTGACTATCACCCCTGGCCGTCGCACCTGCCAAGCGAGTTACCCGCCACCCGGGTCCCGCCACCGCCCCGCGGCGTGAGTGCCCCGCTCAGCCTCCCGTCGGCTGCCCGTGCAACCGCACCGAGCTGAGGATCTTCATGATCGTCGCGGTGTCGACCTCGCCCTTGACGCCCTTGGCGCCGTAGAGGTCGAACGACACGATGTCGTCCGCCGCGTTCTTGAACGCGAACGAGACCGCCCGGCCGTCGCTCGCGCACTTGCCCTTCTGCGGGGTGTTGCTCGACCTGGCCCAGGCGTAGTCGCCCTCGACGCCCGACCTGGTGACGTAGTGCTTGGCCTTCTTGTCGAAGGTGATGCTCTTCTTGTCCGGCTGGGTGTAGCCGCCGTAGATGTACCAGGGCACGCGCGCGACCGCCGCCTGGGCCGTGCTCTTCGCGCCGTTCTCGCCTCGGGTGCCCGCGACCGCCAGCGAGGTGTCGTCGCTGTGGCCGTCCCGGTCGCTGTCCGAGGTGCACCACTTGGACTTGTAGACCGCCGGGGCGGACACGGAGGTGATCAGCTTGTCGTCGTCGGCGCGGTCCTCCATGAAGTAGGAGGTGTCCACCGACTCGAGCTGCCAGTCCTGCGGCACGTCGAAGGCGGTGCCGAACTTCGGGTTGACGACGGCCTTCCAGCCCGCGATCACCGGCTTGACGGCGCTGTCGTCCCCGCGCGGGTTGTCGTCCGGCGTGGACGCGCTCGTGGACGGCGCCGTCGTGGTCGGTGCCGCGGTCTTCCGGCCGCTCTTGCCGTCGTGGGCCTCGTCCTTGCTCGAATTGCCGAGGACCAGAAAGCCGGTCACGGCCGCCGCGACGACCACGGCGGTGGCCGCGACGATCGCGACGACCTTGGTCCGGTTCCCGCCGCCCTTCGGCGGCTGGGGCGCACCCCACTGCTGCTGCCCGTAGGGGCTGCCCTGCGGGTACTGCTGGTAGCCGGGCTGCTGATACGGATTCGGCTGCTGGTAACCCGGCTGCTGGTACGGGTTCTGCTGCGGGTTCTGCGCGCCCCCTGGCGGCTGCTCTCCTGGCCACATGGCCAGCAACCCTAATGCGCCATGGACATGATTCGGACTGGTCAGGTTCGCTACTGGTCGGTAACATCACGGGCATGACAGTTGAGAGCGCCTCCATGGGCGACATGCTGGCCGCCGCGGTGCCGATGGTGCGGACCCTGAACCTGGAGTTCATCGAGGTCACTCCCGAGCGCGCGGTGCTCCGGCTGCCGGACCAGGCCGAGTACCACAACCACCTCGGCGGACCGCACGCCGGCGCCATGTTCACGCTGGCCGAGTCCGCGAGCGGCGCCATCGTGCTGACCGCCTTCGGGGAGCAGCTCTCGCGCGCGGTGCCGCTCGCGGTGCGCGCCGAGATCGACTACAAGAAGCTGGCCCTCGGTGCGGTCACCGCCACCGCCACCCTGGGCCGCCCGGCGGCCGAGGTCGTCGCGGACCTCGACGCGGGCAAGCGCCCGGAGTTCCCGGTGGCCATCACCATCGAGCGCGAGGACGGCTCCGTCTCCGGCGAGATGACGGTCGTGTGGACCCTGCGGCCGAACGGCTGACGGGCCGGGGGATATCGGGGGACCCGAGGGGATCTCGGGGGCGCGGGCCCCGCGGGCACGCGCCCCCGAGTCGCGCAACGCGCCCCTATGGCCCGGGCCGCGCCCCCGAGTGGCAGGTCACGCCCCCGAGCGGGTGGAGGCGGGCCGTCCGCCGTTCCCGACCGGGTAGCCTTCCCGGAGGGCCCCTGAAGCAGGCGCGGCCCCGCGATCAGGGACAGCGACTGGGAGGAACCGGCGGTGCACGTCCAGGAATGGCTCGACTCGGTGCCCCCGCTCGCCGTCTACGCCGTGGTGGCCCTGGTGATCGGCCTGGAGAGCCTGGGCATCCCGCTGCCCGGCGAGATCGTCCTGGTCTCGGCCGCGCTCATGTCCTCGACCCACTCCGGCATCGACCCGTTCGTGCTCGGCGCGTGCGCCACGGCCGGCGCCGTCATCGGTGACTCCATCGGCTACGCGATCGGCCGCAAGGGCGGTCGCCCCCTGCTGGCCTGGCTCGCCAGGAAACTGCCGAAACACTTCAGCGAGGCCCATGTGGCCACCGCCGAGCGGTCCTTCGAGAAGTGGGGCATGTGGGCCGTCTTCTTCGGCCGCTTCGTCGCCCTGCTGCGCATCTTCGCCGGCCCCCTCGCCGGCGTGCTCCAGATGCCCTACTGGAAGTTCCTGATCGCCAACGTCCTCGGCGGCATCGTCTGGGCGGGCGGCACCACCGCCGTCGTCCACTACGTCGGCATCGTCGCCGAGGACTGGCTCAAGCGCTTCTCGTACGTGGGTCTCGCGGTGGCCCTCGCCCTCGGCATCGGCTCCCTGCTGATCGTCAGGCGCCGGGCGAAGCGGAACGAGGCCGCCGCCGAGCAGACCCCGGAGGCCGAGCCGGTGGGCGCGGGGGACTGACCCCGGCGCGCCCAGCCGCCGTACGACCCCGTGCCTCACTCGTGCACGGCACGGTGCGTCTTCGCCAGCTCCGCGTACAGCGTGCCGTTGAGCGTGACGCCCTGACGCTCCTCCTCCGAGAGCTCCCGGCGGACCTTCGCGGGCACCCCCGCCACCAGCGAGCCCGGCGGCACGAGCATCCCCTGCGGGACCAGCGCCTGGGCCGCCACCAGGGAACCCGCGCCGATCACCGCGCCGTTCAGCACCGTCGCGCCCATGCCGATCAGACAGTCGTCCTCGACGGTCGCCCCGTGCACGACGGCGTTGTGCCCGATGGAGACACGCTCCCCGACCGTCAGCGGGAAACCGGGGTCGGCGTGCAGGGTGACGTTGTCCTGGACGTTGGCGTCCGTCCCGACGGCGATCCGCTCCGCGTCACCGCGCACCACCGCGCCGTACCAGACGCTCGCCCCCGCGCTCAGCGTGACGTCACCGATCACCGAGGCCGTGGGGGCCACGAAGGCATCCGGGTCGATCGTCGGCTCCCTGCCGCCGATGCCCACGATCAAGGGCTGGTGCGTCATCCGGTCCACCGTCTCTTCTTCGAGTCGTCGAGGTCGCGCAGCCTGCGCGTCGGCGAGGTCGCGTACCCGCGCACGCTAGTGCATGGCCCTCCCGCCGCAGGGCCCCGTCGTATGGGGTGAAGATCACAGCGGTACTGCGCCGCACCGGAGGCGACCGGTGAGTAACGTGAGCGCGTGCCGAAGACCGCGAACACCTTCTCTTCCTGGCGGAAGGGCCTCGCTCAGCGGGCCGTCCACGCGGTCTGGGAGTGGGCGCGGCGCACCGGCTCCGTCAGCGCCGAGCACCCCGGCCGCCTCCGCTTCGGCGCGATCGGCGAGGGCACCCGGCTGGCCTTCCCGCTCGGCACGGTCTTCGGGGAGCCCTGGATCAGGCTCGGCGCCTACTGCATCATCGCCGAGCAGGTCACCCTCACCGCCGGACTCATGCCCGACCTCGACCTCGGACCCGAGCCGATCCTGACCATCGGGGACGGCGTGGTCCTCGGCCGAGGCAGCCACGTCATCGCGGACACCTCCGTCACCATCGGGCGCGACTGCTACTTCGGTCCGTACGTCTACGTCACCTCCACCAACCACTCCTACGACGACCCGCACGAGCCCATCGGCCGGCAGTGGCCCCGGATGGAGCCGGTGGAGATCGGGCCCGGCTGCTGGATCGGCACCAACGCGGTGATCCTGCCGGGCGCCCGGATCGGCCGGAACGTGGTCGTCGCCGCCGGCGCGGTGGTGCGCGGCACGGTCCCCGACCACGCCGTGGTCGCGGGCGCCCCCGCCCGGGTCGTGCGCCGCTGGACCCCGGAAGAGGGCTGGCAGCCCCCGCTGCGCACCCCCGCGCCCGTGCCGCCCCCGGACGGGTCGACCCCGGCGCAGTTCCGGGCGCTGGCCGCGCTGGACGAGGAGCAGATCGAGCAGTTGGCCCGGCTGGACGCCGAGGGCTGACCCCTTCTCCGGTGCCCAGCGTCGAATCCCGCTGCTGCGCGCGGCCCGCCCGCAGTACAGTGCGGTGTACGACGGGGTGCAGCGCAGCGGTCCCCGCGCCCCTCCCGCGAACCCGATGGCCCCGATGGACTCGATGGACGTGATGTGTCGGACCTCGACCTGCTGACCCAGTCCCTGGCGCGCAACGTCAGACGCTGGCGTACCGAGCGCGGCTTCACCCTGGACACCCTTGCCGCCCGCGCCGGGGTCAGCCGGGGCATGCTGATCCAGATCGAACAGGCCCGCACCAACCCCAGCATCGGCACGGTCGTCAAGATCGGGGACGCGCTCGGCGTGAGCGTGCCCACCCTGCTCGACTACGAGCGCGGGCCACGCGTCCGGGTCGTCCCCGCCGAGCAGGCGGTGCGCCTGTGGCACACGGACGCGGGCAGCTACAGCAGGCTGCTCACCGGCACCGAGGCGCCGGGACCGCTGGAGCTGTGGGACTGGCGGCTGATGCCGGGCGAGAGCAGCCCCTCCGACCCGCACCCCGCCGGCACCGTCGAACTGGTCCACGTCACCTCCGGCGAGCTGACCCTCACCGTGGACGGCACACCCCACCGCGTACCGGCCGGGGCGAGCGCCACCTTCGAGGCCAACATCCCGCACACGTACGGCAACGAGGGCGACGTCCCCATGGAGATGGTCATGACCGTCTCCGTGCCGCCGGTGCGCTGAACCAGTCGGACCAGGGCTGTTAGCGTGCCGTCATGCGCGCCCCCATCGGAGACTTCGACACCGCCCTCCCGGCGCCGGACGCCCTCGACCGGCTGACCGCGCCCGTCGCCGCCGCCCTGCGCGACTGGAAGGGCAAGACCCCGGCCGACCGGATCGTCTACGTGGACACCGACCCGCGCTGGGCGGACACCGCCGTCTTCGTGGAGCACTACGGCGCCGAGCTGCTGGAGCGGTCGGCCAACTGCGTGGTGGTCGCGGGCAAGCGGGGCGGGGAGACCACGCTCGCCGCCTGCCTGGTGCTCTCCACCACCAAGGCCGACGTCAACGGCGTGGTGCGCCGCCAACTGGGCGCGCGCAAGGCGTCGTTCGCCCCGATGGACACGGCGACCGGCGAGACCGGCATGGAGTACGGCGGCATCACCCCCATCGGACTGCCGGAGAACTGGCCGCTGTTGGTGGACTCCGCCGTCGTGGAGCTGCCGTACGTGCTCGTCGGCAGCGGGCGGAGGCAGGGCAAACTCCTCGTGCCCGGCGAGGTGTTCGCGGAACTGCCCGGTGCCGTGGTGATCGAGGGCCTCGGCCTCAGCTGAGCCGTACCGGAACGTGGTGGGCGAGTGGCAGATGCGGGTCGCTCTCGCCCGGCACCGGCGCCGGATCGGCGTGCACCAGGGCGGCGGTGAGCCCGGGTACGGCGTGCAGCAGAGCGTGTTCGGCGGCCACGGCGACCGCGTGGGCCTCGCGCGCGGTGGCCTCGCCGTCCACCAGGACCGCGAGTTCGGCGCGCAGCCGGTGTCCGATCCAGCGCATCCGCAGCTCGCCCACCCCGCGCACGCCCGGCACCTCCCGGACCGCCCGCTCGGCCCGGTCCACCAGCTCCGGATCGACCGCGTCCAGCATCCGCCGCAGCACCTCGCGTGCCGCGTCCCGCAGGACGAGCGCGATGGCCGCCGTGATGGCGAGCCCGACCAGCGGGTCCGCCGCGCTCCAGCCGAGCGCCGAGCCTCCGGCGCCGAGCAGAACGGCCAGGGACGCGAAGCCGTCGGTGCGGGCGTGCAGCCCGTCCGCCACCAGCGCGGCCGAGCCGATCTCCCGGCCCACCCGGACCCGGTACCGGGCCACCCACTCGTTGCCCAGGAAACCGACGAAGGCGGCGCCCGCCACGGCGGGCAGGTGCTCCACCGGGCGCGGCGAGAACAGCCGGTCCACCGCCGCCCAGGCGGTGAACACGGCGGAGGCGGCGATGGTCAGCACGATCACGAGCCCGGCCAGGTCCTCGGCCCGCCCGTAGCCGTAGGTGAAACGCCGGGTCGCCGCCCTGCGCCCGAGCAGGAACGCGATGCCGAGCGGCACCGCCGTCAGCGCGTCCGCCGCGTTGTGCACGCTGTCCCCGAGCAGCGCCACCGACCCCGACACGGCCACCACCACCGCCTGCGCCAGCGCGGTCGCCCCCAGCACGGCCAGCGACACCCACAGCGCCCGCAGCCCGCGCGCCGAGGACTCCAGCGCGGAGTCGGTCCGGTCGGCGGTGGCGTGCGAGTGCGGGGTGAGGAGATGGGCGAGCCGGTGCGGCGGGCCCGTGTGACGGGAGTGACGGTGGCTCACATCGGTCCCCTTCCGCCGGGCGGCGCCTGGACGCGCCACGCCCACAGGGACATTGTGGACGCGAACACCCAAACATGCACCTGTCACCTGCGCATGGTGCGCAGGCGCGAGATCCGCGCCGGACCGCGGGTCCCGCGCCGGACCGCCTCAGAGACCCAGCCGGGGGATCTCGATCGCCGGGCACGCGTCCATGACCATGCGCAGCCCCGCCGCCCGCGTCCGCTCGTACGCCCCCTCGTCCACGACCCCGAGCTGGAACCACACCGCCCGCGCGCCCTTGGCCACCGCCTCGTCCGCGACCGCGCCGGCCAGCTCGCCGTTGACGAACACGTCCACCACGTCCACCTCGAAGGGGATGTCCGCGAGCGAGGCGTACCCCCGCTCGCCGTGCACCGTCTCGGCCTTCGGGTGCACCGGCACGACCCGCTTGCCGAACCGCTGGAGCACCTGCGCCACGCCGTACGCGGCCCGGTTCCGGTTGCCGGACAGGCCGACCACCGCCCAGGTGTCGCCCAGCTCGGTCAGGATGCTGCGGATCGTCGCCTCGTCGCCGTACACGGCGGCCTCCTCGGTTCTCGGGGGAACGGTGCCGTGGGCTCGAACAACACCCCGCGCGCGCCGATTCCCCCGCCATGGACACGATGAGACCGCTCATCGGATAACGACGTGGTCCAAATCGGCGCAAGGTGCTGCGTTCGGGCGTTCGCCCGCCTACGCTCGCTGCGTGCTGCGCATCCTCGACGCCCGGACCGGCGAGCCCGTCACCCCCACCCCCGCCCGCCGCGGGCTGACCCGTGTCGAGGCCCATGTGCCCGGCCTGGACCTGACGGCGCTACGGGTCCTGCTCGCCGCCGACCTCCTCGTGCGCGCCCTGGAACTGGCGGGCACCCCGCTGTGGACCCTGCTCAGCGCGCCCCGCGAACAGGCCGAGCTGCGCGCCGCCGGGACCACCCTCGGCATCCGCCCCTTCGAGGACAGCCGCGACCTGGCCTCGGGGCTGGGCGAGGCGCAGACCGTGCACGTCCTCAGACAGGACACGCCCGCCCCCGGCACCGGTCCGGTGCTCGCGGTGGCCCCCGTGGAGTGGGCGGAGTCCGACCAGGAGCCGCTCGCCGAGCTCCTCGACCACCCGGGTGCTCTCCGCCTCGCCCTGCTCTCCGTCCCGCGCACCGCACCGGTCCGCCTGGACCGCGCGACGCTGGAGGAGGCCGTGCGGACCGTCGCCGGGTGGCGCGCGGACGTGGCCGGCTGGGCCCGCCGGCCCTCGCGGCCGGTGCCGGACGAGGTACGCACCCGGCTGCGCGCCGCCTGGGAGGACGACCTCGACCTGCCCGGGGTGCTGACCGTGCTGCGCGAGGTCGCCGAGGCGCCCGGAGTCTCCGACGGCGCTCGTTTCGAGACGTACATGTACGCCGACCGCCTTCTCGCCCTCGACCTCGCGAGCGGCCTGGGCGGCACCGCGTGAGCGGACCGGCGCGCCGACTGGTCGTGCTGCGGCACGCCAAGTCCGCCTGGCCGGACGGCGTCCCGGACCACGACCGCCCGCTCGGCCCGCGCGGTCTGCGGGACGCCCCCGCCGTCGGACGGTCGCTCGACCCGCCGGGTCTCGCCCTGTGCTCCACCGCCGTACGCGCCCGCCGCACCTGGGAGCTGGCCGCCGCCGAGTGGGCCGCGGCGCCCCCGGTGCGCTACGACCGGCGGATCTACGAGGCGCCCCCGGCCCGGCTCCTGGAGGTGGTGCGCGAGACCCCGCCCGAGGTGCGGACGCTGCTGCTGATCGGGCACAGCCCCGGACTCGAGGGCCTGATCGAGAGGCTCGCGGGGGAGGCGGCCGGGGACACCCTGGAGCGGGTGCGGGCCAAGTTCCCCACCGCGGCCGTCGCGGTGCTGGACTGGGAGGGGCCCGACTGGACGGTGCTCGCCCCCGGCGCGGCGCGGCTGACCTCGGTCACGGTGCCGCGCGGGGAGAAGGCGGCACGCGGGGAGAAGCCGTAGCCCGGTTCAGCCCACGTGCACCCAGGGCCTGCGCTCCGGGTCCGGCTCCGCGCGGCGCAGGACCTCGCGGGTGACCGGGGCCGTCTCGCCGCTGCCGAAGACCAGGAAGCGGACGAGATGGCTGACCGGGTTGCCCTCGGTCCAGTTGAAGTAGACGTGCGGAGGCTTGCCGGTGCGGTCGCGCAGGGCGAGCAGCACGGCCGCGATGGTGTTGGGCACCGTGGGGCCGTCCGCGCGCAGCCGTCGTACCCCGTGCTTCTCGTCGCCGTGCACGGTGATCTCGGCGGTGAAGTCGGAGGAGTCGCGCACGAACACCTCCAGGAAGATCACGTCGGCGCCCTTGGGCAGCCGGGTGTGCTCGCGCTGCTCCTGCTCCTTGGCGCGGTAGGCGCGTCTGCTGTGCTCGTCCGGCTCGTTGGCGATGATCTGGAGCGGGCCGTGCTCGGCGGCGGCGTCGACGATGCGCAGCGCGGCCTCGTCGAAGACCACGTCGGTGGCGCGCAGTTCGAAGGCGCGGTGCACGCGCGAGCCGAAGGACGTGAGCATGATCGCCACGATGAAGATGGACGCGATCTTGATGCCGTCGGGCCGCTCGATCACGTTGAGGACCAGGGTGTAGAGGAACACGGCGGTGATCAGCCCGAAGCCGATCGTGGCGGCCCGGTGCCGTCGGCGGTGGACGGCGACCGCGGAGGCGAAGGCCGCGGAGAGCATCAGGACCAGCACGCCGGTGGCGTAGGCACCGCTCTGCGCGTCCACGCTCGCGTGGAACCAGAGGGTGATCAGCACGGCCGCGACCAGGAAGACCAGCACCAGCGGGCGTACGGCCCGGGTCCACTCGGGGGCCATGCCGTAGCGGGGGAGATAGCGCGGGACGAGGTTGAGCAGGCCCGCCATGGCGGAGGCGCCCGCGAACCACAGGATGGTGATGGTGGAGAGGTCGTAGACGGTGCCGAAGATCCCGCCCAGGTAGCGGTGGGCGAGATAGGCGAGGGCGCGGCCGTTGGCGGGGCCACCGGACTTGAAGTCCTGCTGCGGGATGAGGATCGTCGTCGCCAGGCTGGACAGGAGCAGCAGGCAGCTCATGATCAGCGCGGCGGTGGTCAGCAGTCTGCGGGCGCCCCGGATGCGTCCCGCCGGGTTCTCCCAGGTGTCCGTGGGAGCGCCCTTGATCTGCGGCATCACCGCCACGCCCGTCTCGAAGCCGGACATGCCGAGCGCGAGTTTGGGGAAGACCAGCAGGGCGACGCCGACCATGGCGAGCGGGGAGGAGTGCGCGGTGGTCATCGCGTGCGTCCAGTCGGAGATCCGCACCGGGCGGCTGAGGACCTCGTAGGCGCAGGTCGCGAGCACCACCACGTTGAGCGTGAGATAGGTGGCCACCAGGGCGACCGCGATGCCGATGGCCTCCTTGAAGCCCTTGAGGAAGACCGCGCCGAGCAGACCGATCAGCACGAGCGTGATCCAGGTGTTGGTGCCCTCGATCCAGTGCGGGGCGAACGGGTTCTCCAGCACGTGCGCGGCCGCGTCCGCCGAGGACAGCGTGATCGTGATCATGAAGTCGGTCGCCGCGAACCCCAGCAGCACCAGGACCAGGAGCTTCCCGGACCACCAGGACAGCAGCCGCTCCAGCATGGCGATGGACCCCTCGCCGTGCGGGCTCTCGTGCGCGACCCGGCGGTAGACCGGCAGCGCGCCGAACAGGGTCAGCGCGATCAGTACGAGGGTGGCCAGCGGGGAGAGCGTTCCGGCGGCGAGGGCGGCGATGCCGGGCTGGTAGCCGAGCGTGGAGAAGTAGTCGACGCCGGTCAGGCACATCACCCGCCACCACGGGTGACCCTCCTGCTCGGGGTGCGGGGTGCGGTGCGGCCCCGGATGCCGGGCGGTCTGCTCGCTCAGGCCCTCCAGGAGCCAGGCCCGGCTCCGGGAGAGCACGCCGTGCCGCCCGGATGCGCCGGTGGCGTCGGGGTGCACGGGGACGCGGGTCATACGGTGCTGCCTCCTCGTACGGCGCCCGGTGCCCCGGCCGCCTGATCGCTCGGCGCGTATGCCCCGCATCCTCACCCGTATACCGGGGCACGGGCCAGCGCGGCGCTCCGCATAGGCTGGCGGGATGCAGGACGAGTACCGCACAGTCGCCCGCGCGGGCACGCACGAGACCGAGATCAACCGTTCCCGCTTCCTGTGCGCGCTCGCCCCGGCCGCCACCGAGCGCGAGGCGCAGGAGTTCGTGGCGGCCGTCCGCAGGGAGCACGCGGACGCCACGCACAACTGCTGGGCGTACGTCGTCGGCGCCGACGCCTCCGTGCAGAAGGCCAGTGACGACGGCGAGCCGGGCGGCACCGCCGGGCTGCCCATGCTCCAGATGCTGCTGCGCCGCGACATGCGGTACGTCGTCGCCGTCGTCACCCGCTACTACGGCGGCGTGAAGCTCGGCGCGGGCGGTCTGATCCGGGCCTACGGCGGAGCGGTCGGCGAGGCCCTCGACGCGGTCGGCACCCGTACCCGGCGCCGCTACCGGCTCGCCACGGTGACCGTCGACCACCAGCGCGCGGGCAAGATGCAGAACGATCTGCGCTCCACCGGGCGTGAGGTGCGTGACGTGCGTTACGGCGAGGCTGTCGCCATCGAGATCGCGCTCCCGGACGCCGACGTGGCCGCCTTCCGGGGCTGGCTCGCGGACGCGACGGCGGGGTCGGCCGCCTTCGAACTGGGCGGCGAAGCGTACGGCGACGTCTGAGACGGGGAACGCCCGAGGAAGCGGCTTGCCATCCCCGGTAATTGGGGCGAAACGGGCATAACGGTCAAGTGTGGGGCGGGTGGTGCGCAAGCGGCGGAGCCCGTTGTCGGACCCTCCCGTTAGTCTCGGGAATCATGAGACTCCTGCACACCTCCGACTGGCATCTCGGCCGGTCCTTCCATCGGGTGAACATGCTCGGTGCGCAGGCCGAGTTCATCGGCCACCTCGTCGACGCCGTGCGCGCGCACGCCGTGGACGCCGTGGTCGTGTCGGGGGACGTGTACGACCGCGCGGTGCCGCCGCTCGCCGCCGTCGAGCTGTTCGACGACGCCCTGCACCGCCTCGCCGACCTCGGCGTGCCGACCGTGATGATCTCCGGCAACCACGACTCCGCCCGCCGTCTCGGCGTCGGCGCCGGACTCATCGACCGCGCGGGCATCCACCTGCGCACCGAACCCTCCGCCGCGGGCACCCCGGTCGTCCTGTCCGACGCCCACGGCGAGGTCGCCTTCTACGGCCTGCCCTACCTCGAACCCGCCCTCGTCAAGGACGAGTTCGGGGTGGCCAAGGCGGGTCACGAGGCCGTGCTCGCCGCCGCCATGGACCGGGTCCGCGCCGACCTCGCCGGCCGCCCGCCCGGCACCCGCTCCGTCGTCCTCGCCCACGCCTTCGTCACCGGCGGCCAGGCCAGCGACAGCGAGCGGGACATCACCGTCGGGGGAGTGGCCGCCGTACCCGCCGGGGTCTTCGACGGCGTCGACTACGTCGCCCTCGGCCATCTGCACGGCTGCCAGACCCTCACCGAGCGCGTGCGCTACTCCGGCTCCCCGCTCGCCTACTCCTTCTCCGAGGCCGACCACCGCAAGAGCATGTGGCTGGTCGACCTCGGTGCCGGCGGCTCGGTCGCCGCCGAACGTCTCGACTGCCCGGCGCCGCGCCCGCTCGCCCGTATCCGGGGGACCCTGGAGGAGCTGCTGGCCGACCCGCGCCTGGACCGCCACGAGAACGCCTGGGTCGAGGCCACCCTCACCGACGCGATCCGCCCCGCCGACCCCATGGCCCGGATCGCCGCCCGCTTCCCGCACACCCTGAGTCTCGTCTTCGCGCCCGAGCGCGCCCCCGACGACCCCGCCGTCTCCTACGCCCGCCGCCTCGCGGGACGCGACGACCAGCAGATCGCCGAGGACTTCGTCGCCCATGTGCGCGGCGCCGGACCCGACCCGCGCGAGGCGGCCGTCCTGCGCGACGCCTTCGACGCCGTACGCGCCGACGACACCGTGCGGGAGGTGGCCCGGTGAGGCTGCACCGACTCGACATCACCGCGTTCGGCCCCTTCGGCGCCACCCAGAGCGTCGACTTCGACGCCCTCTCCGCCGCCGGACTCTTCCTGCTGCACGGCCCGACCGGCGCCGGAAAGACCTCCGTCCTGGACGCCGTCTGCTACGCCCTCTACGGCTCCGTCCCCGGCGCCCGGCAAGGCGGCCAGGGCACCCATCTGCGCAGCGACCACGCCGAGCCGGGCACGCGCACCGAGGTCCGCCTCGACCTCACCGTCTCCGGACGCCGGCTGGAGATCACCCGGCAGCCCCCGTGGGAGCGGCCCAAGAAGCGCGGCACCGGCACCACCCTCGACAAGGCCCAGACCTGGCTGCGCGAGTACGACGCCGGCCGCGGCGCCTGGAAGGACCTCAGCCGCTCCCACCAGGAGATCGGCGAGGAGATCACCCAGCTCCTCGGCATGAGCCGCGAGCAGTTCTGCCAGGTGGTCCTGCTGCCCCAGGGCGACTTCGCCCGCTTCCTGCGCGCCGACGCCGAGGCACGCGGCAAACTGCTCGGGCGCCTCTTCGACACCCGGCGCTTCGCGGAGGTGGAGAAGCGGCTCGCGGAACGCAGGAGGGCCACCGAGGCACGGGTGCGCGAGGCCGACACCGCGCTCCTCGCGGACGCCCACCGGATGCAGCAGGCCGCGGGCGACGCCATGGAGCTGCCCGACCTCGCCCCCGGCGACCCCGGCCTTGCGGGAGCGGTCCTCGCCGCCGCCGCCGTCGCACGCAGCACCGCCCGCGAACGACTCACCGTCGCCCACTGCAGACTGGCCGCCGCCGAGTCCGGCCACACCGAGGCTCAGCGGGAACTGAGCGAGGCGCGTGAACTCGCCCGCGCACAGGCCCGGTTCACCGAGGCCCGGCAGCGGGCCGCACGGTTGGAGGAGCGCTCCGGCGACCACCGTGCGGCTCAGGAACGCATGGAGCGCGGACGCAAGGCCGAGACCGTCGCCCCCGCCCTCGACCTGCGCCGAGAGGCCGAGACCGCCCACCTGCGGGCGACCCACGCCGAGGAGCAGGCCCGGCGGCCGCTGCCCGGGGAGCACAGCGGCGCCGACGCGACCGGTCTCGCGGCAGCCGCCCGCCGCGCCGCCGGGGAACTGGGCGGACTCGACGCCGCCCGGCGCGCCGAGGGACGGCTCGGTCAGCTTCTCGCCGAGCGCGCCGGACTCGACCGCCAGGAGCGCGAGGACGAGCACGCCCTGCGCGAGGCGGATGCCTGGCTCAGCGGGTGGGAGAGCCTGCGCGACGGGCTCCAGGCGCGGATCGACGCCGCCGGGGAGGCCGCCGTGCGGGCCGAGCAGCTCGGGGCGCGGCGTGAGCCCGCCCGGCGACGGCTGGACGCGGCGCGGCGGCGGGACACGCTGACCGGGGAGGTGGACGCCGCTCGTCACAGTGCGCTGGAATCGGGCCGGCGCGCGGGCGACCTGCGCACACGCTGGCTCGACCTCAGGGAACAGCGCCTGAACGGCATCGCCGCCGAACTCGCCGCCCACCTCACCGAGGGCGAGCCCTGTGCCGTCTGCGGGGCGACCGAACACCCGGCTCCGGCGCGCAAGGACGCCGGGCACGTGGACCGCGAGGCCGAACAGCGTGCCTTCAAGGCGCATCAGCAGGCCGAGGAGGAGCACGCCCGGGACGAGCGCCGCACGGTGGAACTCCGGGCGGCGCTGGACACGGCCACGGTCGAGGCCGGTGACGCCTCCGTCGACCGTCTCGCTGCCGAACGTGACCAGTTGGAAGGCGAGTTCGAGCAGGCACGCCGCGACGCCGCCGCGCTGCACGCCGCCCAGGAGGAGCTGCGCCAGGCCGAGCGGGAACGCGAACAGCGCCTGGAGGCCCGTCAGAGCGCCGCCGTGCGCACCGCCTCCCGGGTCGCCCGGCGCGAGACCCTGGAGCGCGAACAGACCGATCTGGAGGAGGAGTTGGCCCGAGCGCGCGGGGGAGCCGCCAGCGTCGCCGACCGGGCCGCCCAACTGGAGCGCCGCGCAGCCCTGCTGACCACCGCCGCCGACGCCGCCCGCGCCGCCGACGAGGCCGCCACGCGCCTGAAGGAAGCCGACGCCCGCCTGGCCGACGCCGCCTACCGCGCGGGCTTCGACACCCCGGCCGACGCTGCCGCCGCCCTGCTCGACCCCGCCGCCCACCGCGAACTCCAGCACCGCCTGGACGCCTGGCACTCGGAGGAAGCCGCCGTACGCGTCGCACTCGCCGAGCCCGAGACGGCGCGGGCCGCCCAGCAGCCGCCCGCCGACACCGCCGCCGCCGAACAGCGCGCCGCCGGGGCGGAACGCCGGATGCGCGAGGCCGTCTCCGCACGCGACGCGGCCCAGCGGGCCGCCGCCGAGCTGGACCGTCTCTCCGCCCGCGCCGAGGACGGCGCCCGCCGTCTCGCCCCGCTGCGCGCGGAGTACGACCGGGTGGCCCGGCTCGCCGGCCTCACCGCGGGCACCTCCGCCGACAACGAGCGCAAGATGCGCCTGGAGTCGTACGTCCTCGCCGCCCGCCTGGAGCAGGTGGCCGCCGCCGCGACCGCCCGGCTGCGCATGATGTCCTCGGGGCGCTACACCCTCGTCCACTCCGACGACCGCAGCGGACGCGGGCGCAGCGGGCTCGGGCTGCACGTCGTGGACGCCTGGACCGGCCGAGAGCGGGACACCGCGACCCTGTCCGGCGGCGAGACCTTCTTCGCCTCCCTCGCCCTCGCCCTCGGCCTGGCGGACGTGGTCACCGACGAGGCGGGCGGGGTCCGCCTGGACACCCTGTTCATCGACGAGGGCTTCGGCAGCCTCGACGACCAGACCCTGGACGAGGTCCTGGACGTCCTCGACTCCCTGCGTGAACGCGACCGCAGCGTCGGCATCGTGAGCCACGTGGGCGACCTGCGCCGCCGCATCCACGCCCAACTCGAGGTCGAGAAGAACAGATCGGGGTCCACGCTGCGGCTGCGGGGCGTGTGAGGGCCCGGTTCCTCGAAGGCGTACGCAGGCTCAGGGCCGTACGCCCTCGAAGGCGACGGGCAGATGGCGCGGCCCGCGCAGCACCGCGTTGGGCCGGTACGGCGGCGGGTCCTCCACCAGCCGGGGCTCCACCAGGCGCCGGGCCAGCTCGGCCAGCGCGATCTGGGTCTCCAGGCGGGCCAGCGGGGCGCCGAAGCAGCTGTGGATGCCGCTGCCGAAGCCCAGGTGCTGGAGGTCCGCGCGGTCCGGGTCGAAGCGGTCGGGGTCCTTGAAGCGCTCGGGGTCGCGGTTGCCCGCCGCCAGCATCAGCCAGATCCGGGAGCCCGCCGGGATCGTCACCCCGCGCACCTCGATGTCGGTGATACAGGTGCGCTGGGGCACGAGCTGCACGGGCGGCTCGTAGCGCAGCAGCTCCTCCACGATGTTGGCGGCGAGGCCGGGGTCCTCGCGCAGCCGGTGCAGGTACTCGGGGTGGCGCAGCAGGGTCAACGTGCCGTTGGTGATCAGGTTGACCGTGGTCTCGTGGCCCGCGATCAGCAGCAGCACGGCGGTGCTGAGAATCTCCATCATCGTCATGGAGCCGTCCGGTCCCTTGCCCGCGGCCAGGTCGGACAGCATGTCGTCGCCCGGTTCCTTGGACCGCTGCTCCACCAGCCCGGCCAGATACATCCCGAGCTGCGTCCGTGCCTCCTGCACGTTCTTCACGAACTCCGGGTCCGACTGCCGGGTGTCCGGGTCCAGGCCGGCCACGATCGGGTCGACCCACGCCCGGAAACGCGGCTCTTCCTCGCGCGGCACCCCGAGCAGCCGGCAGATCACCGTCACCGGGAACGGATAGGCGAACTGGTCCACCAGGTCGACCTCCCGGGCGTCCCCGAATCCGTCGATCAACTCGCTCACGATCCCGTGCAGTTCGGGCCGCATGTCGTCGACGCGGCGCGGCTTGTGCGGCGGCCCGAAGGCACTGTTGGCGATGCGCCGCAGCCGGTCGTGCTCCGGCGGGTCCAGGCGGATGAAGGAGGGCGGCAGGCCGGTGTTCTCCCCCAGCTCGTCCGCCCCCGCCTCCGTCAGATTGGTCGCGTCCGAGCTGATCCGGGGATCGTGCAGCAGGCTCTCGATGTCCCAGTACGAGCTGATGACATAGGGGTCGCCCTCCTCCTCGTGCAGCACCGGGGTGCGGCGCAGCTCGGCGTAGAGGGGGTACGGGTTCGCGCGGTTGGCGAAGTCGGTGATCTGGCGCACCAGCGAGGCTCGCGTCATGACAGGTCCTTGGGCGTGCGGTCAGTGGTGGCCGGGGGTGAAGACCAGACGGCGGTCGGCCGGGGAGTAGCCGCTGAGAGTGACGGTCGGGGCGTGGGTCGGCAGCGAGGGGTCGGGGAAGTCGGAGGCCACCGCCCGCCGCCCCTCGGGGCGCCTGTCCATCGTCGGATAGTCGGCCGGGAAGGGGGCGCCCTGCTCGATCTGCCGCTGGTAGTACTCCAGCCAGCGCGCGTTGTCGAAGGTCACGGCGGCCACGATCCGTCCCTTGTAGCCGTAGACACCGACGAACCGGCGCTCCGCCGTCGAACCCTGGGTGATCATCAGCTCGTCGCCCATGGGCGGCACGCCCACCGACTTGATGTTCACCCCGAACTGCGAGGACCAGAAGGCGGGCATCCACAGGTGGGGGCGCCGGTCGTACGGCTGGCAGATCATGTTGTGCGCGGCCGTCTCCGCCTGCGCGACCGCGTTGCCCCAGTGCTCCAGGGACAGGAACTGATAGCCGAACATCGGATGCGGGGAGCGCGCCACGTCACCGGCCACGAACACGTCGTCGGTGACGATGCCCCGGAAGTCGAAGGCACGGCAGCCCGCGTCGCTCGCGATGCCGCGCGGTCCCGCGCCGAGCCCGGACCCGGTCAGCCACTCGGTGTTGCGCTGCGAGCCCAGCGAGACGACCACGACGTCGGCCTCGACCACGCTCTCGTCCGACAGATGCACCGCCCGGACCCGGCCCATCGGGTCGCCCTCCAGGGCGGTCACCGTGACATGGGTGCGCAGGTCCACGCCGTTCTCCTCGTGGAGCTCCGCGGCGACGGCACCGATCACCCCGCCGAGCGCGCCCACGAGCGGCGCGCCCGCCCGTTCGCAGACGGTCACTTCCAGGCCCATCTCCCGGCAGGCCGAGGCGACTTCGGACCCGGCGAACCCCGCGCCGATCACCACGACCCGCCGCGCCCCGGCGCGCAGCCGGTTGCACAGCCCCGTCGCGTCGTCCCGCGTGCGCAGCACGAACACGCCGCCCAGCTCGGCCTCCTCCTCCTTGGGCCAGGGCCGGGCGCGCACACCGGTCGCGATGAGCAGCCGGTCGTACTCGACCTCCTCGCCGTCGGCGAGGAGCACCCGCTTGCCGGTCAGGTCGAGCCCGGACGCCGGGACACCGAGCCGCCACTCCGCGTCCACGTCCCGGCGCCGGGGCAGCTCGGTGTGCTGCGGAGACGCCTTGCCGAGCAGCACCGACTTCGACAGCGGCGGCCGGTCGTAGGGCTCGTACGGCTCGTCGCCGATCAGGGTCAGCGCGCCGGTGAAGCCCTCCGCGCGCAGCGTCTCGGCCGCGCGCAGCCCGGCCAGCGAGGCGCCGACGATCACGATGCGGCCCTCGCGGCGCAGCCAGTCCACGTAGTCAGCGGCCATCGGACAGCTCCCAGGGGGCTCCTACGGCCAGCGGCTCGTCATGGGCGGCGGCGCCCTCGTAGACGCCCTCGACGGTGATCGCCTTGACCGGACAGGCGGCGGCCGCCCGGGCGACCGCGTCGCGCTCCTCGTCGGCGGCGCGCGGGTCGTAGAGCAGCGCCTCGTCGCCGTGCATGGTGAAGACGTCGGGGGCCAGGAACGCGCACTGGGCGTATCCCTGGCACTTGTTGAGATCGACGACGATTCTCATCGACGCTCCGCTCTCTTCCGGTGGCCAGGTCCGGTGGGCCCGCCCCCTTGCACGGCGCGCGGTCCGGACGGCGGTCGTCCCCCGCCCGCCAGCATGGAAGCCACGCGTACCCGCCCGCGCGCCGGGAGCCGCCGAACGGGTGAGGTCGCCCTCCGGGCGGCGACGGGAATGGTCAGACAGGCCCTAGGAGGCACCCGCGGCCCGCCGCCCGCTCGCCACGAGGATGTGCACGCTGAGCACCAGCGACCAGGCGGGGAAGGCCATCTCCGCCCAGGGCACGTTCGAGGAGACGAAGAGCAGGACCAGCGCGGTCAGCGAACTCAGCACCGTCAGCCAGCGCGGCAGGACGCCCAGCCGCTTGCCGATCACGGACATGGACGACACGAAGACGGCCGCCATCCGCATGGCGTACTCGGTCATCAGCCCGTACGCGAAGTGCCGCCCGAAGTCCCAGGTCTCCGGCGACGGCGTGCTGCCCGCCGGGTGCGAGACCGCCAGCACGGCGGAGGCCGCCGCGGCCGCGCCGAACAGGGTCGCGGTGAAGACGAGACCGCTGCCGAGCAGCACGGTCGCCAGGAACCGGTCCTCGACCTCGCCCACATGGGCGCGCACCGCGCCGAGGAACCACAGGAAGAGGATGCCCGCGAACGGGATCAGCGCCAGCGCCGTCTGCACCGCGCCGCGCCGGGTGGGGTCCGTGAACCCGCGCGCGGCCGCCGCGCCGGCGCCCTCGGGGATGCCGAGCCGCATCAGCACGATCGTCGCCGCCAGGAGCAGCGCGAACACCACCCCGGCGAGACCGGCCGCGCGCGGGGTCTCCAGCGCCTCCCGGGCCGGTTCCTCGCGCCCCTTGACCTGCATCAGCGGCCCACCTCCCGAGCGACGGCCCCCGCACCAGCAAGCAGCCGGTGCGCGGGACCGCGCCAGTGGAAGGGGGCCGTACGGCCGAGGGCGCCGAGCGCGACGCGCGCTCCTACCGGGTCCGCGGAGTCAGAGCCGCGACAGCTCGTCCAGCAGGTCGTCCAGACCCAGCGAGCCCAGCGACAGCGCCGCCATGTGCCACGCCTTCAGGTCGAAGGAATCCCCGTGCCGTTCGCGCGCCCGCTCCCGGCCGAGCAGCCACATCCGCTCGCCGAGCTTGTAGCCGATGGCCTGGCCCGGCATGGTCAGATACCGGGTCAGCTCGCTCGCCACGAAGTCCGCGGGACGGCTGCTGTGCGCGCCGAAGAACTCCTCGCCCAGCTCCGGCGTCCACCGCTCACCGGGGTGGAACGGCGAGTCCGCCGGGATCTCCAGCTCCAGATGCATGCCGATGTCGATGATGACCCGCACCGCGCGCATCATCTGCGCGTCCAGATAGCCGAGCCGCTCCTCCGCGTCCGTGAGGTAGCCCAGCTCGTCCATCAGCCGCTCCGCGTACAGCGCCCAGCCCTCGGCGTTGGCGCTCACGATGCCGACCGTGGCCTGGTAGCGCGAGAGGCTGTCCGCGACGTACGCCCACTGCGCGAGCTGGAGATGGTGGCCGGGCACGCCCTCGTGGTACCAGGTGGAGACCAGGTCGTAGACGGGGAACCGGGTCGCGCCCATCGTCGGCAGCCAGGTCCGGCCCGGACGGGAGAAGTCCTCCGAGGGCTCGGTGTAGTACGGGGCGGCCGCGCTGCCGGGCGGGGCGATGCGCGACTCCACCTTCCGCACCGGCTCGGCCAGTTCGAAGTGGGTGCCGTCCAGTTCCGTGATCGCCCGGTCCATGAGGTCCTGGAGCCACTGCCGGGTCTCCTCGACCCCCTCGATGTGCCGGCCGTGCTCGTCCAGGTGCGCGAGCGCCTCCCAGGGCGTCTTCGCGCCCGGCAGGATCTTCTCCGCCTCCTTCGCCATCTCGGCGCGCAGCCGGTGGAACTCCGCCCAGCCGTAGGCGTACGCCTCGTCCAGGTCGAGGTCGGTGCCGTTGAAGGAACGGGACAGGCGGGCGTAGCGCTCCCGGCCGACCACCTCGGGGGCGCCCTCGATCGCCGGGGCGTACACGTCCCGTACCCAGTCGCGCAGTGCGGCCACCGAGGCGGTCGCCGCGCGGGCCGCCTCGTCCAGTTCGGTGCGCAGCGCGTCGGGTCCGGCGGCGGCGAAGTCCTCGAACCAGCCCTTGCCCTCGCCGGTGTCGGCCCACTCGGTGAGCTGCTCCACGAAGGTGGCGGTCGGCCGGGGAGCCGCGTACAGCTTCCGCTCCAGGCCCAGTTCGAGCGAGGCGCGGTAGCCCGCGTAGGCGGCCGGGACGGCGCGCAGCCGCTCCGCGATCGCCGCCCAGTCCTCCTCGGTCTCGGCCGGGGTCACGGTGAAGATCATGCGCACCAGATGGCCGGGCGTGTGGATGTTGCCGACCGCACGCAGATGTTCGTCCGCGTCGTACACGGCCAGCGCGGCGGTCAGCCGCTCGCGCAGCAGCCGGGCGCAGCGGCGCTCGGCGTCGCTGTCCGCGCCGGGCTGCCGCTCGGCCTCGTCCAGGCGCGCCAGGGTGGTGCGCGCCAGCTGTGCCAGGGCCTCATGGCCGGCGGGGGAGTAGTCGGGAAGCCTGCCGGAGCTCTCCGCGACACCGAGGTAGGTGCCGGTGACCGGGTCGAGGGCGACGAGTTCGTCGACGTACGCGTCGGCGACCTGACGGGGCAGTGCGCTCTTCGTCTCAGACATGGCGCCCATCCTCGTCGCCACGGAGTGCCCACGTCACCCCCGTTTCCGATCACGGCGTGCCGGGCGGGAGCAGCGGACCGCAATCCCACTGCTGGAAGATCAACCGGGTCTCCACCCGCGCCACTTCGCGCCGCGAGGTGAACTCGTCCAGAACCAGGCGCTGAAGATCGGCCATGTCCGCCACGGCCACGTGCACCAGATAGTCGTCGGGGCCGGTCAGATGGAACACCGTCCGCGACTCCGGCAGCGCGCGCACCCGTTCCACGAAGGGACCCACCAACTCCCGCCGGTGCGGCCGTACCTGCACCGAAAGGAGCGCCTGGAGACCGCGCCCCAGCTTCGCCGGGTCCAGGCGCAGCTCGTGCCCGAGGATCACCCCCGAACGGCGCAGCCGCGCCACCCGGTCCAGACACGTCGAGGGCGCCACCCCGGCCTGCGCGGCGAGATCGCGGTACGTGGTCCGGGCGTCGTTCTGCAGCAGCCGCAGCAACAGCAGATCCACCGGGTCCAGTACGACGGAATCGGCCATGGGCCGAACGTAACACGGCTGTTCACCCCCTGAGCCCGGCCGGTGTTCACCCTGACGCCCATGGACTCAGCGAGCAACGGCGCTTTCGACAACACCGCTTCCCGCGCTCTGGCCACCGAGGCCGTGCACGCGGGGCGCGACGACCTGGCCCGCCAGGGCCTGCACACCCCGCCCATCGACCTGTCCACCACGTATCCGTCGTACGACAGCCGCGCCGAGGCGGCACGCATCGACGCCTTCGCCGCCGAGGGCGCCGACCCCGTGGGACCGCCGGTCTACGGCCGCCTGGGCAACCCGACCACGGCCCGCTTCGAGACCGCGCTCGCCCGGCTCGAAGGCACCGAGTCGGCCGTGGCGTTCGCCAGCGGCATGGCCGCCCTCAGCGCGGTCCTGCTCGCCCGCTCGGCGGCGGGCCTGCGTCATGTCGTCGCGGTACGGCCGCTGTACGGTTGCAGCGACCATCTGCTGACCGCGGGACTGCTCGGCACCGAGGTCACCTGGACCGACCCGGCCGGCATCGCCGACGCGCTGCGCCCCGACACCGGCCTCGTGATGGTCGAGTCCCCGGCCAACCCCACCCTCGCCGAGACCGATCTGCGCGCCGTCGCCCACGCCTGCGGCTCCGTCCCGCTGCTCGCCGACAACACGTTCGCGACGCCGGTGCTGCAACGCCCCGCGGAACTCGGCGCCCGCCTGGTGCTGCACAGCGCCACCAAGTACCTCGGCGGCCACGGGGACGTGCTCGCCGGAGTGGTCGCCTGCGACGAGGAGTTCGCCGGGCAACTGCGCAGGATACGGTTCGCCACCGGCGGGGTGCTGCACCCGCTCGCCGGATACCTGCTGCTGCGGGGCCTGGCCACGCTGCCGGTCCGGGTACGGGCCGCCTCCGTGACCGCCGCCGAACTCGCCCGCAGGCTCGCCGCCGACCCGCGCGTGGCCCGCGTGCGCTATCCGCGGCTGGGCGGCGCGATGATCGCCTTCGAGACGCACGGCGACCCGCACGAGGTGATCTCCCGCGTCCGGCTGATCACCCCGGCCGTCAGCCTGGGCAGCGTGGACACCCTCATCCAGCACCCCGCCTCCATCAGCCACCGCATCGTCGACGCCGAGGACCGGCGCGGCGCCGGGGTGAGCGACCGGCTGCTGCGGCTCTCGGTCGGTCTGGAGGACGTGGACGACCTGTGGGCGGACCTGGACGGCGCGCTGGGCGGCGCGCGGGGTGCGGTCGCCCGTAAGCCGGTGCCGTTGAGCGAGGCGGTGGGGTGAACGCGGCACGGCCCGAACGGCCCTGTACCCAGGTGCCGTTCGGGCCGTGCCGCGCTCGTGCCGGCGATGCCGGGGGAGCGGTGTTCAGTCGCGCTCAGCCATGTTCCGCCGCGCCGCCGAGCCGTACCCGGCCGTCCTCGCGCGGCACCGGCACCGGCACCGTGTCGAGGCGGGCGGTGATGACCAGGGTGCCCTCCTCGACCTGGTAGTCCAGGGGAAGCCCGAGACCGCGCATCGCCGCGACCATGCCGGTGTTGGAGGAGCGGGTCACGGCGTACACGCTCTCGCAGCCCGCCTCGACCGCCATCGCGACCAGGCGGCCGAGCAGTTCGGCGCCGATGCCGCGCCGCTGCCAGTCGTCCTCGATCAGCAGGGCGACCTCGGTCTCGTCGCCGTCCCACAGCAGATGGCCGAGTCCGACGACGCGTCCCGACGTGGTCTGCGCGGCCAGGGTGCGGCCGAAGCGGGGGCTGAGCAGGTGGTTGAGGTAACGGTCGGCGTCGGAGACCGGGCCGTGGTAGCGCAGCGCGAGGGTGTCCGGCGAGCACCGCTCGTGCATCGCGCGGGCGGCCTCCAGGTCACCGGTGTCCACCCGGCGCACGGTGATGTCGTTGCCCTCCGGCAGCGTCAGCACGTCATGGCCGCGCGGAATGCGCGGGCCCAGCCTGCCGTCCAGCTCGACCAGCGCCCGCGCCCGCGCGAACTCCGTCGGCGTGAAGGGCAGATACGGCCGCTCCACGCTCAACACCCCGCCGCCCGGGGCGCGGAGCCGCATCACCGTGTCCTCCAGCACGCCCTCGACGGGCACCGCGCCCGCGTCCGTCGGCTTGCCGGGCAGCGAACGCACGGTGCACCGCCCCAGCAACTGCCTCAGTGCGAGCGGGAGTTCCGCGGTGTCCAGGGCGGTACGGGTGGCCAGGCCGAGGACCCGGGTGGGGGCGTCCACCAGATCGTGGGCGTCGGCCCGCTCCACCCAGGTGGCGGCGCCGCCCGCCCGGGCGACCGTCCGGGTCAGCTCGGTCGCCGTCAGCGCCCGAGGCGCCCGCAGCAGGAACTCGTCCACGGTGCCGTCGCCCAGCGGATGCGTCTGGAGGCTCAGGATGTCGACCCGCGCCTCGGCCAGCGCGGTGCACAGCACGGCCAGCGAGCCGGGTTCGTCCCGCACGGTCGTCCGCATCCGCCACAGCGCGCCCGGTCCTTCCAGCGGGGCACTCCCGTCGTCCGGCTGCCCGGCCTGCCGCGCCACGGCGGCGGACCGGGCGCCGGTATCGCTGCCGGGCACCGGGGGCGCGTGGCGCCTTGACCACCACGTGTGGAAACCGGCGGTCGCGGCCAGCGCGATCGCCGAGGCCACCAGGAGCGCGGGACCGTCGGGACCGTGCCCGACCAGGTTCGCCACCGCGTCCGCGACCGCGACGGCCGTGAACAGCGCGGCCAGTTCCACGAGATCGCGCCGCCAGTGGTGCACCGGGCGCCCGTGCCGGGCGCGCATCGTCTGAGAGGTCTCTGGTGTCATGCGGCCACTGTGACGCAGTGGTGTTGCGTGATCACGAACGCTCTGTGACCGATGGGTAAAGGCTGATTGGGTCGATTTCATTGCACTTTCTACGGCCGTGATCCGCCGCGGCGCCTCGTGCGCCGCCCCATCAGCCACGGAACGTGCTCACCCCGCAGGCGAGTTGGCCCGTACGCGGGAGTGCCGCGCTCCGGGGGATGACGCCGGTGCGCGGCACTACCGAGGGTACGGGACGCGGGCGGTCAGCGGCTGCCGTCCAGCAGGACGCGTGCCACGAGCGCCGGGTCGTCGTTCATCGGGACGTGCCCGCAGCCGGGCAGCCGCACCAGGCGGGCGTGCGGAATCGTCTGCTTGGCGCGCACGCCCTGCCTGCGCAGCAGCAGCCGGTCCCGGGTGCCCCACGCGACCGTGACCGGCGTACCGGGCACGGTGTCGGTGAACCGCACGGTGGTGCCCGTGCGCAGCGTCGCCTCGAAGCCGCTCGCCCCGGCCAGCGCCAGCGTCTCGGCAACCACCGCCTCGGGCGAACGGCGCGCCGGGCGGGCGTAGATGGTGCTGGTGAGCGCCGTACGCCCCACCGCGTTGCCCGCCAGCCGCTCCACCAGGGGCAGCGGAAGGCGCTGCGCGATGCCGCGCATGGCGAGCAGCACCCCGAAGGCGTAGCGGCGCTCGGCCTCCGTCCAGAACCCGGCCGGGGACAGCGCGGTGACCGAGCGGACCAGTCGCGCGCTGCCCAGCTCCAGGGCGAGCAGTCCGCCGAGCGAGTTGCCCGCCACGTGCGGCCGGTCCAGGTCCAGTTCGCGGAAGAACGAGCCGAGCACGGCGTTCGTCGTCGGCAGGTCGTAGTCCAGGCCGGCCGGCAGACCGGGAGAGGCGCCGAAGCCGGGCAGGTCCACCGCGACGACCTCGCGCTCGGTCGCCAGGATGTCGATCACCGGACTCCACGCCTGCCGGTGGTGCCCGATGCCGTGCAGCAGGACCAGCGGCTCGCCGCGTCCCACGCGCTCGTAGGAGACGGTCACGTCTCCCGTGCCGTGCGGGCCGGTGACCGGGAAGGAGGCGGTGGCGGACATGAAGTGCTCCTCGGGTGGGCTGCTGACGGACGCGGTGGACAGCTTGTCAGCAATGGCTACCGGCGGGTAGTACCCGCGCCGGGCGGTGAACTCGCCACCCCGGTACCGGACCGGCTGATTCCGTAGGGGCCCTGCCGCGTGTCGGGCGATACCGTCTGGACACCGGCGGACAGGTCGGCTGGGATGAGGCGGTGACCACCGACACCGCGACCGACGTCTTCGAAGAGAACCGCCCTCTCCTCATGGGAGTCGCCTACCGGATGCTCGGCCGCGTCGCCGACGCCGAGGACGTGGTCCAGGACGCCTGGCTGCGCTGGGCGGGCGCCGACCGCGACAAGGTCCGCGAACCGCGCGCCTACCTGGTGCGCGTCACCACCCGCCTCGCCATCGACCGGCTCCGCCAGGTCAAGGCGCGCGACGAGGCGTACGTCGGCCCCTGGCTGCCCGAGCCGTACGTCACCGACTTCGGCGACTCCGTCCCCGACACCGCCGACCGCGCCCTGCTCGCCGACTCCGTCTCCCTCGCCGTCCTCGTCGTCCTGGAGTCGCTCTCCCCGCTGGAGCGCGCGGTGTTCGTGCTGCGCGAGGCGTTCGGCTACCCGTACGCCGAGATCGCTGACCTCCTCGACCGCGGCGAGGCGGCGGTGCGCCAGCTCGCCGGACGGGCCCGCCGCCACGTCGAGGAGCGACGGCCCCGCTACGACGTCGACCCCGCCCAGCGCCGCGACCTCACCCGGCGTTTCCTCGCCGCCGCGACCGAGGGCGACCTCGAAGGGCTGATGTCTCTCCTCGCGCCCGAGGCCCGGCTCGTCGGCGACAGCGGCGGCAAGGCGAAGGCGCCGGTGCGCGAGCTGCACACCGCGGACAAGGTCGGCCGCTTCCTCGTGGGCGCCACCGGCAAGGGCGTCGTACCCGGGATGTCGTACGAGTTCGTCGAGGTCAACGGCGGCGTCGCGGTGCTCGTCCTGATCGACGGCAAGCCCGACTCGGTGTTCCAGGTCGACATCGTGGACGGCCTCGTCAGCACGGTCTACATCGTCCGCAACCCGGACAAGCTGCGCTCTCTCGCGAACACCGTGTGAACGCCCGGGTGTCCGGGCCCCGCCGATATGGGCCCTGGAGAGAGGATTGGTCTTGACCAAGAATCAGGCCCGTTTTATGGTCACTGATAACTGCAACAACCTTTAATAAACAAGGGCGCCAAAACCGCCGGACAACGGCTTGCGGAGGACAGGGTGGGGACCACGCAACTGGAATCGGTGCCGGAACCGAAGTACTGGCATCTCAAGACCGTGCTCACCGAGGCACTCGACTCGGAGTTCTCGGTCGGCGAGATCCTGCCGAACGAACGCGACCTCGCGGCCCGTTACGGCGTGGCCCGTGCCACGCTGCGCCAGGCGCTCGAGCAACTGGAGCTGGAGGGCCGCCTCCAGCGCCGCCGGGGCGTCGGCACCACCGTCGCACCGCCGCGCATGGGCGTGGCCGTCGGCACCTCGCGGCACACCTGGCCGGGGGCCGGGGACGACGCCTGGCAGCCCGTGGACTGTGTACGGTCCGTGCCACCCGCGTCCGTCGCCGCCGCGCTGGAGACGGGCGGGCAAGAGGTGCACACCGTGCGCCGCTCCCGCACCTCGCACGGCCGCACCGTCGCCACCGAACTGCTCTACGTCCCGGCTGCCTCGGTGCCCGACCTCACCGCGATCGACGCGCCCTCGGGGCCGTCCCGCGCGCGTGCGGTGCTGCGCGAGCTGCACCGGCTGGAGCTGGACGGTCAGGACCGCGCCGTCGAACTCGGCTCCGCCGGGGCGGACGACGCCCGCGAACTCGACCGGCTGCCGGGCTCCCCGGTCCTGGTCCTGACGACGCGCTTCCACGCGGCGGGCCGCACGGCGGCGCTCTCCGTGGCGACGTACCGGGCGGACACGTGCCGGCTGACGTTCGGGGACTCCCCGGACGTGGAGATACACGAGGATCCGGCGCGCCGGGCGTCCTGACGGGGGCTCTGAACCGACCGCACGCCTCGCCTGCCGGGCGGGGCGTGCGGTGTTGTACGGCCGGGCCGGCTCAGTCGCCCGCCCCCACCGCCCCCTCCACCGCGAACAGTTGCCGTTCCACATGCGCCAGCGCCAGCCGCAGCGCGCCCATGGCGACGACCGTCTCGCCCAGGAGGGAGAGGGCGACGCCCGGGGGGCGCAGACAGTAGCGGGACAGCTCGCGGCGCAGGGGGTCCAGGACGCCGTCCAGACCGGCCGCCCAGCCGCCGATGACGACGAGTTCGGGATCGAGGGCCAGGACCAGCGCCGCCACGTCGTGCACCAGGCGCTGGATGAAGCGCTCCACGGCGGCCCGCGCCGCCCGGTCGCCCTCGCGGGCCAGCGCGAACACCTCGGTGACCGCCTGCTCGTCCAGCGGGGGCAGCGGCTCGTCCGTGGTGGACAGCAGCGTCTCCGGGGTGGCCTCGCGGCCCAGCAGATGCAGCGCCCCGATCTCCCCGGCCGCCCCGCCGAACCCCCGGTGCAGCCGCCCGCCGATCAGCGCGCCCGCGCCCGGACTGAGACCGGCCAGCACGAACACCACGTCGTCGCTCTTCGCCGCCGCGCCCTTCCAGCGCTCGGCCACGACGGCCGCGTTGGCGTCGTTCTCCACGAGCACCGGGCACTTGAACGAACGGCTCAGCCGGTCCCCGAGCCGCAGCCCCGTCCAGCCGGGCAGCGCCGTACCCAGGCGAACCGTTCCGTCGGCCTCCACGATGCCCGGCGTGCCCACCCCGACCGCGCGCAGCGAGCCACGGGCGACCCCGGCCCGGCGCAGCAGCTCGGCGACCGTGCCGCGCAGCCGCTCCAGGCGCTCGTCGGCGGGGGCCTTCTCGTCGACGGGTCTGGTCTGGGTGCCGAGGACCCGTCCGTCCAGGTCGGACAAGGTCGCCACCACCCGGTGCGCGCCTATCTCCAGGCCCAGCAGATGCCCCGCCTCGGCCCGGAACCGGAACCGCCGCGCCGGGCGCCCCTGCCGCCGGGCCGTCCCCTCCTCGGCCGCCGTCTCCACCACGAGCCCCGCCTCGGCCAGCCCCTCCACGACCCCCTCGACGGTGGGCCGCGACAGCCCGGTCACCCGGGTGATCTCGGTGAGCGTCGCGCACTCCGTGTCGCGCAGCGCGCGCAGCACCACCGCGGAGTTGATCCTCCGCAGCAGCGAGGGATCGCCACCGGTAAGCTGCCCCACGGTCCGTCCTCCCAGCTCGCGGGCGTCGTGGGGCGGATCGTACTCGGGCCCGCCGATCCCGGCGAGGGGCGGGCGGGGGTCATCCCGGCGCGACGAACCCCGACTCGTACGCGGCGATGACCGCCTGCGTCCGGTCGCGCGCCCCGAGCTTGGCCAGCACCGCGCTCACATGCGACTTCACCGTCTCGACGCCGACCACCAGCCGGCCGGCGATCTCCGCGTTCGTCAGTCCCCGCGCCATGAGCCGCAGCACCTCCGCCTCCCGCTCCGTCAGCCGGGCCGCCGCCAGGGGGTCGAAGGCGCGCCGCCCTCCGCCGTAACGGGTGGCCAACTGCCGTACGGACGCCGGGAACAGCAGCGAGTCGCCCGCCGCGACCAGGCGCACCGCGTGCGCGATCTCCTCCGGGCGGGCCCGCTTCAGCAGGAAGCCGTCCGCGCCCGCGCGCAGCGCCTCGTACACGTACTCGTCCTCCTCGAAGGTCGTCACCACGAGGATCTTGGGCGGCTCGCTCACCGTGCGCAGCACCGCCCGGGTGGCCTCGATGCCGTCGAGGAGGGGCATCCGCACGTCCATCGCCACGACGTCCGGCCGGAGTTGCCGCACCAGCGGGATGACGGCCGCGCCGTCGGCGGCCTCGCCGACCACCTCGATGCCGGGCTGTGCGTTCAGCACGGCCCGCAGACCGGCGCGGACCAGGGGTTCGTCGTCGACGAGCAGTACGGTGACCGGCATCCGGCCAGCGTAGATCAGCGCGGGCGCCTTCGTGTCGGCCGAGTGGTGGCGCGCTCCTCCGCTCCGTCTCAGCCGAGCGGCAGTTCCGCCCGCACCCGCCATTCGCCCTCGTCCGGGCCGGTCAGGGCGGTGCCGCCGAGCAGCGCCGCCCGCTCGCGGATGCCGCGCAGCCCGCTGCCCCCACGGCTGTCGGCCCGGACCGCCGGGAGCGGATTGCGTATCTCCAGCGTGAGCCGCTGCCCGGCGACGGTCACCCGGACCCGCACGGGCACCGGCCCGGCGTGCCGCAGGACGTTGGTCAGAGCCTCCTGGAGGATGCGGTAGCCCTCGCGGGACACCGGGCCCGGCACCGCCGCCACCGGACCCGTCACCACGGAGTCCACCTCGGCGCCCGAGGCCCGCGCCGACTCCAGCAGCCGGTCCGCGGCCGTCAGCGTGGGCCGCGCGGCCACCGGTCGCTCCGCCTCGCGCAGCACCCCGAGCACCCGCTCCAGATCCTCCAGCGCGGCCCGGCCGGTCTCCTCGATGGCGGTCAGCGCGCGTCCGGTGAACTCCGCGTCGTCCGCGGCCCGCGCGGCGCCCGCCTGGACCACCGCCACGGTCAGCGCGTGACCGATCGAGTCGTGCAACTCCCGCGCGATCCGGGTCCGTTCGAGCAGCAGCTCGGTGCGCTCCTCCAGCGCGGCCAGACGTTCGGCGGCCGAGCGACCGAGCAACTGCCGTGCGCACGCCGTGACGAGCGTGCCGAGCCCGACCACCGCGCCGTACAGGACGAGCAGCGGGAGCGGGGCCAACAGCGCGTACGCCGGGTGCGGCGGCAGCCGGTCCAGGATGGGGAGACCCGAAGGCGGCTTTCCCCAGGCGTACTTGCTGAGGTCGAAGGTGAGCGTCGGCAGCCACACGCAGGCGAACACCGCGACCGCCCCGAGGACCATCCGCACCTCCAGCCAGAGCACGGTGCGCCATCGGTCCCGCCAGGAGGCCGCCGGGACCGCGGAGATGCCCGGCTCCCTCTCACCGGGCGTCAGCAGCAGCCGCGCCTGCACTCCCTCGCCCATGCGCACCCCGGACGCGAGACCGGCCGGCGCGATCAGGAGCGCGGGCATCCACGGCGTACGGGGGTCGATGAAGAGCCAGACGCTGACGATCAGCATCGGCACCCACAGATGCAGCAGGCGTGTGTACGTCGTCCCGCGCAGCAGCGGGCGCAGGAAGCGGACCATGGCGCCATCGTCGCAGGCCGCGCGGGTGACGCACCTCCCTCGCACGGGGGAGGAGATCCCCACGCCGGGGGGAGGCGCGGGGGCGAGCGTCCGGCGAGGCTCACTGCCATGACCAGCATCGAACTGCGCGACCTCACCAAGGAGTACGGCGGCAGACGCGTCGTCGACGGACTGACCCTCACCGTCCGCCCCGGCCGCGTCACCGGCTTCCTCGGACCCAACGGAGCGGGCAAGTCCACCACCATGCGGCTCGTCCTCGGTCTCGACCGGCCCACCTCCGGCACCGCCACCCTCGACGGCCGCCCCTACGACCGCCTCACCGAGCCGCTGCGCCGGGTGGGTTCCCTGCTGGACGCCCGTGCGGCGCACGGTGCCCGCACGGCGTACGACCACCTCAGGGTGCTGGCGGCGGCCAACCGCATCCCCGTGGCGCGAGCCGGCGCCGTCCTGGAGCGGACCGGGCTCGCCTCCGTGGCCCGGCGCCGGGTGCGGACCTTCTCCCTCGGGATGCGCCAGCGGCTCGGCATCGCCGCCGCGCTGCTCGGCGACCCCGAGGTGATCCTGCTCGACGAACCCGCCAACGGCCTCGACCCCGAAGGCATCGTCTGGGTCCGCTCGCTGCTGCGGGAGCTGGCCGCCGAGGGGCGTACGGTCCTGGTGTCCAGCCATCTGATGGGCGAGACGGCCGCGTTCGCGGACCATCTGGTGATCCTCGGCCGGGGCCGCCTCCTCGCGGACACACCGGTACGGGAGTTCATCGACGCGCGGGTGCGGCCCCGGGTCCGGGTACGTACGGCCGACGCCGACGCCCTCGGCGCGCTGCTCCTGCGACACGGCCACGAGGCGGAGCGGGGCGCGGACGGCGCGTGGACCGTTGGGCGCGCCTCCGCGGAGGAGCTGGGGCGGCTGCTGGCCGAGGCGGGGCTGCCGGTGCTCGAACTCGCCGCCCAGGAAGCCGGCCTGGAAGAGGCGTACCTCGATCTCACGGCCGCCGAGGCCGAGTTCACCGCACAGTCCCAGGAGGTCTGACCATGCCGTTCGTCCCGGTCCTGCACGCCGAGTGGCTCAAGATCCGTACGCTGCGGTCGCTGGTGGGCGCTCTCTCCGCCGTCCTCCTCGTCACCGTGGGCTTTTCGGCGGTCACCTCGGCGCATCCCGATCACTCCGACGCCCTGTTCTCGGTGTACTTCGGCGTGAGCCTCGGCCAGATCGCGGCGGTCGCCTTCGGTGCGCTGGCGGTGGCGGGGGAGTACCGGGGCGGTGCGCTCCGGCTGACGCTCGCCGCCGCTCCGGACCGCTCCCGCTGGTTCGCCGCCAAGGCCGCGGCCGTCGCACTGCCGGTGTGCGCGGTCGGTCTGCTCACCGGAGTGCTGACCCTCGCGGTGGGCCGGGTCAACCTCGGTGCGCAAGCACCCCCTTGGGGCGACGGGCTGCGCGGCGCCCTCGGCTGCGCGCTGTACCTGACGCTGATGGCGCTCCTCGCCGCCGGACTCGCGGCCGTTCTGCGCAGCGGCGTCACCACGCTCGCCCTGCTGATCCCCTTCCTGCTGATCGTGTCCTTCGTCATCGGCGACCTCTCCTCCGGCGCCGCGGACTATCTGCCCGACCGGGCCGGCCAGATCGCCCTGCACAGCAGCTGGGACGGCGCCCTCGGCCCCTGGTCCGGGCTCGCGGTCACCGCGCTGTGGACGGCGGCGGCGCTCCTCGCGGGGGCGTGGTGCGTACGGCGCCGGGACGCCTGAGGGCGTGGCGCGGTCCGGAGGGAGAGCATGACGCCCCGCCAATTGTCAGTGCACCCCGCTTTACTGGACCCATGGACGTCGTCGCACGGCACCTCGCCGCCATCGACCGGCTCCGCGCCCTGGATCTGCCGGCGGGCGGGGTCGGGCATCACACCGTGGTCCTGGAGACCGGTCAGGGGCTCGGGGCGGGGGACGCCGGGGTGCGGGCGGGTGCGGCGGAGGACCTGCACGCGCTGTGCGGGGCGATAGCCGCACGGCTCGACGAGCGCTGGGGCGGTGGCCCCGTCTGGGGGATGCTCACCCTCCGGGTCCGGCTGGCGCGGGGCGAGTCCATACCCGAGCCCTGGGCCACGCTCTGTCTGCGCACCGACGAACTGGACGTGTGGCAGGCGGAGGACGGCGCCTGGGTGGCGGTGGGCGTGGCCGACCGGGACCCGGCGGACGAGGCGGAGCTGCTGGCGACGGTGACGCGGACGGCTCCGCCGTAGAGTCGGTCCCAGGCGGTGACGGCGATAACCTGCGGCATGAGGTTCGCCGCCGAGACCGTTTGCCGCGTCTGCGCATGGGACGCGGGCGACGCCCGCTTCGACGCGTTCGGCTGCGCGCTCCATGTGATCTGCGACTGCTGTGGAACGGAGCCGGGGCACGGTGACGAGCGGCCGCATCAGGTGCGGTCACTGCGCCGGAGCTGGCTCGACAACGGGGCCCCGTGGTTCAAGCCGGAGCGACGGCCCCCCACGTGGGACCGTCGCTCGCGGTTGGCCGCCGTCCCGCCGCGGTGGCGTTGAGCCGGCGCGGCTACGCCTCCGTCGCCGCCTCCCGCAGCCGGGCGAACTCCTCCGCCATCGTCTCCAGTGTCCAATGGGCGTTCAGACCACTGGGGTTGGGCAGGACCCACACCCGGGTGTCGCCGAAGGTCCGTTCCTGGGGGCCGATTTGGGCGGTGCGGTCCGCGAAGGCGGAGCGATAGGCCGTCACGCCGACCACGGCGAGCCAGCGCGGGGCGTACCGCTCGGCCTTGGCGGCCAGCAGGCGGCCGCCCTCGCGGTATTCCTCGGGCTTCAGCTCGTCGGCGCGGGCGGTGGCGCGGGCGACGACGTTGGTGATGCCGAGGCCGCAGGCGAGCAGGTCGCGTTCCTCGGCGGGCTTCAGCAGGCGGGGGGTGAAGCCGGAGCGGTGGAGTACGGGCCAGAAGCGGTTGCCGGGCCGGGCGAAGTGGTGGCCCGTCGCGGCCGACATCAGACCGGGGTTGATGCCGCAGAACAGCACATGGAGGCCGTCCGCGATCACGTCGGGGACGAGACGGTCGCGGGCGGCCTCCAGCTGCGCCTGGGTGAAGCGGGTCAGAGGATCGCTCCGGGGGTGTAGCGGGCGGCCTCAGGGTGCTTGGCGGCGATCGCGTCGATCCGGCCCACCAGCACGCCGACCTGGTCGGCGGCGGCGCCGGTGAAGGACAGCTTGTCGGCCATCAGGGCCTCCAACTGCGCGCGGTCCAACGGCAGTCGTTCGTCGGCGGCGAGCTTGTCCAGCAGGTCGTTGCGGTCGGCACCCTGCTCCCGCATGGCGAGCGCGGTGGCGACGGCGTTCTCCTTGATCGCCTCGTGCGCGACCTCGCGGCCGACCCCGGACCGCACCGCGGCCATCAGCACCTTGGTGGTGGCGAGGAACGGCAGGTAGCGGTCCAGCTCGCGCGCGACCACCGCCGGGAAGGCGCCGAACTCGTCGAGCACGGTCAGGAACGTCTCCAGCAGGCCGTCCAGCGCGAAGAACGCGTCCGGCAGCGCGACCCGGCGCACCACCGAGCAGGACACGTCGCCCTCGTTCCACTGGTCGCCCGCCAGCTCGCCGGTCATCGAGGCGTAGCCGCGCAGGACGACCATCAGGCCGTTGACGCGCTCGCAGGAGCGGGTGTTCATCTTGTGCGGCATCGCGGAGGAGCCGACCTGGCCCGGCTTGAAGCCCTCGGTGACCAGCTCGTTGCCCGCCATGAGGCGGATCGTCTTGGCCAGCGAGGACGGCGCCGCCGCGAGCTGGACCAGCGTGGTGACGACTTCGTAGTCCAGCGAGCGGGGGTAGACCTGACCGACCGAGGTGAACGCGTGCGAGAAGCCGAGGTGGGCGGCGATCCGCTGCTCCAGCTCGGCCAGCTTGGCGGCGTCACCGCCGAGCAGGTCGAGCATGTCCTGGGCGGTGCCGACCGGTCCCTTGACGCCGCGCAGCGGGTAGCGGCCGAGCAACTCCTCGACGCGCTCGTACGCCACGAGCAGCTCGTCGGCCGCCGTGGCGAAGCGCTTGCCGAGAGTGGTGGCCTGGGCGGCGACATTGTGCGAGCGGCCGGCCATGACCAGCTCGCCGTACTCCGCCGCGAGCTTGCCGAGGCGGGCGAGGACGGCGACGGTACGGTCGCGCATCAGCTCCAGGGAGACACGGATCTGGAGCTGCTCGACGTTCTCCGTGAGGTCGCGGGAGGTCATGCCCTTGTGCACGTGCTCGTGACCGGCGAGGGCGTTGAACTCCTCGATCCGGGCCTTCACGTCGTGCCGGGTGACCTTCTCGCGCTCGGCGATCGAGTTCAGGTCCACGGTGTCGAGGACGCGTTCGTAGTCGGCGATGGCCTCGTCGGGCACGTCGATGCCGAGGTCCTTCTGCGCCCGCAGCACGGCGAGCCAGAGCTGCCGCTCCATCCTCACCTTCTGCTCGGGCGACCAGAGCGAGGCGAGCTCGGTGGAGGCGTAGCGTCCGGCGAGGACGTTCGGGATGCGGGGCTTGGCGGGCGCTGAAGTCACGTGCACCGAGTTTACTGGCAATTCGTGCAGGCCAGCGCCCTGGGGTTGTTCGGAGGAACCTACAAGGAGCCCGTGAGGTCCTCGTACGGCAGCAGGTCGGGGCGCTTGGCCGGCCGTCCGTCGCCCGAGGAACGGCCGGTCAGACGGCGGCCTATCCACGGCAGGAGGTACGTCCGCGCGAAGCGGGCGTCCGCCACGCGGCGGTCCATCCAGCCCGGCAGCGGGGTGGGCGGCATCGGGGTGTGCCAGTCGGCGTCCTCGGGCTCGTAGCCGAGCGACTGCCACACCGCCTCCGCGACCCTGCGGTGGCCCTCGTGGGTGAGGTGGAGCCGGTCCACGTCCCACATCCGGGGGTCGGACAGCGAGGCCGCGCCGTACAGGTCGACGACGACGGCGCCGTGCTTCTCCGCGAGCCCGTCCACGCAGTCGAACAACTCCTCCATGCGCGGCCGGAACCGTTCGAGCACGGGGCCCTGGCGGCCGGGGCTGCGCATCAGCACGAGCTGCTCGCAGTGCGGCGCCAGCCGCTCGACCGCCTCGGTCAGCAGGCCCTTGACCCGGCCCATGTCGCACTTGGGCCGCAGGGTGTCGTTCAGCCCGCCGACCAGCGTGATCACATCCGGCCGCATCGCGGCCGCGAGATCCACCTGCTCCTCGACGATCTGCCCGATCAGCTTCCCCCGCACCGCGAGGTTGGCGTACCGGAACCCCGGCTGCCGTGCCGCCATCCGCGCGGCGAGAAGATCGGCCCATCCCCGATAGGACCCGTCGGGCAGCAGATCCGACATCCCCTCGGTGAAGGAGTCGCCGACGGCGACAAGGCTGGTGTGCGCGGGAGGCGTGGAATTCGTGTGCATGGCGAAAGCGATGGTATCCCTGCCCCGCATACTCACCGGTCGGTACCCCCACGGTGCCCTGCGCGGCGCGGCTGCGGTCCCTGGTGCCGCTCCGTCCGTCCGCCGCCGCACCCCCTGCCGCCGTGCCGGTTCGTCCCGCCGGCGGTCGGCACGCGCGCCGGGCGCACGGAACGCGCGCCACTCCGCCGGGCCCCGCGCCGCCCAGGTCCGCGTCGCTCCAGCCGAGCCCGACCCGCAGGGGCGCCGAACTCCAGGTGCGTCGCAGGGTCCCGCCCCCACCGCCGGACGGCACCCCTCACGCCGTCTGGCCGAACAGCTCCCGCAGTACGTCCTCCATCGTCACCAGTCCCGCCAGTCGCCCGTCCTCCCCGATCACCGCCGCCACGTGGGTCCGGCTGCCGCGCATCGCCGTGAGGACGTCGTCCAGGGGACTGGTCTCGCGGATACGGGCGATGGGGCGCATGTCGGCGAGGGGGAAGGGCATGTCGCGGGGAGAGGCGTCGAGGGCGTCCTTGACGTGGAGGTAGCCGACGATGCGGCGGCCGTTGTCGACCACCGGGAAGCGGGAGAAGCCCGACTCGGCGGAGAGGCGTTCCAGTTGTTCCGGAGTGATGCCGACGCGGGCGTAGACGACGCGTTCCAGGGGGACGACGACGTCGCGGACCGGGCGGCTGCCGAGTTCGAGGGCGTCGTGGAGGCGTTCCTGGGCGCGGTCGTCGATGAGACCCGCCTCGCTGGCGTCCTTGACGATCTCGGCCAGTTCGGTGTCGGTGAAACTGGCCGCCACCTCGTCCTTGGCCTCGACGCGGAGCAGCTTCAGCAGGCCGTTGGCGAAGGCGTTGACCGTGAAGATCACCGGGCGCAGGGCGCGGGACAGCGCGACCAGCGGAGGCCCGAGCAGCAGCGCGCTGCGCACCGGCTCCGCGAGCGCGATGTTCTTCGGGACCATCTCCCCGAGCAGCATGTGCAGATACGTCGCCAGCGTCAGCGCGATCACGAACGACACCACGTGCCCCGCGCTGGAGGGCACGCCCACCGCGTGGAACACCGGCTCCAGCAGATGCGCGATCGCGGGCTCCGCGACCACACCGAGGACCAGGGTGCACAGGGTGATGCCGAGCTGTGCCGCCGCGAGCAGCGCGGAGACGTGCTCCAGACCCCACAGCACCCGACGTGCCCGCTTGTCGCCCTCCTGGGCCAGCGGCTCGACCTGGGAGCGCCGCACCGAGATCAGCGCGAACTCGGCGCCCACGAAGAAGGCGTTGACGACCAGCGTCGCCAGTCCGATCAGAAGCTGTACTGCGGTCATCGCGCCCCCTCCGTCCGCTCACCGTGTTCCGCCCCGCCCCGGACCGTGCCCCACGGCGCGTGCAGCCTCACCCGCGCGGCCCGGTGCCCGGAGGCGTCCGTCACGTCCAGCCGCCAGCCGGCGACCTCGACCCGGTCCCCGGCCTCGGGTATCCGGCCGAGCCGGGTCGCGACGAGCCCGGCCAGCGTCTCGTAGGGCCCCTCGGGCACCCGCAGCCCGATGCTCGCGAGCTGATCGGTGCGGGCGGCGCCGTCCGCCGCGTACACCAGACGCCCCTCGTCGTCGGTGCCGTCGGGCGCGAGGTCGGGCGTCTCGTGCGGGTCGTGCTCGTCGCGGACCTCGCCGACGACCTCCTCCACGATGTCCTCCAGCGTCGCGACGCCCGCCGTGCCGCCGTACTCGTCGATGACGACCGCCATGGTGCGGCGGCCGGACAGCCGGTCCAGGAGCCGGTCCACGGTCAGGGACTCCGGCACCAGCAGCGGGTCGCGCATGATCTGCGTGACCGAGCGCACCGGCCGGTCCCCGGCAGGCACCGCGAGCACGTCCTTGATGTGCGCGACACCCACCACCGCGTCGAGACCGCCCCGGTACACCGGGAAGCGCGAAAGCCCGGTCGCACGGGTCGCGTTCGCCACGTCCTCGCAGGTCGCCTGGGTGTCCAGGGCGACGACCTGCACGCGGGGCGTCATCACGTTCTCCGCCGTCAGGTCGGCCAGGTTCAGCGTGCGCACGAACAGCTCGGCGGTGTCCGCCTCCAGCGCGCCCTGCCGCGCCGAGTGCCGGGCCAGCGCCACCAGTTCCTGCGGTCCGCGCGCCGAGGCCAGCTCCTCCGCGGGCTCCAGACCGAAGCGGCGCACCACGCGGTTGGCCGTGTTGTTCAGATGGGTGATGAACGGGCGGAAGACATTGCTGAACCACCGCTGCGGCGTCCCCACCCGCTTGGCCACCGCCAGTGGCGAGGAGATCGCCCAGTTCTTCGGCACCAGCTCGCCGACGACCATCAGGAACACCGTGGAGAGGGCCGTGCCCAGTACCAGCGCGACCGAACTCGCGGTGGTCGCCGACAGACCCATCGACCGGAACGGCCCCGACAGCAGCTTGGCGATCGACGGCTCGGCCAGCATACCGACCACCAGGTTGGTCACGGTGATGCCGAGCTGCGCGCCGGAGAGCTGGAAGGTCAGACTGCGCACGGCCTTCAGCGCACCGGAGGCCCCGCGTTCGCCGCGCGCCGCGGCCCGCTCCAGCTCGCCGCGCTCGACCGTGGTCAGCGAGAACTCGGCCGCCACGAAGGCGCCGCAGGCGAGCGACAGCAGAACCGCCACCACAAGGAGCAGCACTTCGGTCATCGGGTCACCCCCGTCCCATGATCGGGCACCGGGGCGCGGAACGCGCGATGTCGCGTACTGGGAGGCTCGCCCATGGGCGGACGCTCACAACCTTTCGTCGAAGACCGGATGACACCTACAGGGTAAAGGAAAAGCAAAGCGTCCGTGCGGCCGGGCCGGTCCGGCCTCAGGACGTCAGCGGCTTCACCCAGCGGCGCCAGTGCTCCTCGGGCACGTACCCCGCCGCGCCCCAGGCATGGTGCGCCGTCTCGTTGCGCACCAGCACCATCGCGTCCGCCCGGCGCCCGCCGAGCGCGGCGAACCGCCGCTCCGCCGCCTCCAGCAGCGCGCTCGCGATGCCCCGACGTCGGTGGTCCGGGTGCACGGCGAGGCGGTACGCCGAGCAGCGCCAGCCGTCGAAACCCGCGATGACCGTCCCTACCAGTGCCCCCGCGCGCTCCGCGAGCAGCAGTGCCTCGGGGTCCGTCGCGAGGAGCCGGGCCACTCCCTCCCGGTCGTCACTGATGCTCGTGCCCTCCGCCGCCTGCCGCCAGAACTCCAGGACGGCGTCGATGTCGGGGACGGCGGCGGGCCGGATCTGAAGATCGCTCATGTCCCCCGACCCAACCAGAACGCCGTCCGGCCGGGCCAGAGGATTTCCCCTGCCGGTCCCTTCGGCTCAGCGCTGTTCCCGCTCCCGCCGGACCTGCGCCCGCCGCCCCTTGATCGAGGCACCGCGCAACGCGTGGATCACGTCCTCCGCCGCCTCGTCGGGCACCTCCACCAGCGAGAAGCGGTCCGCGATCTCGATCGAGCCGATGTCCCGCCCGTCCAGCCGCGACTCCCCGGCGATGGCGCCCACCAGGTCCTGCGGCCGGATGCCCGCGCTGCGCCCGGCGCCCACGAACAGCCGCGTCATCCCCGGCGAGGAACGCCGCGGCGCCCGGCGCCCGCGCTGGCCCCGGTCCTGGTCCCGCCGGTCCCGGCCGCGATCACGGTCCCGGTCACGAGGCGTGATCTCGGGAATCTCCTCCTCGTCGAAGGCGGCGCCGCCCGACTCGTGCGCCAGCTTCACCGCAGCCAGCGCCACGTCCATCACGTCGAACTCGTCCCCGAGGGTCTCCACCACCACCCGGAACCGCTCCAGGTCCTCGTCGTCGAGCAGACTCTCGTGCAGCGCCGCCCGGGTCAGCTCCAGGCGCCGGGCCCGCAGGTCCGCCACCGACGGCACCTTCTCCAGCGGCACCTTCCGCCCGGTCACCCGCTCGATCGTCTTGAGCATCCGGGACTCGCGCGGCTCCGCCAGCGTGATCGCCACGCCCTCGCGGCCCGCGCGGCCCACGCGCCCGATCCGGTGGACGTACGACTCGGGCGCCGAGGGCACGTCGTAGTTGATCACGTGCGTCAGATGCTCCACGTCGATGCCGCGCGCCGCCACATCGGTCGCCACCAGCAGGTCCGCCGTACCGCTGCGCAGCCGCCCCATCACCCGGTCCCGCTGCTCCTGGCTCAGCCCGCCGTGCAGCGCCTCGGCGCGGTAACCGCGGCCGTTCAGCGTCTCGGAGAGCTGGTCCACCTGGTCGCGGGTGCGGCAGAACACGATCGCCGCCTCCGGCGACTCCACGTCGAGCAGCCGCCCCAGCGCGGCCGGCTTCTGGTTCCGCGCCACGACGTACGCCGACTCGCGCACCCGGGGTGCCTCGCCCGGCGCGGGCGCCTCCCGCTCGATGCGCACCCGGACCGGGTCGCTGAGGTGCTTGCGCGCCATGGAGTCGATCCGCGCGGGCATCGTCGCCGAGAACAGCACCGTCTGCCGCTCCTCGGGCAGATGCTCCAGGATCGCGTCGATGTCCTCCGAGAAGCCCATGTCCAGCATCTCGTCGGCCTCGTCGAGGACGACCGTGCGCAGGTCGTCCAGCTTCAGCGTGCCCCGCGCGATGTGGTCGAGCGCCCGGCCCGGTGTCGCCACCACCACGTCCACGCCGCGCTGCAATTCGCGCAGCTGGCGTCCGATGGGCTGGCCGCCGTACACCGGCAGGACGCGTACGCCCAGGTCGGTGCCGTAGCGATGAACCGCCTCCGACACCTGGATGGCCAGCTCGCGGGTCGGCGTCAGCACCAGTGCGGAGGGCCCCCCGCCGCGCTTGCCGCCGCGCGCCAGGCGCTGGATCAGCGGCAGCGCGAACGCGGCGGTCTTGCCGGTGCCCGTCGCCGCCTGCCCCAGCAGGTCGTGCCCCGCCAGCAGCGGCGGGATCGCCTCCTGCTGGATCGGGGTGGGCTCCTCGTAGCCGAGCGCGGTCAGCGCCCCCACGATCTCGGGGGCCAGTTCGAGATCGGCGAAGCCGACCTGCCCGTCGCCGGTGTCTGTCGTCATGGCGCATCCCTCTTCCGGAAGGCGGTAGCGGGGGCGCCCGGCGGCCCCGACGCGCGCTGCGCCGGGACGCCCGCAGGACGTACGGCCGCGTCCGGGCCGTACGGGCTCCACACCGCGCCCGGGCGCACCCCGTGCGGGTCACGCGGTACGGAAGCATGTATACCGTCTCGAAACGGAACGAAAACCCCGAATGGTCTAGGCGTCCGCGGCCCGCAGCCGCTCCAGCACCGGCGCGAACACCTCCAGGTACGGCTCCAGCACGGTCAGATACGAGAACCCGTACCGCTCCCGCAGCGCGAGCGCCTTCGCCACGACCTCCTCCAGCGAGCCGACCAGGACGACGGGCAGCTCCAGCGCCTCCTCCAGGGACAACTGCGGCTGCCGCTCCAGCAGCGGGCCGAGCGCGGCCGCGGGATCGCCGGTGACGGCGACGGTCTGGATCAGCAGGTTCCGCTCCGCGGCCACGGCACGGTCCGCCGCCAGCTCCTCGTAGCGGGCCACGCGCTCGGCCACCTCCTTCGCCGGGAGCGCGCGCAGTCGCCCGCCCACCATCCGTGCCCCGGTGAAGCCGACGACGTCCGCGTGCGCCACCCCCAGCGGCAGCGTGCGCTCGCCGTCGCCGCCGATCAGCAGCGGCACCCGCTCCTGCACGGGGTGGAACCCCGCCTCGCCGGAGCCGAGCAGCCGCTCCAACTCCTCCACCGTGCGGCGCAGATGGTCCGCCCGCTCCTGCGGGGCACCGAACGGCAGCCCGGCCCGCTCGTGCTCGGCGCGGACGTACCCGGTACCCAGGCCCAGCTCCAGACGCCCGTCGGTCAGCGCGTCCGTGGTGGCGACCTCGCGGGCCAGGAGTGCGGGGTTCCACAGCCCCGCGTTGAGCACCAGCGTCCCGAGCCGGGGCCGCTCGGTCACCGCCGCGGCCGCCACCAGCGCGGGGAACGGCGCGACCATGCCGAGATGATCGGGGACCAGGATCACGTCGTACCCCAGTTCCTCCGCCAGCCGACATCTCGCCCGCCACTCGGCGCCGGGCGACGGGGCGAGCATGTTGACTCCGAACCGGAACGGGCGAGGCATGAACTCTCCTGGGTCTGAGGCGAGTTGCGCTGACCCTGCGATTCCATCACGGCGCGCACCCGGCCGGGGCCGAACGCGGGGCTCACTCGTGCGCGATGGCCGCCAGCACGTTCATCCGCGAGGCGCGCAGCGCCGGGAGCAGGGCCGCGACCACGCCGACCACCGCCGCGCCGATCACCACGGCGACGATCGTGCCCCAGGGGACGGCCAGTTCCTTCAGACCGCGCAGGGCCAGGACCTGCTGGCCGCAGACGCCCCAGACCAGGCCGAGGGCGAGTCCGAGGACCGCGCCGAAGACCGCGATCACCACCGACTCCAGCCGGATCATCCGGCGCAACTGCCGCCTGCTGAGCCCGATCGCGCGCAGCAGGCCGATCTCGCGGGTGCGCTCCACGACCGAGAGGGCGAGCGTGTTCACCACGCCGAGCACGGCGATGACGATGGCGAGGCCGAGCAGGGCGTACACCAGGTAGAGCAGGACGGAGATCTGGTCGTGGACCAGCTTCTTGTAGTCGGCCTGGTCGCGCACCTGTACCTGCGGGAACGGCTTGAGGGAGGAGTTCAGCGCGCCGCGCAGCTCGCTCGCGCTCGTGCCGGGGGAGGCGTTGACGTAGAGGGAGGAGTCCTGGGCGCCGGGCACGTGCTTCTCCAGGGTGCCCAGGCCGAAGAAGACACCGCCCTGGGTGCCGAAGCCCTCGCCGGTGTCCAGGTTGGTGAGCGCGCCGACCGTCAGCGTGGCCCGCCGTCCGCCCGGGAACTCCACCGGGAGCACGCTGCCGACCTTCACCCGGTGGTCCTTCGCGAACCCGGCGTCCATCGCCAGATGCCCGTCCGCCAGCGCGGCCGCCGTCCCACCCTGGGTGTAGGCCAGATGGGCGACCTGGTCGAGGTGCGGGCCGTACCCCGCGGCCGCCGTCTCCACCCGCTTGCCGTCGGGCAGCCGCAGCGCCAGCGGGGTGAGCCGCTGCCGTACGACCAGTCCGACACCCGGTGTGCCCTCGACCGCGCGGGTGACCTCCTTGGTGAACGGCGTGAAGTTCTGGCTCTGCACGACGTAGTCGGCGCCCAGCGTGCGGTCGATCTGCCGGTCGAACGACGCCGACATCGACGCGCTCGCCACCGACATCCCGCCCACCAGCGCGAGCCCCACCATCAGCGCGGCCGCAGTGGCGCCCGTACGGCGCGGATTGCGCAGCGCGTTGCGCTGGCTCATCCGGCCCACCGAGCCGAACAGCGCCGGGAAGGCCGCGCCGAGCACCCGGATCACCGGGCGTACCAGGAGCGGCCCGGCGACCACGGTCGCGATCAGCGTCAGCACCACACCGAGCCCGAGCAGCGAGGCCGCCGTGACGGTCCTGTCCGACGCCACGCACCCGGCCAGCGCGGCCGCGCCGGCCACGCCGACGACCCCGCCCGCGACGGCCCGCGCGGTCAGCGGCTTGTCGACGCCCGCGATCTCGGCGTCCGAGAGCGCGGCCATCGGGGAGACGGTCGCCGCGCGCCGCGCGGGCAGATACGCGGCGACGAAGGTGACGCCCACCCCGACCACGTACGCCGCCACCGGGGTGCCCCAGCCGATCACCATCTCGGTGGCCTTCAGGTTCATCCCGAACGCGCTCATCAGCCGGATCAGCCCGTAGGCCAGCCCGATCCCGGCCGCGAGCCCCAGCGTCGAGCCGGCCACCCCGAGGAGCAGCGCCTCCAGGAGCACCGAGCGGCGCACCTGCCGCCGGTCGGCGCCCAGCGCCCGCAGCAGGCCCAGCTCGCGGGTGCGCTGCGCGATCAGCATCGAGAAGGTGTTGACGATGAGGAAGATGCCGACCAGGACGGCGATCCCGGCGAAGCCCAGCATCACGTACTTGATCACGTCGAGGAAGCCGCCGAGGTTCGCCGCGGCCGACTTCGCCTGCTCACCGGCGGTCTTCAGGTCGTAGTGCCCGGGGCCGACGGCCGTCGCCACCCGGCTCTTGAGCACCTTGTCGTCGACGCCCGGGGCCGCGTCCACCGAGATGGCGGTGGCTCGGGTGTCCGAGCCCAGCAGCTCGCGCGCGGCCACCGCCGGGTCCAGGAAGACCAGGGCCGCGCCGGGATTGGTCGTGGTGAACGTGGCGATGCCGACCACCCGGACCCGGAAGGTCCCCGGCTGCGCCTGCACCGTGAGCGTGTCACCGACCCGCACGTGCTTCTTGCTCGCGGTGTCCGCGTCCAGCAGCGCCTCGCCCGCACCGCGCGGGGCGTGACCCGAGGTCAGCTCGACCGGGCTGCGGTCGGTGAGGTACCAGGCCATGGCGATGGTGGGGGCGCCGGTCGTCGGACCCACCGACTTGTCACGGCTGTCGACCACCACGACGTTCTGCACGGACACGTCCGCGTGGGCCGAGGCCACCCCGGGCACCTTGGCGACCTTGTCCCGCAGCGCGGCCGGAACGGTCTGCACGGCGCCGCCCGGCACCGGGGAGCGCAGGTCCTCCTTCGGGCCCACCGTCACATCGGCCGCCGTCGACGCGAAGAGCCGGTCGAAGGTCCGGCTCACCGTGTCGGAGAAGATCAGGCTGCCCGCGACGAACGCCACGGACAACAGGACGGCCAGCGCGGACAGCGCGAGGCGGCCCTTGTGCGCCAGGAAGCTTCTCAGCGTCGCCTTGAGCACCGGATCAGTCCTCCTGCGCCACGGCGTCGTCGCCGATCCGGCCCCGCACCACGTCGAACGCCTTCATCCGCTCCAGCACGGCGTCCGCGGTCGGCCGCTCCATCCGGTCCACGATCCTGCCGTCGCCGAGGAAGAGCACCAGGTCGGAGTGGGCGGCGGCGCCCGGGTCGTGGGTGACCATCACGACCGTCTGCCCCAGCTCGTCCACCGCCCTGCGCAGAAAGCCCAGCACCTCCAGACCGGCCCGCGAGTCCAGGTTCCCGGTCGGCTCGTCGGCGAAGATCAGCTCGGGCCGGGACGCCAGCGCCCGCGCACAGGCCACCCGCTGCTGCTGACCGCCCGAGAGCTGCGAGGGCCGGTGCTTGAGGCGGCCGCGCAGCCCCAGGGTGTCGATCACCTGGTCCAGCCACTGTTCGTCGGGCCTGCGGCCCGCGATGTCCATCGGCAGCGTGATGTTCTCGGCCGCGTTCAGCGTCGGGATCAGATTGAACGACTGGAACATGAACCCGATCCGGTCGCGCCGCAGCCGGGTCAGCTCCTTGTCCCTCAACCCCGTGATCTCGGTGTCCCCGAGCCACACCTGACCGGCCGAGACGGTGTCGAGCCCCGCCAGACAGTGCATCAGCGTGGACTTGCCCGAGCCGGAGGGGCCCATCACGGCGGTGAAGCGGCCGCGCGCGATGTCCACGTCGACCGAGTCCAGGGCGATCACGGCGGTCTCGCCCGAGCCGTACGCCTTGGTCAGCCCGCGCGCCCGGGCCGCGGTGCCCTGCCCCGGCTCGGCCCCCGGCACATTCTCCTCGGCAGATGTGAACAAGACCGCCTCCAGGTCACCTAGACGTCCCACTCCTTGCCCCAGCCGAGCCTAGTGTGACCCGCCCCACATCCGCTCCGCTTCACGGCACTGGTGGGAGGGGAGATCGGGGGCCTGGAGCGCCGGGCGCGCGGGGCGGGGCACGCGCGCCGTGACGGTCACCGCACTGACCCTTCCGGGTGGGCCACCGCCCCTCACGTCACGGGCCCCGGGCGCCGAGCCGCGCCCAGGACGCCGTACGACCACGGCAGCTTCGGCCCCCGGTCCGGGAGGCGCACATGGTGGTGGGGGCCGACGGCGAAGCCCGCCTCGCGCAGCGCGGTCAGCGGGGCCCCGGACAGATGGCAGCCGCCGGCCAGGCGGGGCCACACCGTGTGGTCCAGGGCGCGCTGGGCCGCCCGCATCACGTGCCCGCCGCCCCGGCCGTGCTCCAGGAAGCGGACCTCGCCCCCGGGCTTGAGCACCCGCCGCACCTCCGCCAGCGCCCGCCGCACGTCCTGGACACTGCACAGCACCAGGCACAGCACGGCCGCGTCGAACGACTCGCTCTTGACCGGCAGCGCCTCGGCCGTCCCCGGTACGACATCCACCGGTACCTCCGCCCGCAGCGCCGCCCGGAGCGCCAACCGCCGGAGCAGCGGCTCCGGTTCGATCGCCACGACCTCCGAGACGGCCGACGGGTACCGGTCGAAGTTCAGCCCGTTGCCCGCGCCGATCTCGATCACCCGCCCGGAAACCCCCGCGAGCAGCCGCTCCCGCAGCTCGGCCAGGCCCAGCCGCGTGTCCGCGCTCGCGCTGAGGCGCGCCCAGCAGCGGGCGAACAGCGGATGGTGGACACCGTCGGGGCCCGCCGCCCGGCCGGAGCGGGTCGAGGACAGTCGCATGGCAGCCTCCCGGGGAACGGTCCCGCCTTCACGGCGATTCTTCCCGAGGGCGCACGGAATGTCCCCTCCTCGCGGACATGCGTCCGGATACGGCCCCGGTGCGCCCGGTCCCGACACCGGCCGGCTAGGGCGCGTCTCCCTGGAACGCCGCCTGCCGTTCCCGGAAGGCCCCCGCGTCCCACTCCCCGCTCAACCGCGCCGACAGCCAACTCGGCGCCTTCGCACGGAAGTCGGCGGGCGACAGCGCACCCGCCCCGGCCGGGATCGCGCCGAGCAGCGGAGCCCCGGCCACCTCCGGCAGATCGGCCACATTGCAACGCGCGGCCAGGTCCGGGTCCCTGGGCCAGGAGCCGATCACCACCCCGATCAACTCAAGCTGCCGAAGCCGCAGTTCGCGAGCCGTCAGCTCCGTGGAGTTGAGCGTGCCGAGCCCCGCCGGAGCCACCACGAGCACCGGCGCGCCCAGCAGCACCGCCGCGTCCGCCAGCGTGCCGCCCGCCGCGTCGAACCGTACGAGCAGCCCGCCCGCGCCCTCCACCAGCACCAGATCGTGCTCGGTCGCCAGCTTGGCCGCCGCCTCCGCCACCTCCTGCGGCCGCACCGGAGCCATACCGGCCCGCCGCGCCGCCGTACCCGGCGCCAACGGCTCCGGATAGCGGGCGAGTTCGGACGCGGCGACCGGGCCCGCGAGCCGGGCCACCTCGTCGGCGTCCCCGCGCTCGTCGGGGCGTACGCCCGTCTGCGCGGCCTTCAGCACGGCCACCGAACGCCCCGCGGCGAGCGCGGCCGCGGCGACGGCGGCGGTCGTGACCGTCTTGCCGACCTCCGTGCCCGTGCCCGTGATCACCAGTACCGGCATGTCATCCCTCCCGCGCCGCGGCGCACACCGCGCGCGCGATCCGTGCCACGTCCGCGTCGTCCGTGACGTACGGCGGCATCGTGTAGACCAGATCGCGGAACGGGCGCAGCCACACGCCCTCCCGCACGGCGGCGCGCGCGGCCGCCGCCATGTCCACCTCGTGGTCGAGCTGGACCACCCCGATGGCACCGAGGACGCGCACGTCCCGCACGCCGGGCAGCCCGGCAGCCTCCGCCAGACCGTCGCGCAGGCCGCTCTCGATCCGCTTCACCTCCGTCCGCCAGTCCTGCCCGAGCAGCAGCTCGACCGAGGCGCACGCCACGTTGGCCGCCAGCGGATTGCCCATGAAGGTCGGCCCGTGCGCGAGCACCGGCACCTCGCCGCGCGAGATCCCCTCGGCCACCCGCGCGGTGCACAGCGTCGCGGCCATCGTGAGATAGCCGCCGGTCAGCGCCTTGCCCACGCACATCACGTCCGGGCTCACCCCCGCGTGCTCCGCCGCGAACAGGGCGCCTGTGCGGCCGAACCCGGTGGCGATCTCGTCGAACACCAGCAGCACGCCGTGCGCGTCGCACGCCTCGCGCAGCACCCGCAGATACGCGGGGGAGTGGAACCGCATCCCGCCCGCGCCCTGCACCACCGGCTCCACGATCACGGCGGCCAGTTCGTCCGCGTGCCGCTCGACCAGGGCGCGCAGATGGTCCGCGTACGACTCCTCGTACGCGGCGGGCGGCGCGTCCGCGAACACCTGGCGCGGCAACGCCCCGGACCACAGCCCGTGCATCCCGCCCTCCGGGTCGCACACCGACATCGGGTGCCAGGTGTCGCCGTGGTAGCCGCCGCGCCAGGTCAGCAGCCGCCGCTTGGCCGGTCGGCCCAGCGAGCGCCAGTACTGGAGGCACATCTTGACGGCGACCTCGACGGACACCGAGCCGGAGTCCGCGAGGAAGACGTGCTCGAGACCTTCCGGCGACATGTCGACAAGGAGCTTCGCCAGCCGGACGGCGGGCTCGTGCGTGAGCCCGCCGAACATCACATGGCTCATCCGGTCCAGTTGCGAGCGGGCCGCCTCGTCGAGCACCGGGTGCCGGTAGCCGTGGATCGCGGACCACCAGGACGACATACCGTCGACCAACTCGCCGCCGCCGTCGGCCAGTCGCAGCCGGACCCCGCTCGCCGACTCCACGACGAGCGGTTCGGCGCGCCCGGGCATCGGACCGTAGGGGTGCCAGACGTGCCGCCGGTCGAGGTCCAGCAGTTCGGCCGTGCCGAGGTCAGGCATTGGGCGCGAGGTCGGTTCCGGCACCACGGCGGCGTACGGCGACCAGGTCGGTACGGGGGGTGTCGGCGGCGGGCCTGGCCTCGGCCGGGGTTTCCGTCTCGTCCGGGGCGGTCGCCTGCGCCGGGGTCTTCGCCGGTGCGGAGTCCGCCGTACCGCACACACCGTGCGAACCGCAGCCGCCTTCACCGGCAGCGCCCGGACCACAGCCGCCTCCGCCCGCCGCCCGGTGCTCCGGCAGTGTCACCTCGTCCGCGCCCTCCACCTCGAACCCGGCGTCCGCGATCATCTCCAGGTCCGCCTTGCCCGCCTGGCCCTCGCTGGTCAGGTAGTCGCCGAGGAAGATCGAGTTGGCGAGGTGCAGCGCCAGCGGCTGGAGCGTGCGCAGATGGACCTCACGGCCGCCCGCGATGCGCACCTCCACGTCCGGGCAGACGAAGCGGACCATCGCGAGGACGCGCAGGCAGCGCTGTGGGGTGAGGTTCCACTCCTTGGCCAGCGGGGTGCCCTCGAACGGGATCAGGAAGTTCACCGGAACGGAGTCCGGGTCCAGCTCGCGCAGCGCGAACACCACGTCCACCAGGTCCGCGTCGCTCTCGCCCATGCCCGCGATCAGCCCCGAGCAGGCGGAGAGCCCGGCCGCGTGCGCCTTGTGCACCGTGTCCACCCGATCGGCGTACGTGTGGGTGGTGGTGATGTCGCCGTAGGTGGCCTCGGAGGTGTTGAGGTTGTGGTTGTAGGCGTCGGCGCCCGCCGCGCGTAGCCGCTCGGCCTGGCCGTCGGAGAGCAGGCCCAGACAGGCGCACACCTCCACGCCCTCGTTCTGGTCCTTGATCGCCTTGATGGTCTCCGAGACCCGGTCCACGTCCCGGTCCGTCGGCCCGCGCCCCGACGCCACCAGACACACCCGCTTGGCGCCCCCGGCCAGCCCCGCGGCGGCCGCCTCGGACGCCTGGTCCGGCTTCAGCCAGGAGTACTTGAGGATGCCCGCCGTCGAGCCGAGCCGCTGCGAGCAGTAGGAGCAGTCCTCCGGGCACAGACCGGACTTGAGGTTGACCAGATAGTTGAGTTTCACCCGCCGCCCGAACCAGTGCCGGCGCACCCTGCCGGCCGCCGCCACCACGTCGAGCAGTTCGTCGTCGGAGGTGGCCAGCACGGCGAGCGCCTCGGCCCGTGTCGGCGTCTCGCGCCGAAGTCCCTTGTCCACCAGCGTGTTCAGGAGGTCCATGGGGCCCGATCCTGTCCTACGGCACCGCCCCGGGCCAAGGAGACTTCACACAACAGACGCCGTTCGGAGTGTGGGTATTGCCACATCATGGGCGGCCGCGTGGGCCGCTAGTGTCTGTCCGCTACCTACAAAAGCACCGGAGGACCCATGGCGTTCGGCTGGATCGACGAGGAGGCCGGGGCCCGCCGCCGCGCCGGACTGGTACGCACCCTGCGCCCCCGCCCCTCCGACTCCCCGCTGCTCGACCTCGCGAGCAACGACTACCTGGGCCTCGCCCGCCACCCCGAGACCACCGAGGGCGCCGTACGCGCCGCCCGCGCCTGGGGCGGCGGCTCCACCGGCTCCCGCCTGGTCACCGGCACCACCGAGCTGCACACCGAGCTGGAGCGCGAACTCGCCGCCTTCTGCGGCTTCGAGGCCGCCCTCGTCTTCTCCTCCGGGTACGCCGCGAACCTCGCCGCCGTCACCGCGCTCGCCCCGCACGGCTCGCTGATCGTCTCCGATGCGGGCAACCACGCCTCGCTCATCGACGGCTGCCGGCTCGCCCGGGGCACCACCCAGGTCGTCTCCCACGCCGACCCGGAGGCGGTGGACAAGGCGCTCGGCACCCACCGGGGCGCCGCCGTCGCCGTCTCCGACACGGTCTTCTCCGTGGACGGCGACGCCGCCCCGCTCGGCGCCCTCGCGGCCGCGTGCCGGGCGCACGGCGCCGGACTGGTGGTGGACGACGCCCACGGGCTCGGCGTCCTCGGCGACGGCGGCCGGGGCGCGCCGCACGCCGCAGGACTCGCGGGCGCCGGCGACGTGGTGGCCACCGCCACCCTCTCCAAGTCGCTCGGCAGTCAGGGCGGCGTGGTGCTCGGCCCGGAGCGGGTCATCGCCCACCTCGTGAACACGGCCCGTACGTTCATCTTCGACACCGGTCTCGCCCCCGCCTCCGTCGGCGCCGCCCTCGCCGCGCTGCGGCTGCTGCGCCGCGAGCCCGAACGGGCCGCCCGGGCCCGCGCGGTCGCCACCGAGCTGCACACGCGCCTGACCGCCGAGGGCCTGGACGCCGTGCGTCCCGACGCCGCCGTGGTCTCCGTACGCGCCCCCTCCGCGTCCGACGCGGTCGAGTGGGCGGCCCGCTGCCGGGCCGCCGGTCTCGCCGTGGGGTGCTTCCGGCCGCCGTCGGTGCCGGACGGGGTCTCCCGGCTCCGGCTGACGGCTCGGGCGGACCTGACGGGGCAGGAGATCGCGCGCGCGGTCCGCGTGATCGGCGAGACCCGGCCGCAGGTCTCGCGCGGGAGAGAGTGAGCCGGGCGCGCGCCGGAGTGCGTCGCGCGCCTCAAATCCGTTCTCGCGTCGCACAGTTCACCGCATCGGGCGATAGATATGTGCATATATCGGGGGTTGGTGCCCCCGACCGGTCCGGTGGTGGCAGGCTGACCGCCCAGCGTGGAAAGGGACGACGTCGCCATGGCAGACCATCTGGAAGCATCCGTCACTCTTCCGAGTGAACCCGCCTCGGTCGCCACGGCCCGTACCTACGTCCTCGGCGTGCTGGCGCAGTGGGGTCTGCCGTCGGACACGGAGGACGCCGACACCGTACGGCTCATCGTCTCGGAGCTGGCGACCAACGCCGTGCAGCACACCTTCGGCCAGTCGCCCACGTTCACCGTGGACCTCGTCCTCGTGCGGGACGAGTGGCTGCGCGTCGGCGTGACGGACAGCCACCCCCGCTTCCCCAGACGGCTGCCCGCGGCGGTGCAGCAGGACAACGGGCGCGGGATGGTCATCATCCGGTGCCTGACCGCCGAGTGCGGGGGCAGGCTCCGGGTGCACTCCACCCGCGAGGGCGGCAAGACGGTCGCCGTCGAGCTGCCCTGGACGGCACCGGCGGGGCCCTGGACGGCGGCGGCGCGTCAGGAGCCGTAACCTCGCCGGGGAGTGGTGGCCGCGGCCCGGGAGGACCGCGGCCGCGCTCGACGCCGGGTCAGTTCACCCGGCCGTACCAGACGCTCTTGGTCCAGATCTTCTGCAGGCGCACCACGTCCCCGGTCTTCGGGGCGTGCCAGATCTTGCCCTTACCGGCGTAGATCCCGACGTGGTAGACGCTTGATCCCGAGTGGAAGAACACCAGGTCGCCGGCCTTGCGGTGGCCGGCCGAGATGTGGTGCGTCTTGTTGTACTGCTGGGCGGCGGTGCGGGGCAGCTTCTTGCCCGCCTTCTTGAACGAGTAGAGCGTCAGCCCTGAGCAGTCGAACCGGCGCGGCCCGGTGGCCCCATAGCTGTACGGGGAACCCTTCTTGGACGCCGCGACCTGGAGCGCCTTCGTCGCCGTGGTCGCGGCGGAGGCCTCGGTGGCCAGCCCCGGTACCGCGATCGAGCCGCCGACCGCGGCCAGGGTGAGGGCCGAGGCGGTGCCGGCCCGGGCCATGAGCGACGGGACACGATTGAGCGCAGTCATGCGCAACCCTTCGTCAGCCGCCTGTGAAGGATGACCTGTCGGATTCGGGCTGGCGAAGTTGCCCGGCCGTGTCGCCACGGCTTCACCCCAAGGGCCACTCGGCACGACCGCCCGCTGCTCGCGAACGTCCGTCCCGGCGACCCGTCTTGCTCGGGTCCTCCACTCCTGCCGATGCACTCCTGTCGACCGGTCATCCGGGCGGCGGCAGGACTCGGCGTCCGCCCGGACCGCCCCGCCGCTGTGGCGGGGGCTTGTCGTCAGACAGGGATCTTCACGTACTGGGGACCGAAAAACCCAATGGAATCGGCGGTTTGTGGTGTTACTCACCACTCACCCGTTCGGGTGGACAGTCCAGTTTCCGAACGTCCGTCAGACCCCGGACGTAGCCCCGGACCTGGGGCGCGAGGGCCCTTCGCGGCCCCGTGGTGCCCGTGCCGCGCAAGTCGGAGGCCGCGGAAACCCGGGTGGAGATACCACGGTCGGCCGTACCACGTTCGGCCCGTTTCGGCTCCCCGAGTGGCGGCGTCCTCGACACGCGGGGGCCGGCGGGGGTGCCGGGTGTCCGGGCCCGGTGCCGTGGTCGGGCGGGAGCGCGGCGGGGGTGGGAACGGACGGCGTGCCGGACCGGGGGAAGTCCGGCGGTATTCCGGCGCGTCGGGTCACTTCCCGTCGCCCGGCGGGAGCACGACCCGCGCGGTGCGGCGTTCGCCGTCCAGCAGGCGGAGCGCGCGTGCCAGCGTGCTCCCGTGCAGCTCCGTCTCACCCCGCTGGTGCATCAGCGTGAGCGCGTCCCGCAGCTCTGTCGCCTTGCGCACGAGGGCCTGTGCGGCGCGCAGACCGCTGTAGGTGTCGTCCTGCCGGGCGGGGTTGATCCGGCCGAGCAGCTCGGCCGCCTCCAGGTAACGGTCGATCAGCTCGCCCTCGGCGCGGGTCAGGGCGGGCAGCGGCGGAAGGTCCGGCAGCACGGCGCGCTCACCGGGCGCCGGTGGCGCGGCTCTGGACGATCTCGTCCGCGAGGCCGTAGGCGACGGCGTCCCGCGCGTCCAGCACCAGCCCGCGCTCCAGGTCGGCGTGCACGCGCTCGGCGCCTTGCCCGGTGTGCCGCACGAGTATCTCCTCCAGCAGCGCCCGCGTCCGGCCCAGCTCCTCCGCCTGGATCAGCAGATCGCTCGGCTGCCCGTGGGCGGGCTCGCCCAACGCGGGCTGCTCCAGCACGACCCGCGCCCCGGGCAGCACGCACCGCTTCCCCGGCGTCCCTGCCGCGAGCAGCACCGCCGACGCGGCGGCCACCTGGCCGAGGCAGTAGGTCGCCACGTCGCACGAGATGTACCGCATCGTGTCGTACACCGCGGTCATCGCGTGGAACGAGCCGCCCGGGCTGTTCAGATACAGCGTGATGTCCCGCTCCGGCGCGGTGTGTTCCAACTGCATGAGCTGCCCGATCACATCGGCCGCCGCCGTGTCGTCCAACGGCGTCCCCAGAAACACGATCCGCCCCTCGAACAACTTGGAATACGGATCGAGCGTGCGCGGTCCCGTGGTACCGCGCTCGGTGAACTCGGGCAGGACGTATCGGGCAGACGAACGGGACATGGGCGTAACCCTCCTGACGAACGGGCCGGTGACGGGCCCTCGCTTCTGTAAAAAATGTACAGGACGTACGGGATCGACGTGCTGCATGACGGCTACTCAAATGTGTTGCGCCCGACGGGGGTTCAGGTGAGCGACGGCTCTGCGGGTCTCATGGGGGTGCACCCCGGGATCCACCCCCCATTTCGGGCGGCGCCTAGACTTGCCCGCATGGCCTATGAGATTCCGGTGACGCAAGCCAGGGCTGAGCTGGCGGATCTGATCAACCGGGTGGTGTACGGCGGGGAGCGGGTGGTGGTGACCCGGCACGGGAAGCCGCTCGTCGCGTTGGTGTCCGCCGCCGATCTGGAGCGGCTGGAGGCGTTGGACGCGGCGGAGCGGGAGCGGGTCGTCAGTTCGGTGTCGCGGGTGGGCGAGAGCGGGCCGGGGGTGCGGCAGCGGTTCGGGATCGCGGCGGAGCACAGGGGGCCGGGGGCGCCGTAGGGGTGGGGAGCGAAGGCTCGCGGGAAGTGCGCCGGTTAACCTCGCTGAAACGCCCGCGAACTAGCCTTCCCCCCACGCCACCAGGGGCTTTCCGGTCGAGCTGGAGCCGTGAGGTGGCCGCGGCAACCGGACCCCGCACGGTCCGGAGCGAGGACTGTGAGGTGGGACGTGCAACTGACCCCGCACGAGCAAGAGCGGCTGCTGATCCATGTCGCGGCGGACGTGGCCGAGAGGCGCCGGGCCCGAGGGCTGAAGCTGAACCACCCGGAGGCCATCGCGCTCATCACGTCGCACATCCTGGAGGGCGCCCGCGACGGCCGCACCGTGGCCGAGCTGATGTCCTCCGGCCGTAAGGTCCTCACCAGGGACGACGTCATGGTGGGCGTGCCCGAGATGATCCACGACGTCCAGGTCGAGGCGACCTTCCCGGACGGCACCAAGCTCGTCACCGTCCACGAGCCGATCGTCTGAGGGGCGCCGCGATGATTCCCGGAGAGACGCTGTTCGCGGACGAGCCGATCGTCTGCAACGAGGGCCGTGACGTCACCCGCCTCCTTGTGCTCAACGCCGCCGACCGCCCCGTACAGGTCGGCTCCCACTACCATTTCGCCGAGGCCAACCCGGGCCTGGAGTTCGACCGGCGGCAGGCGCACGGCAAGCGGCTGAACGTCGCCGCCGGCACCGCCGTCCGCTTCGAGCCCGGCATCCCCGTGGAGGTCGAACTCGTCCCGCTCACCGGCGCCCGTGTCGTGCCGGGACTGCGCGGCGAGACCGGAGGTGCCCTCGATGCCTGAGATCTCCCGCGCCGCGTACGCCGACCTGTTCGGCCCGACGACCGGCGACCGCATCCGGCTCGCGGACACCGACCTGCTGATCGAGATCGAGGAGGACCGCTCCGGTGGCCCCGGCCGCTCCGGCGACGAGGCGGTCTTCGGCGGCGGCAAGGTGATCCGCGAGTCCATGGGCCAGTCCCGCGCGACCCGCGCCGACGGCACCCCCGACACCGTGATCACCGGCGTCGTCATCGTGGACCACTGGGGCGTGATCAAGGCCGACGTCGGCATCCGCGACGGCCGCATCACCGGTATCGGCAAGGCGGGCAACCCGGACACCATGGACGGTGTCCACCCCGACCTCGTCATCGGCCCCGAGACCGAGATCATCGCGGGCAACGGCCGCATCCTCACGGCGGGCGCCATCGACGCCCACGTGCACTTCATCTGCCCGCAGATCGCGGACGAGGCGCTCGCCTCCGGTGTCACCACGCTCGTCGGCGGGGGCACCGGACCCGCCGAGGGCTCGAAGGCCACCACCGTCACCCCCGGCCCCTGGCACCTCGCCCGGATGCTGGAGGCGATGGAGGCGTACCCCGTCAACGTCGGCTTCCTCGGCAAGGGCAACACCGTCTCGCAGGAGGCGATGCTCTCCCAGATCCGCGGCGGCGCCGTCGGCCTGAAGCTGCACGAGGACTGGGGATCCACCCCCGCCGTCATCGACGCCGCCCTCACCGTGGCCGACCGCACCGGCATCCAGGTCGCCATCCACACCGACACCCTCAACGAGGCCGGTTTCGTGGGGGACACCCTCGCCGCCATCGCGGGCCGGGGCATCCACTCGTACCACACCGAGGGCGCGGGCGGCGGGCACGCGCCGGACATCATGACGGTCGTCTCGCAGCCCAACGTGCTGCCCAGCTCGACCAATCCGACCCGGCCGTTCACCGTCAACACCGCCGAGGAACACCTCGACATGCTGATGGTCTGCCACCACCTCAACCCTGCCGTCCCCGAGGACCTCGCCTTCGCGGAGTCCCGCATCCGGCCGTCCACCATCGGCGCGGAGGACATCCTCCACGACCTCGGCGCGATCTCGATCATCTCCTCCGACTCCCAGGCCATGGGCCGCGTCGGCGAGGTCGTCCTGCGCACCTGGCAGACCGCGCACGTGATGAAGGGCAGGCGCGGGGCGCTCCCCGGCGACGGCCGCGCCGACAACCACCGGGTACGGCGCTACGTCGCCAAGTACACGATCAACCCGGCGCTCGCCCAGGGTCTCGCCGCCGAGATCGGCTCGGTGGAGACCGGCAAGCTCGCGGACCTGGTGCTGTGGGAGCCCGCGTTCTTCGGCGTGAAACCGCTGCTCGTCCTCAAGGGCGGCCAGATCGCCTACGCGCAGATGGGCGACGCCAACGCCTCCATCCCCACCCCGCAGCCGATCCTGCCCCGCCCGATGTACGGGGCGATCGGACGCGCCCCGGCCGCCAACTCGGTCAACTTCGTGGCGGGGTTGGCGATCGAGGACGGGCTGCCGGAGCGGCTCGGGCTCGGCAAGCGGTTCGTGGCCATCGAGTCCACCCGCGCGGTCACCAAGGCCGACCTGCGCGAGAACGACGCCATGCCGGACGTACGGATCGACCCCGACAGCTTCGCCGTGCACATCGACGGGGAGCTGGTCGAGGCGACACCGGCGGCCGAACTGCCCATGGCTCAGCGCTACTTCCTCTTCTGATGTCCAGGGGAGCCCTGCTCGTCCTGGCCGACGGCCGCTTCCCCGCCGGAGGGCACGCCCACTCCGGCGGGGCGGAGGCCGCCGTCAAGGCGGGCCGCATCACCTCGGCCGCGAGCCTGGAGGCGTTCTGCCGGGGCCGGCTGCACACGTCCGGGCTGGTCGCGGCGGCGCTCGCGGCGGCGGCCGTACTCGGTCTGCCCGCAACGGAGCTGGACGCGGCGGCGGACGCCCGTACGCCGTCACCCGCGCTGCGTTCCGCCGCCCGCAGACTCGGCCGGCAACTGGCGCGAGCCGCCCGAGCCACCTGGCCGTCGCCCGAACTCGACGCGTTGGCGGCCGAGTTCCCCAAGGGCGCGCATCAGCCCGTCGTCCTGGGACTCACCGCCCGCGCCGCCGGTCTCGCCCCCGAGGACGCCGCTTACTGCGCCGCCTACGAGAGCGTGAGCGGTCCCGCGACGGCCACCGTACGGCTGCTGAGCCTCGACCCCTTCGACGCGACCGGTGTACTGGCCCGGCTGGCACCGGAGCTGGACCGCGTCGTGGACCGCGCGACGGAGGCGGCCCGGCGCGCGGCGGTCGAGGGCACCGACGCGTTGCCCGCCGCCTCGGCGCCCCTGCTGGAGACCGGCGCCGAGTGGCACGCGGCGTGGCACGTCCGCCTCTTCGCCTCCTAGGGAGACACCCCCCCAGGGGATGTGTCCCCAGCGACCCACCCGCATCGAACCTGGAGCCGCTCATGCATCTCGACCACACCCACACCGGCCCGGCCGCCGTCAGCGCCGACGCCCACCGGCCCGACGGCGCACGGCGGGCGCTGCGCATCGGGCTCGGCGGTCCCGTCGGGTCGGGCAAGACCGCGACCGTCGCCGCGCTGTGCCGGGCGCTGCGCGACGAGCTGTCGCTCGCCGTCGTCACCAACGACATCTACACCCGCGAGGACGCCGAATTCCTGCTCAGGGAAGCCGTGTTGCCCCCCGAGCGGATCACGGCCGTGGAGACCGGCGCCTGTCCGCACACCGCGATCCGCGACGACATCTCCGCCAACCTCGAAGCCGTGGAGGACCTGGAGGACGCGGTCGGACCGCTGGACCTGATCCTTGTCGAGTCCGGCGGCGACAACCTCACCGCCACCTTCTCCAAGGGGCTCGTGGACGCGCAGGTCTTCGTGATCGACGTCGCGGGCGGCGACGACATCCCGCGCAAGGGCGGTCCCGGCGTCACCACCGCCGATCTGCTGGTCGTCAACAAGACCGACCTCGCGCCGTACGTCGGCTCCGATCTCGCCCGGATGGCCGCCGACGCCAAGGCTCAGCGCGCCGAACTCCCCGTCGTCTTCCAGTCGTTGCGCACCGAGACGGGGGTCGCCGACGTGGCGGCGTGGGTGCGGGGCCGGCTCGCGGCGTGGACGGCGTGACGGGGACGGCCGAAGGGCCCGCCTCAACGGGGCTGCGTTCCCACGGCGTCAACGCCCATGCCCGCATCGCCGCCCGCACCGACGGACGCGGCGGCACCGCGCTCCCGGTCCTGGACGGCGACGGCCCGCTGGCGCTCCGGCGCACCCGCGCGCACGGGGGAGAGGCGCGCGTCCTGCTCGTCGGCGCGATGAGCGGACCGCTCGGCGGCGACCATTTCACCGTCGAGGCGGAGGCGGGGGAGGGCGCCCGGCTGCACCTGGGCTCGGCCGCCGCCACCATCGCGCTGCCCGGCCAGACGAAGCACGAGGCACGCTACGACGTACGGCTCGACGTGGCCGACGGCGGCGAGCTGCACTGGCTTCCCGAGCAGCTCATCTCGGCCGCCGGAAGCGACCTGTACGTCACCACCCGCGCCCAACTGGCCCCGGGGGCACGCCTGGTGCTCCGCGAGGAGCAGGTGCTCGGCCGGGTCGGGGAGAACCCCGGCCGACTCACCAGCCGCCTCACCGTGCGGATCGCGCGGACCACCGTCCTCGACCAGGAGCTGTCCTGCGGTCCCGGAGCGCCGGGCGGCTGGGACGGTCCCGCGGTCCTCGGCGGTATGCGGGCCGTCGGGCAACTGATGGTCGTTCGCCCCGAGTTCGCTCAGGCGCGGCCCGATGCCCGACTGCTGGGGGAGGGCGCCGCGCTGATGCCGCTCGCCGGTCCCGCCGTCCTCGTCAGCGCCGTGGCTCCCGACGCGCTGTCCCTGCGGAGGCGACTGGACGAGGCGCTGGCGGTGCTGACGCAGGGCCCGTGAGACCGCCCGCTCACCGATATCCGGTGATCCGTTTATCGGATTGATAAAGAAGATCCGTGGACCCTGTTCTCAGGCGGCTCACAGCCGACAGTATCCCCGCCTGACTATGTCCATCAGGCACGGGGAGGATCTCCTTGAGGGAGAAAAAACCGAAGAACCTTGTTCTGGCGCTCGGTTCGGCCGGAACACTCGTCGCGAGCCTGATAGCCGGGGCGGTGTCGGCCCCCGCCGCCACCGCCGACAGCCGGCACACGCAGGACCGTGAGGCGCTCGGCGCCGCGATCGCCGCCGCCCGCGCCGCCCACCAGGGCATCGACTGGCAGGACTGCCCCGCCGACTGGGGGCTGGCCAAGCCCATCCAGTGCGGCTGGGTCAGCGTGCCGGTCGACTACGCCCACCCCCGCGGCAAGCAGATCAAGCTCGCCGTGGACCGCATCGGCAACACCGGCACCCAGAAGGACCGCCAGGGCGCGCTGGTCTACAACCCGGGTGGCCCCGGCGGCTCCGGGATGCGCTTCCCGACCCGCGTCACCAACAAGAACCCGCTGTGGACCGACGTGTCCAAGGCCTACGACTTCGTGGGCTTCGACCCGCGCGGCGTCGGCCACTCCGCGCCCATCTCCTGCGTCGACCCGCAGGAGTTCGTCAAGGCGCCCAAGGCCGACCCGGTGCCCGGCACCGAGGCCGACAAGCGCGCCCAGCGCAAGCTGGCCCGCGAGTACGCCGAGGGCTGCGGCGAGCGCAGCGGCGCGATGCTGCCGTACATGACCACCCCGAACACCGCCCGCGACCTGGACGTCATCCGCGCCGCGCTCGGTGAGAAGAAGCTGAACTACCTCGGCGTCTCGTACGGCACCTACCTCGGCGCCGTCTACGGCACCCTCTTCCCGGGCCACCTGCGCCGCATGATCGTGGACAGCGTGGTCAACCCGGACCGCGACAACATCTGGTACCAGGCCAACCTGGACCAGGACATCGCGTTCGAGGGCCGCTGGAAGGACTGGGAGAACTGGGTCGCCGCCAACGACGCCGCCTTCCACCTCGGCACCACCCGCGCCGCCGTCCAGGACCAGTGGCTGAAGCTGCGCGCGACGGCCAAGAAGCACCCCCTCGGCGGGGTCGTCGGTCCTGCCGAGCTGATCAGCTTCTTCCAGAACGCGCCGTACTACGACTCGTCGTGGGTGCCGGTCGCCTCGGTGTTCAGCAAGTACGTCGCCGGTGACACTCAGGCGCTGGTCGACGCGGCCGCCCCCGATCTGTCGGACACCGCGGGCAACGCGTCCTCCGAGAACGGCAACGCGGTCTACACGGCCGTGGAGTGCGCCGACGCCAAGTGGCCGACGGACTGGAAGACCTGGGACCGGGACAACACCCGGCTCAACAGGGACTATCCCTTCATGACCTGGGCCAACGCGTGGATGAACCTGCCTTGCGCCACCTGGCCGGCCAAGCAGCACACGCCGGTCGAGGTCACGACGCACCGCGGTCTTCCGCCGGTCCTGATCGTGCAGTCCACGCATGACGCCGCCACCCCGTACGAGGGCGCCGTCTCGCTGCACAAGCGCTTCAAGAACTCGCGCCTGATCACCGAGCGGGACGCGGGCTCGCACGGCGTGACCGGTCTGGTCAACCCCTGCATCAACGACCGGGTCGACGCTTACCTGCTCACGGGGCAGCTCGACGGCTCCGACGTCACGTGCGCCCCGCACGCGACCCCGAAGCCGTAACACCTGTCACGAGGGGAGAGGGGCGGCCGGAGACTTCCGGTCGCCCCTCTTCTCATGCCTTCCGCGCGGCCGACAGGGCGTCTTCCGCCGCGTAGTCGAACAGCTCCGGGTACGCCCCCGCGAGCAGCGGGAAGCGCTCGTCCCAGGTACCGGCGCGCAGTTCGGCCGTCAGCCACTCCACCGTCTCCGGCAGGCTGTCCGCGTACGACACCACCGGCCGGTAGCCCAACTCCCGCTCGGCGGCGGACATGTCGCACACCACAGGGCGTGGGCCCGCCCAGGGGTTCAGGCCCACGGAGCCGTCGTGCGGGGGTCCGTCGAGCAGGGTCGTCTCGGTCTTCACGCCCATGACCGCGTCGATCGCGGCCCCGATCTCCTCCGCCGTCGGCGCCTGCGGATCGCACGCGTTGAGCGCCCGGGTGCCGGGGCGGTCGGCCGCCAGCCGGACCAACTCCGCGACGTTGCGGGCACTCGCGGTGTGGAACCGGGTCTCGCCCCGCAGCGCCAGCACCCGTGACGCGCGCCCGTCGAGGTTGCGCTTCACGAAGTACAGCTCGCGGGGGAGCCGGCTGTGCGGCCCGTGGACGGCGCCGGGACGCAGCACCGTCACCGGCAACCCCGCCTCGTTGCCCAGGAGTTCGTGCTCCAGGGCCGACTTGCGGGTCGCGTAGGTCGCCTCCCCGGGGCGGACGGTGGGCTGGGTCTCCGCGATGGGCACCGGGAAGTGCGGACAGCCGTCCGGGTCGTCCATCGTGTCGAAACCGCGCCCCGCGCCGTCGGTGTACACCGCCACCGTGGACATCACCACGGCCGAGCCGATCCGGCCCGCCAGAGCGGTCAACTGCCGTGCGTGGACGGCGTCGTAGCCGACCAGATCGACCACGGCATCGCAGCCGTCGCCCACCACCGCGCCGAGCGCGGCGTCGTCGGCACGGTCCAGCCGGACCGCCCGCACCCCCTCGTCCCACGCCGCGCTCCGGCCGCCGCTCCGCGTGGCGGCCGTCACCTCCCATCCGTCCCGGACCAGCGCGTCCACCACGGGACGCCCGATCTGACCATTCGCGCCGATCACCACAGCTCGCTTCATACGGCGATCTTGGCCGGGGCGCGGCGCGGCCGACGCCCGCTTGCGCCGAGAGCGGAGTCCGCCTGGAGCGGAAGCCGCCGAGTGCGGAAGCCGAGAGCGGAAGCCGAGAGTGGAGGCCGGCACCGGACGCGGGGCGGCGGCCCGAGTCGGCCGGGAGGCGGAGGTCAGCTCAGCGGTGCGCGCGGAAAGCGGCGCTGCCGCTCGCCCTGGCTCTCCTTGACGACGGCCGCGTACTCGTCGACGTACTCCTGCCCGGACAGCGCCAGGATCTCGTACATGATCTCGTCGGTGACCGCCCGGAGCACCGCGCGCTCGCCCTCCATCCCCGCGAACCGGGAGAAGTCCATCGGCTTTCCGAACCGGATCGCCACCGGCCGCGGGCGGGGGAGCTTCCGGCCGGGCGGCTGTGCCTCGAAGGTCCCGATCATCGCGCACGGCACGACCGGCACCCCCGCCTTCAGCGCCATCACGGCGACCCCGACCTTGCCCTTGTACAGCCGCCCGTCGTGCGAGCGCGTCCCCTCCGGATAGATCCCCAGCAGCTCCCCGCGCCCCAGCACCTTGAGCCCCTCCCGGATCGCCGCCTGCCCCGCCTCCTTGCCCGACCGGTCCACCGGGATCTGCCCCGCGCTCCGGAAGAAGAACGCCGTCAGCCGACCCTTGATACCCGGCCCCGTGAAGTACTCGGCCTTCGCGAGAAACGTGATCCGTCTTTTGAGGATCGCCGGCATCAGAAAGTGGTCCGAGAACGACAGGTGATTGCCCGCGACGATCGCCGCGCCGTCCGCGGGCACGTTCTCCAGCCCCTCGATCCGCGGCCGGAACACCACTCTGAGCAGTGGTCCCAGCAGAACGTACTTGAGCAGGTTGTAGAACACGGCTCGCCCCTCTCCCTCGCGCGTGCGCCGCCCACCCGGGCCTTTGCGGGCACCGAGAACGCGGAACCCGATCGTCGCGCGTCTGCAGTCATCTGTAACCCTGCCGGACCGGACTCATGCTGCGCCGCTGCCGAACCGGGTGACGGGCCGCCGGGGACGCCGGGGACGGGGTGACCGGAGGAGTCCGGTGAACGGGCGGCTGAGTAAGAATGCTCATGACACCCGCACCGGTGCCAGGCAGGATCGGGCCATGACGTTGCCAAGAAAGACGCCAGTCCGCCTCGGGATGCTGCCGGTGGCGGTGATGGTCCTGCTGACGGGGTGCGGGACGGAGCGGGCGGGGGACACCGTCGGCGCGAACCCGCCCGCACGGCCGACGCCGACCGCCGCGCCGACTCCCCGCGCGCAGACGGACTTCCCCTGTCCCGGCGAGAGCGCCGTGCCGACGACGCCCGCGGCCACCACCCCGACCGCCACCGCGTCACCGCCGGACCACTACGCCGAGAACCACGGATTCAGGGTGCCCCTCAAGCTCCACGGAGAGAACCGGTGCAAGGGGATCGCGGCCGTCGCACGTGTTACGAGCGCACTCGAACCGCTGCGCGAGCGCGGCGACTTCGCCCCGGACGGCGTCCGTGACGCACTCACCCGGCTCGGCTACTCCGCCGACTCGGTGCGGGCGTATCAGGAGGGCCCGACCGGGGTCGGCTTCCTCGTCGACATCGGTGCCGCTCCCTGGTGTCTCGAGGGCACGATGACCACCGACTCCACCAAGGCGGACGCCTTCGGCGGCTACCCGGACGGCTCGCACTGCGAGCCCCCGAGCGGCGGCCACTGACCGGCGTCCCGGTGTGAGCCCCGCCCGTGCCTTGTCCCCGGCCGGTGGGTCTGGTTTCGTACCGCGCTACGAGTGCGTGATCAGCGAAGTGCGAGGAGAGCGGCGGCGTGGAGCGGGAAGTGGGGACAAGTGCCGGGCGTGTCCTGCCGGAGGGACTCGGGCGGGAGATACGGGGGACCGCCGGGGACATCGCCGCGCTCCTCGACGGCGCGACGGACATGGGCCTGCCCGTTCCGGGGCTGGAATGGACCGTGGGAGAGACGGCCGCTCATCTGGCGCTGGCCAACGGTCTCATGGCCGATCTCGCGGCCGGCGAGGAACGGCTCTACGGAGACGGCACGCCCCAGAGCCTCGCGGCCGCCAACGCGCAAAGCCTCGCCGCGTTCCCCGAGCGCGGGGCGAAGCCGCTGGCCGCGATGATCGTGCAGCAGGCGGAGGTGTTCCTGGACGCGGTGGAGCGAGGCCCGGCGGACCGGACGCTGCTGACCCCGCTCGGGCCCATGGACCCGGCCGTGCTCGCCTCGTATCTGCTGACCCACATGCTGGGCCACGGTTACGACCTCGCGCGCGCGGCGCGGCGCCCGCACATGATCGACCGGGGGCGGGTCGAGCTGTGCCTGCCGTTCCTGAAGACGGCGATGCCGCGCGTCGCCAACGCCGATGCCGCCGCCGGGGTGTCGGCTCGATTCACCTTGCGCGTCCGGGGCGGCGAGGCGTTCGGCGTCACCTTCGCCGACAGCACGGTCGAGGTCCTCCCCGCCCCGCCGGAGCCGTCCGACTGCACCATCCTCACCGAGCCCGTCACCTTCCTGCTCATCGCGCTGGGGCGACTGGGTCCCTGGCAGGCCATGGCGCGCGGAGGCGTACTCGCCTGGGGGCGCAAGCCCTGGCTCGCACCCCGCTTTCCCACCCTGTTCACGGCGCCCTGAGCTGCCCCCGATCACCGCGCCCCGAGGCTTCGGTCGCAGGTCGTAGGCCCTTTGCCTGAGGCGCGGGCCGGGACCCGCCGACTAGGTTGACCGACATGCGGACCACGGACATCGGATGCCGGGACACGGCGCGGCGACGGAACGACACGCTCGGGCGGCTCGCCGGGGAGCGGGACGTGTGGGTGGCGACCGCACACCCCGAACACGGCCCGCATCAGGTGCCGTTGTGGTTCTGGTGGGACGGCGAGGCGGTGTGGATGTGTACCGGAGGCGGTTCCGCGACCGTGCGGAACCTCCGGGTGGAGCCGCGGGTGCGGTTGGCGTTGCCGGACAGCTTCGACGTCGTGCTGCTGCGGGGTGAGGCGCGGTGCTTTCCGGTCGAGGAGGTGCCGGCGGCTGCGGCGGAGGGATTCGCCGGGAAGTTCGGGTGGGACCCGCGGGGCGAGGAGGGGTCGTTCGTCTTCGTGCGGGTGAGGTTGAGCGGTGTGCTGGCCTGGCGGGGAGTGCCGGAGCTGCGGGGGAGGGTGCTCATGCGTGAGGGTGGCCGGCTGGACGGTCAGGTCGACTGAGCCGAGTGGTGGGCGGCGAGCACCGGCGGCACGCCCTCGGTCAGCATCTTGCGGCGCACGCTCGCCAGAAGCTTCGACATCGCGAAGCCACCGACACCCGTGAACCCCGTGTGCTGCCAGGTGAAGCGGGTGCCACCGGGTATCTCCTGGAGGACGTAGGTGACTTCGGTGACCTCGTCGGTGTCGGCGTCGCCCTTCCACGAGTAGCGCAGCCGGTGGGGCGCGTCGACCTCCCGGACCTCGCAGTACACGACGCCCGCCCACCCCATGGTCGGCTTGCCGACGAAGCGGAACGCCGTGCCGACGACCGGTGCGAAGCCGTCCGGGCGGCCGCCCTGGCCGGTGGTCGTCCATCGGGCCACGCAGGCGGGGTCGGTCAGGACGTGCCAGACCTCCGCGATCGGATACGGGTACTCGCACACGATGTCGTACCTGCTCATCAATTTCCTCCAAAGGCGACAGGGGCGCATGGCCGGGTGGCGCCGCCGAACGTAGCCTACCTACCGGAAGGTAGACAAGCCTACCGTGCGGTAGGCTGAGGGCATGGTCACACCACCCGCTCCCGAGTCGCCCCGCCGCTCCGGCGCCGAAACGCGCGCCGCGATCCGCCGCGTGGCCCTGGAGTTGTTCACCGCCTCCGGCTATGAGGCGACCTCGATGCGCGAGATCGCGGAGGCGCTGGGGATCAAGAAGGCGTCGCTCTACTACCACTTCGCCGGCAAGGAGGACATCGTCCGCTCCCTGTTCGACCAGCGGGGCTCGGAGGCGGAGGAACTGCTCGCGTGGATCGATACCCAGCCCCGGACACAGGAGTTGGCGAAGGCGGCCGTGCTGCGCTGGGTCGAGTCGTTCTCCACCGACAAGCTCCACGGCATCCGCTTCCTGACCGCCAACCCGCTCCTGGTGCGCACCCTCGCCGAGCAGACCGACAACCGGATCGGATTCGCCCTCGCGGCCCTCGTCGACGCGCTGACCGAGCTGCTGCCCCGCCGCGCACCGACGGACGTACTCCAGTTGCGCATGGCCCTGTTGAGCATCAACGCCGCCGTGGACGCCTCCGCGCACGGCGACTTCAGCGACGAGGACATCCTCCGCACCGCACGTCACATGGCCGCCACCGCGATGGACGAACTGCTGCAGCGCCAGGGCGAGATGGAGTCCACTCGCTGAGCGCGCCGCACCCCGGGTGAACCGAACTCGCCCTTTCCGTTGACGTGTTGAGTTGCCGGCCCCATCATCTGATCGACCGCGCGACGATAACGATGTCAACGATGACATGCACATGTCCCAGGTGAGGGTGGTTTCCGTGCGTCGAAGAGCCGCAGCCCTGCTCGTCTCCCTGATCGCGCTCCTGGCGGCGATGCTGCCGGGGACCCCCGCGGCCGCCGGGACGGTGCAGGACTACCCCGAGTTCCCGTACGCGCCGACCACCTACAGCGAGCCGTACCGGGGCCAGTTCCACTTCAGCTCGCAGTCCGGCTGGATGAACGACCCGAACGGTCTCGTCTACGCCAACGGGCTCTACCACTTCTTCTACCAGCACAACCCGCACGGCCTGGCCTGGGACACGATGCACTGGGGTCACGCGACCAGCCCCGACCTCGTCCACTGGACGCAGAAGCCGGTCGCGCTGGAGCCGGGCGTCCACCCCGGCACGCTCTTCTCCGGCGGGGGAGTGGTCGACAAGGACAACACCTCCGGCCTGAAGACCGGTTCGCTGGACCCGATCGTCGTCTTCTCCAACACGGGCGGCGTCAGCGTCTTCTACAGCAACGACGACGGGCGCAGCTTCCAGGCGTACGACAAGGGCCGCAAGGTCATCGACATCCCGGACGAGAGCCGTGACCCCAAGGTGTTCTGGGACGCGGCCCGGCACCGCTGGGCGATGGTGGTGTGGTCCTCGCAGGGCGGCAACGGCGTGAACATCTACACCTCGCCCAACCTCCTGGACTGGACGTTCACCAGTCGCTTCAGCGCGCCCTGGCTCTTCGAGTGCCCGGACATGTATCCGCTGAATCTGGACGGCAAGTCCGGTCAGCAGAAGTGGATCCTCACCTCCGCCTCCAGCCAGTACGTCGTCGGCTCCTTCGACGGCAGGACGTTCAGCACCGACTGGACCCAGCCCCAGCAGATGGACCTCGGCACCACCTACGCGGGCGGCAGCTTCTACGCCGCCGAGACGTTCACCAACACCCCCGACGGCCGTACCGTGCAGATGGCCTGGCAGGGCGGCAACTACGGCAGCACCTGGACCGGCAACGCGACCTTCCCCGCCACCCTGGCCCTGGTGACCACCCCCGACGGCCCCCGGATCACCCGCACCCCGGTCGCCGAACTGTCCACCCTCGCCTCGGACAGCCGCAGTTGGAAGAACCGGACCATCGACACCGCGAAGTCCGGCAACCTCCTCGACGGCATCAAGGCCGACACCTACGAACTCACCGCGCAGTTCGACGTCAAGAACGCCACCGCCTCCCGGTTCGGCTTCGATCTGCATCTGCGCTCGGACGGCTCCGCCGACCGCCGGGTCGTCTACGACCTCAAGGCCCAGACGCTCCAGGACAAGCCGCTCAAGCCGCGCGACGGCAAGGTGACCCTGCGACTCCTCGTGGACCGGGGGCAGTTGGAGCTGTTCGCCGACGGCGGTCTCTACTCCCTCTCCGACAACGCCTACTTCGACTCCGGCGCCGACAGCCAGGGCATCGGACTCTTCGCCCTCGACGGCAAGGTGACCCTGGACAGCGCGACCTTCACACGCCTCAACACCAGTTGGGGCACAGGCCAGTCCACCCTCCTGAGCAACCTCAAGGGACCCTGGCACGCCTCCGGCGGCACCTGGAGCGACGTCAGCGGCGGCAAGCGCGCCTCCGCCTCCGGCGACGCCTTCTACCTCAGCGCCACCAGCGCGGGCGACGCGACCTACCAGGGAGACATCAGCCTCGACTCCGCGCGGGCCGGCGGTCTCACCTTCCGCGCGAACGCCTCAGGCGCGGGGTACACGGCGAACATCGACACCAGCGGGGTCGTCAAACTCTGGCGCCCCGGCCGGGACATCGCGACCTACGCCACGCCCATCGCGGCCGGGAGCACCCACCATCTGAAGGTGCAGACGAACGGCGACCGCATCCGCGTCTGGCTCGACAACGGCGCCGACCCGGTCGTCGACGCGACCGACGGCACCTACACGAGCGGCGTGTTCGGCGCGAACGTCTACAGCGGCACCGCCACCGTGCAGAACCTCGACACCGGCACGGACGGCTTCACGACGTTCCCCGCCGGCCGGTGGACACCGCGCGGCGGCACCTGGACGGTCGGCCCCGACGGGCTGCACGGCCGTACCGCCCAGGACGGCTTCTACCTCAGTGACCGCACGGGCACCGACTTCACCTACCAGGGCGACCTGTCCGTCACCAACGGCACCGCCACCGGTCTCACCTTCCGCGCCGACGCCACTGGCGCCGGGTACACGGCGAACATCGACACCAGCGGCGTCGTCAAGCTCTGGCGCCCCGGCCGGGACATCGCCACGTACAAGACGGCCGTCGTCGAGGGCCGCACCTACCACCTCACGGTGCGGACGAACGGCGACCGCATCCGCGTCTGGCTCGGCAGCGGCGCCGACCCGGTCATCGACGCCACCGACTCCACGTACGCGAGCGGGCTGTTCGGTGTGAACGGCTTCGCCGGGAACACCGTCGCGCAGAACCTGGCGGTCGGCTGAGCCGCCTCAGCCGATGGTGACCACCCGTGCCCAGACGGGCGGCCCCTCCGGCACGTGGTCGGGGTCCTCCTCGTTCCGCGCCCGAGGCGGACGCGGGAAGAGGCCGACGACGGTACGGCACGGCGGCGGGGCGGACGGCCAGGGGGTCTGGCCGTCCGTCAGCGCCACGATCACGTCGGGGCGCGGCCGCGCGCGCAGCGCCCGGGCGAACCCGGAGCGCAGATCCGTGCCGCCCCCGCCGATCAGCTCCAGGCTCTCCGCCCGGCAGAGGGGTACGGCGATCCCGGCCGCAGCGTCGCAGGAGATCACCGAGACCAGGTCACGACGGCCGCCCACCGCGCGGGTGATCGCCGCCACCTCGAGCAGCGCACTGCCCAGTTCGGCGTCGCTCACCGACCCGGAGGTGTCGATCACCACGCAGACCCGGGGCGGTGTACGGCGCAGACTCGGCAGCACCACCCCGGGCACACTGGCCGAGCGGCGGGAGGGGCGCCGGTAGGTGTGGTTCTCGCCCACCCCCGGCGCGGACGCCGCCGAGCGGACCGCCGCCCCCAGCAACTGCCGCCACGGCTGCGGCGGATGGAACGCCTCGTCCGCCCAGCGACGCCAACCGTCCGGCGCGCTGCCCGGCCGGCCCCTGATCCCCTCCGCGACCCGGAAACGGACCGCGTCCCGCTGCTGTCTGCTCAGCCCGTGCGCTCCCTCGGGCCCGAGGTCCCATCGCCGCTCCCGCCCGTCCGCGCCGCTGCCGCAGTCCAGCCAGGCCAGGTCCGTGGTGAGCGCGGACAGGGAGGCGGTGCGCAGGTACTCCTCCATCAGGAGCCCGGCGGGCAGTGCCAGCAGTCCGGGGAGCACCGCGCCGACGGGGCGCGGCAGGCCGTCTCCGTAGATGTCGTCGTTGATCTCGAAGTCGGCGGCGATGTTCCGGCGCAACGGTTCGCCCGGCCCGTGTGCCTCGTTCTCCCGCGCGTACCGCTCGCCCCGGGCGTGGTGGTCCCGGAGCAGATGGGAAACCTCGTGCACCCAGGCCCCCGCCAGCTCCGCCACGGGAGTGCGTGCCACGAAGGCGGGGGAGACGTAGCAGCGCCAGTGGGGGTCCACCGCCATGGTCGGCACCGAGCGGTCCTCCACGACATGCAGCGCGAAGAGCGCGTCGGCGAGGTAGGGGCGGACCTTGACCGCGTGGAGACGGGCGGTCAGGAGCTTGGGGAGGTCGAGGGCGGGGTCGGAGAGGGGCGGGGGAGTGGTGGGGCGGACGGGACGGAGTGGCGGGGGCCCTGGGCGCGGTACGGGGCGCTTCCTGGTGACGGTCGTGGCGGCCGTGCCGGTGGAACCGGGCACCCGGCGTTCGGCGGCCCCCGTCATCGGCGCGCCGCGGCCGCCGCGGCCATCCGCTCCACCGACCGGTCGGCTCCCCGGGCGATGCCGATCACTCCGGCCAGCCGCTCCATCGTGTCCGGCACGTCCCAGTCGTCGCGGCGGAGGGCGGCCAAGGTCGTGGCCGGGGCGACCAGGAGGTCCGGGGCGCCGGTCTCCAGGGCCCGGACCAGGACCGCCCAGGCGGCCTCCCAGCGCGGCCGTTCGGGCCGGGCGCCCACGGCGGCGACCACCGCCTCCAGCGCGGCCTGCCGCAGATCGCCCCGCTCCGGCAGCTCGGCGCAGGCCGGGTCGGCGAGCAGGATCTCCGGGTCGGGGAGGTCCAAGCGGTCCATGTGCGCGAGGAGTTCGAGCCCGGGACCGTCCCCGACCGCGCCCCGTACGAGCAGCGCCAGGACATCGCGGGAGACGGAGGCGGCCGTACCGAAGGCCAGCAGCGTCAGCGCCGCCTCCCAGCTCCGGGGCGAGGGCCAGGCGCCGCCGCGCCGGGTCTCGGTGGTGGGCAGGCGGTGGATCAGGGTCGGGCGGGCGCTGAGGAAGCCGGTGACGGTGCGCCGCGCGAGCGCCACGGCGTCCGGCAGCAACTCCGGAACCAGTCGCGGTAGTTCGGCACAGGGCCAGACGCCGCCCAGCCCGCGCACCACCACTTCGCGGTCGTGGACCCAGTGCAGATGCACGAACCGGTTGGCCAACGGCGGGCTCAGTTCCCAGCCGTCCGCCGCCGATGCGCGCGGGTTGGCGGCAGCCACGATCCTTACCCCCGGCGGGAGCTGGAGCGTGCCGACCCTGCGCTCCAGGACAACCCGGAGCAGCGCGGCCTGCACGGCAGGGGTGGCGGTGGACAGTTCGTCGAGGAACAGCAACCCCCCTCCGGCCCGGACCAGTTCGACCGCCCACTGCGGCGGCGCCATCGGCACCCCGCGCACCTCCGGGTCGTCTCCCAGGATCGGCAGCCCGGAGAAGTCGGACGGCTCGTGGACACTGGCGATCACGGTCGTCAGCGGCAGTTCGAGCGTCGCGGCGAGCTGCGTCAGCGCGGCGGTCTTGCCGATGCCGGGCTCGCCCCAGAGCAGCACGGGCAGATCGGCGGCCACGGCGAGCGCGAGCGCTTCGAGCTGTTCATCGGGGCGGGGCTCGGTGGTGGTCGTGCGCAGGAGGGTCAAGAGGTCTTGTGCGAGGACGAGTTGGGGCGCGGTGGACGTACTGGGGTTCATGGGCGTCACCTGTGGAGGGGAAGGGGACAGAGGTGTCCCAAGTGGTCTGAAGACAAACGGGGTCGGCCGGACCCCTGGTGAAGTCGGTCAGAACTTCAGGCCGGTTCGCGGCCGGTTCCTTCTGTCGCGCTTGAGGAGCAGAAAGGCGGGTGTGCGGCGGCCGAGGCGCGGGCGCCGGGCGGCTTCCCAGACCGCCTCGGCGGCGGGGTGCACCGTGACCAGCCCCGAGCGGTACAGCCCGTGCTCGATGCGGCCGGCCGCCGCCGACTCCAGTTCGTCCCGCAGCGGCCCGTCGCGCAGCAGCGCCCCGGGACCGAGCAGCCCCTCCACCACGGCCAGCGCCCCCACCGTGTCCCCGTGCCGCAGCCGCTCCCGGATCGCGGGCAGGGCCTCGGGACTGCGGTGCACGGCGTCGATCGCCCGCAGACACGGCAGCGGGGGGCCGCCGAGACCCGACAGCAGTTCCTCGCGGCGGAGTTCGGCCGGGTCGTGGTCGACGGCGGTCAGCACACCGTCCCGCAGCGCGATCCGGTGCACCTGGCCCCGGCACTCGACCCGGTGCGGATCGTGCGGGACGGGCGGGGCGTCGGCGGACTCACCCGCCCCGTACCCCGCCAACGCGCGCGCGACGAGCGGATGCAACTGCGGCAGCGCCACCAGACCGGCCCGCAGCAGTTCGACGTCGGGCAGGACTCGCGCCGCCACCTCCGGCAGCACCGGAAGCGCCGCGACCTCCTGCGGAGGTGGTACCTCCCGCACGCGTCGAACCGTCGGCACATGGCCGTCGTCGGGCGCGACGAGTTCGAGTACGACACGGCGACGCGCCCCGATCCGGACGGTGAACGCGCCCCGAGCCCGCCCCTCGGCGCGCAGCAGTGCTTCCGCCTCGGCGGCCCAGTTCCCGGCAGCCCACGGGGAGGGCAGGTCCAGCCCCTCGGGCGGCTCGGCCCGGCCGGTCGGGCTCCAGGGCTCGGCGCACGCCCGGGCGTCCCACAGACGCCGGTGCAGATCGAGCCGGAAGCGCCGGTCGGGATGCGGATGCGGATGATGACCGCGGTACTCGCTCCCCGGCCCCTCCCACAGGGCCAGCGTCATCCGCTGCCCGGCATCCGCCCAGGCGGGCGGCGTCCGTACGACGAGATGTACGGGCGTGGCCCCCGCGTAGCGGGCGACAGTCACGGTGAGACCGGGCCGTAGTCGCCCGTCGGGCACGACCCGGGGCATGTGCCACCGCAGCAGATCCGGTGCCAGCCGCCGCAGATCCGCCCGCAGCCGGCCGGTGAATTCGTTGCCGTGGCGCTTGCGCACGGCGCGCAGATCGAGATCCACGTTCATACGGGCGGCCGCACAGGCCCCGCCCCAGTCACCGGCCGCCCGCCGTGCGGTGGCCGTCTCGATCATGGACAGCGGCACCGCGTACTCCCGCACGCGCCGCCACATCGACAGTCGGGTCGGAACATTCACGAAGTGATGTGCCATCAGCACTCACCTTGCGCGAACGATTCCCCCGATCCACAAGAGGAGGAGTTCTTCATCGCCGGGATCGTAGGCGGACCGGAGGCGGGCTGTCACGCGGATAATCGGGCCGCCGTGCGGCTCACCTCTCCTGGCGTACGCGGCAGGCGTGGTGCCGAGAGGGGCACCGCACTCGGACGACCTTCGACGAGGCGCACGTCGTCGTCCGTCCTATCCGGCCTCCTCCTCGGGGTCCTCACCCTCCGCCTGGGACGGAGTCGTGCGTGGTACGTCGCGGCGGACGGGGCTGCCGGCGGTCTCGACGTCCGGTTCTCGTTCGCCCTCGGCCTGGGACGGTGTGGGGGTCTCGAAGCTCATGGACGGGCTCCTTCCGTGAGGGCTCCCGGGTACCCGGGAGGCGGGATTCGTCACGGAAGGAGCCGGGTCACCTGGCCAGGGAGACCGCCGCCGTCGTCACCGACGTGAGGCAGGCCGCCGCCGCCAGGGTGCAGGCGACGCAGCGGAGGCGGAGAGCGCGGTAGCGCTGTTCGTACTCGGTGCGCAGGGAGCGGCAGCGGGCGGCGACGCGTTCCAGGTCCTGGCGGGCGCGGTGGAGGCTGTCGGCGATGTAGTGCCGTTCGATCTCCTCGCGCTGGGCGGTGGTCAGCCAGTCCAGGGGTCCGGTGAAGTCACGCGCGCGCTGTTCCGCGACGGCGATGGTGGCCTGCCACAGGAGGTATCCCTCCACTTCGTTGCCGAGCCTGGCGTCCTCGGCCTCAGGTCCCGCTGGGTCGCGCATGGTGTCTCCGTGCGGTCACGGCCGGATCGCGTTGGCCGCGTGCTCGGCCATCGCGATGTCGGGGTGGTGGAGGTCGAAGGCGGGCGATTCGCTGCGGATGCGGGGCAGCGTGAGGAAGTTGTGGCGCGGGGGCGGGCAGGAGGTCGCCCACTCCAGGGAGCGGCCGTAGCCCCAGGGGTCGTCCACCTGGACGAGCTTGCCGTAGTGCGCGGTCTTCCAGATGTTGTAGAAGAACGGCAGCATCGACAGGCCCAGCAGGAACGCGCCGATGGTGGAGACGGTGTTGAGCAGGGTGAAGCCGTCGGCCGCGAGGTAGTCGGCGTAGCGGCGGGGCATACCCTCGGCGCCCAGCCAGTGCTGGACCAGGAAGGTGCCGTGGAAGCCGATGAACAGCGTCCAGAAGGTGATCTTGCCCAGGCGCTCGTCCAGCATCTTGCCGGTGAACTTCGGCCACCAGAAGTGGAAGCCCGCGAACATCGCGAAGACGACGGTGCCGAACACGACGTAGTGGAAGTGGGCGACCACGAAGTACGAGTCGGAGACGTGGAAGTCCATCGGCGGGGAGGCGAGGATGACGCCGGTCAGGCCGCCGAAGAGGAAGGTGACCAGGAAGCCCGTGGTCCACAGCATCGGTGTCTCGAAGGACACCGAGCCCTTCCACATGGTGCCGATCCAGTTGAAGAACTTCACCCCGGTCGGGACCGCGATCAGGAACGTCATGAAGGAGAAGTAGGGCAGCAGCACACCGCCGGTGACGTACATGTGGTGCGCCCACACGGTCACCGAGAGGCCCGCGATCGCGATGGTCGCCGCCACCAGACCCATGTAGCCGAAGATCGGTTTGCGCGAGAACACCGGGATGATCTCCGTGACGATCCCGAAGAACGGCAACGCGATGATGTACACCTCCGGATGGCCGAAGAACCAGAACAGGTGTTGCCACAGCAGGGGTCCGCCGTTGGCCGCGTCGTAGACGTGGGCGCCGAACTTGCGGTCCGCCTCCAGGGCGAGCAGCGCGGCCGCGAGGCAGGGGAAGGCGAGCAGCACGAGGACACTGGTCAGCAGCGCGTTCCAGCAGAAGATCGGCATACGGAACATGGTCATGCCGGGCGCGCGCATGCAGATGATCGTGGTGATGAAGTTGACCGAACCGAGGATCGTGCCGAAGCCGGAGAAGGCCAGCCCCATGATCCACATGTCGCCGCCCACGCCGGGTGAGCGGATGGCGCTGGAGAGCGGCGAATAGGCGAACCAGCCGAAGTCGGCCGCGCCCTGCGGGGTGAGGAAGCCGCCGACCGCGATGAGCGAGCCGAAGAGGTACAGCCAGTACGCCAGCATGTTCAGCCGCGGGAACGCCACGTCGGGCGCGCCGATCTGCAGCGGCATGATCCAGTTGGTGAAGCCCGCGAACAGCGGCGTCGCGAACATCAGCAGCATCACGGTGCCGTGCATCGTGAACGCCTGGTTGAACTGCTCGTTGGAGATGATCTGCAGACCCGGACGGGCCAGCTCGGCGCGCATCAGCAGCGCGAGCACACCGCCCAGCAGGAAGAAGGCGAACGACGTCGCGAGGTAGAGCGTGCCGATCGTCTTGTGGTCCGTGGTCGTCAGCCACTTCACCACGACACTGCCGGGCTCGTTGCGCCGGACCAGCAGCTCGTTCTCGGACGAGTCCTCCGCTGCCGGCTCGGGGCGGTCGATGGTAGTCACGGGTTGCGCTTCTCCTGGTGTTCGCGGTCCGGCCGCCCCATGGCGTAGGTGACCGCAATCCTGGAGGCTCGGGACGGAGAAGGGCGTCCCCGGGCGGCCGACATGCCGCCGTACGGGTGGTTGTCGCACACGAGTGGAGCAGTGGTCGGAAAAGCGCACCGGGCGGGCAGGGGTCTCAGTTCTGCCGGGCGTTCACCGGATCGTTCGCTGCCTCGTCGGGGCACTCGCTCCGGGACCGGGACGCGCGCCGGTCCCGCTGCCAGTCGAAGGCCGCCAGCGCCAGGGACGCCGCCATGCCGACGAGGGCGGCGACCAGCGCCATGGTGAGCGCGGAGCGGTAGTCGCTGTGCCCCGCGAGCGCCAGGTAGAACAGGCCGGGCAGCGCCGCCGTACCCACCGCCGCGCCGAGGCGCTGGCCGGTCTGGAGGGCGCCGCCCGCCGCGCCCGCCATGCGCACGGGCACCTCGCGCAGGGTCATGGTGATGTTCGGGGACACCACGAAACCGCTGCCGACGCCGCCCAGGAACAGCAGCGGCGCGGCCAGCCAGGGGGCACTGCCGAGCGGGGCGAGCCGGAGCAGGAGCGCGGTGCCGCCGAGTCCCGCGATCACCGCCGTCAGACCGCACACCGTGAGCACGCGCCCGAAGCGCTCCACCAGGCGCCCGGCGAGGACGGCGGCCATCGCCGAGCCGAGGGCGAACGGGGTCACCGCGAGCCCGGACATCAGGGGCGAGAAGCCGAGACCGTGCTGGTAGAAGAGCGCGAACACCAGCCAGACGCCGCTGAAGCCGATGAAGTACAGCGTGCCGACGCCCGCGCCGACCGCGTAGCCGCGCACGGTGGTGAACAGGCGCGGGTCCAGCAGGGGCTGGGTGCCCCGGGCGACGAGCCGTCGCTGCCAGAGGGCGAAGACCACGAGCAGCGCCGCGCCCACCGGGAACAGCCACCACAGACGCCCGATGCCCCCGGAGTCCGCCTGGACCATCGGGAACATGACCGCGAGCACGCCGAGGCCGAGGAGCAGCACCCCGGGCACGTCCACGTGCCCCCGGCCGCTGCGGCGGGTGCGGGGGAGGAGCCGCCTGCCCAGCAGGACGGCGAGGACGCCGATGGGCACGTTCACGTAGAAGATCCAGCGCCAGCCCTGGTCGCCCGAGGCCAGGGCGAGGATCGCGCCGCCGGTCAGGGGGCCGACGGCGGAGGATATGCCGACGGTCGCGCCGAAGAAGCCGAACGCCCGGCCGCGCTCGGCGCCCCGGAACATCTGCTGGATCAGCGCGGAGTTCTGCGGCGCCATGAAGCCCGCCGCGAGACCCTGGGCGAGGCGGGCCACCACCAGCAGGTCGATGTCGGGGGCCGCCCCGCAGGCGGCGCTGAACAGCACGAACCCGCTGAGGGCCAGCAGGAAGATACGGCGCCGGTCGAGGGCGTCGCCGAGCCGTCCGGCGGTGACGAGGGCGAGGGCGAAGGTCAGGGCGTACCCGGAGACCACCCACTGCACCTGGGCCGGGGAGGCGTGCAGGTCCCGCTGGATGGTGGGCAGGGCGACCGCCACGATCGTCACGTCCAGCAGGCTCATGAAGCCGGCGACCAGTGTCACCCACAGGGCCCGCCACCGCCGCGGGTCGGGCTCGTACCCCGACTCCCCGGTCTCCGGCTTCCGGCTCCCCGTTCCCGATGCCGACGCTGTCACCTGGGCTCCTCTCGCCGGGGGCGCTCGCCAAGGAGGCGGATTCCCCGGGTGGACGCGGCCACACACCGGCCGGTACGGCGGGACCGCACACCGGCCGGTACGACGCTGCCGTATACGGGCGGGTACGTCACCTCGCTTCGGACGGGTACGTCACCTCGGCCCGCACCGGGCGCGCCCCCGCATCGGTCACCACCCGGCGGACCTCCAGGAGTGCCTCACGCCGCTCAGTGCGCGGACGCTCCGAATTCCGCGTGCTGTGTGCACAGCGAGAGCGCGGATTCCCCTCTCGGCGGATCGCCGATCCGCCGGCGCCGCGCCTCCTGCCGTGCCTCGCGCATCAGGTCGCGGAATTCCTCGTCGGTCAGCGGATGCCGCGCCTTGGGTATGCGTATGTCCGTACAAGAGCCGGTGGTGCTCATATGCGGATCGTCACCTGCCTCTTCCACTCACGGCTCCAGCGCACGACCAGACCCACGAGGCCGGCCAGGGTGATCGCCCAGACGATGATGAATGCGCTGGTCAGCAACGGGTTCACGAACAGCACGTCCAGGATGAGCAGGCTCAAGGAGGCGAGCGCGAGCACCGACACCCAGACGGCGAGCCGGTGGCCCCGGGTGTGCCGGGTCAGAAAGGAGTGCCGGGTCAGGAAGGGCTCCCGGCCCAGGGATTTCTCCATCTCGGCCAACGTTCGCAATTCCCGCTCGGACAGGTGGACAGTCTCCATGGAAAACACCCTCTCGGGTGGAGGAATGAGATTTCCTCCGCGTATCCGGAGAACATTGGGTGAAACGTGAATCGGTGGAAATGAATTCCCGTCAGCTCCGCACGTCGGAAACGGGCACCGAGGTCCGCAACCGGTCCGCCAGCCGGTGTGCCTGGGTGAGCAGCGTGCCGTAGGTGGCGATCCGCTCCGGGTCGTCCGCGGCCGAGCGGATCAGGTCGCGGCGCAGGGGCGCGAGCGTGTCCCGCAGGTTCTCCACGGCCTCGCGCAGCGCCTCGTCGCTGTCGTGCCCGAACCTGCTGTGACCGTACAGATGCAGGGCCCGGGCGGTCTGACCGAGGAACTCTCCGTAACGGCGCGCGAGTTGGGTGTCCAGCCGGGGCGCCGAGCCGTCGGCGGAGGCCACCTCCAGGACCGTGCGGGTCACTCCGGCGGTGTGCACGGCGGCGTAGTCGAGGACGGTCAGCGCGTCGTCGTACGCCTGGCCGGGCGGGGGGACGGCTCCGGTGCGGTGTCGGAGGTTGACCCTGAGGCTCTCCCGGGTGTGGACCATCGTGGCGCGGGCCTGCTCCACGAGCCCGTACAGCCGCAGCGCCCGCTCGTGCCAGGCGCCCGCCTCCTCGGCGTCCGCCATGTGCCCCTCGGCCAGACCGTCTGCCACGTCCCGCAGGATGTCGTGGGCCTCGTCGGTCGCGTTCTGGAGGAGGGCGCGGGCGTCACGCAGATAGACCGGGGGCCGGATCAGGGCGTTGACGCCGATGCCCACGAGTGCGCCGAAGCAGGCCGCGCCGATCCTGGCGGCCCCGGCGCCGATGGACACCGGCCCGGCGGTCAGGGCGAACAGGGCGCCGGTGGCCGCGTAGATCCCCTGGTTGCCCAGGCGCCGCCAGTGACCGAGCAGCATCATCGGGGGCAGCACGACAGCCATCGCCGCGACCGTGTCGGTGATCAGGAGTCCCACGGCCGTCGCGGCGACGGTGCCGAAGGCGAGTGCCGCGAGCTGCTGGAGACCGTGGGCGAGGGAGCGGTAGACCGTCCACTCCACGAGGACGACCGCGACCCAGGGCGCGACGAACGCCGCGGGCACGTGCAGCCACCAGCCGGCCACCGCCCAGGCGATCCAGGCGGCCAGCGCGGCCTTCGCGGCCTGGGCGATCAGATCCCGTTCGCGGCTCGGTCCCGCCCATGCGCGGCGCACTCCCCGCGCCGTCGCGGAAAGATCGCGGACCACCGCCTGCCATGTCGCTCGTATCCCTCGCATCCCTCGCACAGAGACACGGGTGCCACACCTGGCGCCACCCATGCCGCCTCGCGGACGGAGGGGGCGGGAAGGTTCAGTCCTCGCCCCTGACGATGTTCCCCTCGGCACCGGTCCGTGGCGGGGTGTCCTCCGTGACGACCGCGGCCACGCAGGTACGCACCCGTTCGCCGCGCAGTCGGCGGGCTCTGGCCCAGCCGGTCTCGACGACACGGACGGACGCCCACTCCCTCGTGTCCACGACACCGTCCTCGGTGTCGTCGGTTTCCCTGGTGTCCCTGGTGCTGGCGATGTCGCTGGTCACGGTCTTCATCTTCCTTCGGAGTCCCCACGGGGCTGCCTGTGACGAGTCACCGGCGCTGTGCGCGGCAAACATCGCGGCCGATCAGGGCGGGGCGCCGGGCCGCCTCGGCCCGGACCGCCGCCGCCCGGACCGTGACCGTAGCCGCCGCGGGCTGATCCACGAAGACAGGGCAGACGCCCCCTAGACCATCAGGGCCACCGCCATGGCGATCAGCCCGATCGCCACCAGCAGCACCACCACCATGATCACGACGAGTGGCATCGGCCCCCACCCCTTGCGCAGTTCGGGAGGTTCCGGATGCGAGATGCCGGAGATGCCGCCCTCCGCGGGCGGGGTCTCGCCCGGCGGCACCCCGCCGCCCGGGGCGGGGCCAGGGGTGCGGCGCGGCTCGGGATCGGGATTCGTCATGACGCGCCCTCCTGTCGTACTCCCGTCGCTCGGCGACCGGGTACCCGTGGCGGGCGCGCACGCATCGGTCACCGGGCAGGAGGTCGGGCGAGTTCCGCGAGGACCTCGTCCACGCGAGGACGTCGTCCGGCGGCATGGTCCGATCGACGAGACAGCGCCCGATGGCGGTGACCCGGTGGCGGCATCACCGATCGCCTGCCCGTCCGTCCTCACCGGTGCCCCGCCGGCCCGCGTCCGTGCCACGGCCGCCGCCCGGCACCGACGCGAAGCCGAACCTGCGCAGGACGATGTCGTGCGCCACGTCGCTGACCGTGCGGCTCTCGGCGAACGCTCGTGCCCGCATCCGGTCCAGGGCCTGTTCCGGGTCCAGATCGAGTTGCACCATGACCATGCCGACCGCCTGATGCACCTCGCGGTGGTCGGCTTCCGAAGCCTCCATCCACGGCGCCACCCCTTCCTGGGCCGGCCGTTCGCCCGCGTCGTGACCGGGCTGGAGATTCATGATGGCGAACGTGACCGCGTCCCGGGTCCACAGCGCGATCCGCAGGTCGGACGCCGAGAGTCCGCCGGGGCGGTCGCGGCAGAGGTCGAGGGTGCCGATGGTGGTCCGGCCGACGCCCAGCGGCAGTGAGAAAACCGCCCGCGCGCCCAGTTCCACGGCCTCACCGGCGAACACCGGCCAGCGGCGCGAGTCCGGGCCCTGGGTGAGATCGGCGGCCAGCACCGCCGCCGCGTCCTCCAGCACGCTCTGGCTGGGGCCGTCGCCCAGGGTGTACGGCGCCTCGGCGAGCCGCGCCGCCGTACGGTCGCTGGCGCACCAGGTGGCCCGTACGCTCGGTCCGCCCGCGATGGAGACCGAGGCGCCGGTGACCGGCAGCACCCCCACACAGGCGCGGCACAGTGCCTCGGGCACCTGCTCGGGGTCGATCCCCCGGGCGGCGGCGAGGATCTCCGTGCCCCACAGCCGTTCCTGTGCCCCGAGGGGTGTGCCGTCGTCGGACGGCTGATCGGGGACACCCGGCCGCATCGTCGTCACCCCCGCCCTGTCGGGCTCCGTCTGCTGACATGCTCCACCCTCGTCCGGCCGCCTCCCGGAGGACCGGCGCCGTGCGGGCGGACCGCGTCCGTCTGCCGGTTCTCCAGGCGGACCGGGGCGAAACACGGCCCGTGTGGCGGGAGCGGACGCGCTCAGGCGGCCGTGCTCAGCTCCTCAGGGCGGGGCCGGTGCGCCTTTCCGGTGCGCAACGGCACCGGCGCCGAGGAGCGGCGGGCGCGTACGGCGAAGCCCGCGGCGATGCTCACCGCGATGAACAGACCGCCCGCCACCAGGGCGCCCCGGGCTCCGGCCCGCTCCATGAGGAGGCCGAGCAGCGGGGGCCCGCCCAGGCTCCACACGGTGCCGATGCTGCCCCAGATGCCGAGCACCCGGCCACGCAGATGCGGGGGCGGATCGGTCTGGAGGACGGCGGTCCCCGCGGTGTCGCTGACGGACTCCACGACCGCCATCGGCAGCACGAGCGCGAGGAGCACGGCCCAGGTGGGGGAGAGTCCGGCCGCCGCCTGGAGCAGTCCGCCGGCCGCCGCGAGGGCGCCGACCAGCCGGACCGAGGGACGGCGCAGCCGGGCGCCGACGAGCGCGCCGACGATGCCGCCGACGGCCAGTACGGCGGAGACCGTGCCGAAGGCGCTCGCCCCGGCGGCGAGCGGGCCGGTCACCAGGACGGCGAGGGTCAGGCCGTAGTTGCGGCCGAAGACCGAGCTGACCGCCGTGACGCAGGCGAGCGCCACCAGGCGGGGGCGGCGGGCGAACCAGGCGAGCCCCTCGCGCACGCCGAGCGGAGCCGCCGGTTCGTCCGGGGGGCGGGGCGGCGTCGGGCGTGGTGTGACGCAGCGGGCGCAGGAAGGGCACGACGGCGGCGACGAACAGGAACGACAGCCCGTTGGCCGCGTAGGCGGCGCCGGTGCCGAGCAGGCCGACCGCGACGCCCGCCAGGGCCGTGCCGGCGAGCCGTCCCCCGCTGTGCACGAGCGCGCCCACGCCGATCGCCGAGGGCACGTCCTCGGCGGGCCGGATCACCGTCGCCGTGATCACCCGCGACCGGTGCGCCAGCCTGCTGCGCACCCTCGACGCCCTGGCCGCCCTCCCCGAACATCCCCGGGTCATCGTCGTGGACAACGGCTCCGACGACACCACCGCCCGCGCGGTGCGCGAACACCCCGGCGGCGCCCGCCTGTTGCGCCCCGGCGCCAACACCGGTGCACTCGGCCGCAATCTCGCCGCCGCCCACGCGAGCACCCCCTACGTCGCCTTCAGCGACGACGACTCCTGGTGGGAGCCCGGCGCCCTGCGTCACGCCGCCGACCTGCTCGACGCCCACCCCCGCCTGGGCCTTGTCACCGCCCGCACCCTGGTCGGCCCCGAGAGCGCCGAGGACCCGCTCAACGCCGTACTGGCCGACTCCCCGCTGCCCGCCGAACCCGACCTGCCCGGACGCCCCGTGCTGGGCTTCCTCGCCTGCGCCTGCGTGGTGCGCCGGGAAGCGTTCCTCGGCGCGGGCGGCTTCCACCCCCTGCTGTTCTTCGGCGGCGAGGAGACATTGCTCGCCTACGACCTGGCCGCCGGCGGCTGGGGCGTCTCCTACGAGCCCGCCATGACCGCCCGCCACCACCCCGAGCCGACCGGCCGCCGCGGCCGCAGCCCCGTGCTGCGCCGCAACGCGGTGCTGACCCTCTGGCTGCGCCGCCCCCTCCCGGTCGCCCTCGCCGCCAGCACCCGCCTCGCCGCGGCCGCCGTACGGAACCGCCCCGGCGCGCCCCGCCCTGCGCGAACTGCTCGCCCGGCTCCCCGCCGCCCTGGCCCGCCGCCACCGGCTGCCCCAGCGGGTCGAGCACGCGGCCAGACTGCTCGACGGCACCCCGCCGGGGAGGTAAACGTCATGATCCCCGCGCGCACCGGCACCCCCGCGCCCGACGCCCACGGCACCACGGCCGACCCCGCCCGGCCCGACCGGCGCACCACCGTCGTGGTCATCACCCACGAACGGCGCGCCGAACTCCTGCGCACCCTGAGGCTGTTGGAGTCCCTGCCCGAGCGCCCTCGCGTGATCGTCACCGACAACGGCTCCCGCGACGGCACCGCCGACGCCGTCCGCCGTGCCTTCCCCGGCGTCCTGCTCCTGGAGCCCGGCCGCAACCTCGGCGCCGTCGGCCGCAATCTCGCGGTGTGCGAGGTGCGCACTCCCTATGTCGCCTTCTGCGACGACGACACCTGGTGGGAGCCGGGCAGTCTGCGCCGGGCGGCGGACGTCCTCGACGCGCACCCCGGCCTCGCCACTGTCACCGCCCGCATCGTGGTGGAGCCCGCCGGCACCGAGGACCCCGTCGTCCCGGAACTGCGCGACTCCCCGCTGACCGGGCCCGACTGGCTGCCCGGGCCCGCGCTCGGCTCGTTCCTCGCGGGCGCCACCGTGCTGCGTGCCGACGCCTTCCGCCGCGCGGGCGGCTTCCACCCCGGGCTGTGGCTCGGCGGTGAGGAGGAGCTGCTGGCCACCGATCTGCAACGGCAGGGCTGGTGGCTCAGCTACCTGGAGGACCTGACCGTCCACCACGCGGCCTCCGTGCTGCGCGACAGCACCGGACGGCGCGTGCTCGGGCTGCGCAACACCCTGTGGTTCACCTGGCTGCGCCGACCGCTGCGGCCCGCGCTCGGCCGCACCCTCCAGTTGCTGGCCACCGTGCCTTGGGACCTGCCCTCGGCCCGCGCGGTGGGCCACGCGCTCGCCGGGCTCCCTGGGTCCTGCGCCAGCGCGACCCCGTACCGCCAGAGCTGGAGCGGCGGCTGATGACCCTGCAACGGGCACGGCGCGGCTCGACGGCCCGCGATTACGTGGGCTGAACCCCTCCGGCCGCGCGCTCGGCGCCGTCAGTGGGGGCACCACGCCGTCCGCCGCCCCGACACCCGCCGCGAGTCCGGCGGGTCCCCGCGGCGCGGGCACTCGGGCTCGGTGTCGTCGCGGTGGCCGGTGAGCCAGTTCCGGCGCGGTGGCACACGTTCGCCGCGTACGGCGGTGAACTCAGGCCGCGAGCGGCGCGGTGTCCATGCCCGCGCGGTCGCCGAGCCCGTCGAGGAAGTCCTTGATGGCCTCCAGCGCCGTACGCGTCGGCTGCCAGCTCAACTCCTCATGGGCGCGCGCGCAGTTCATCAGGGGCAGCCGCAGTACCGCGTCGAAGAGGTCGGGGGAGGCGGGCACCAGTCGCAGCCACCAGGCCGCCGCGAGCGCGGCCCGCAGCGGAGGCAGTGGAACGCGCACCGGCTTCGCCTCCAGGAGCCTGCCCAACTCGTCGGCGTTCAGGACCGGTTCGGCCGCGAGGTTGAACGCGCCGCGCACCGGCAGCGTGACGGCCCGCGCGAACGCGTCGGCCGCGTCGTCGGTGTGCAGCGCCTGGAACACCAGACCCGGCAGATCCGGCACCGCCGGCACGAACTGCGGCCGGATCAACTGCGGCGGGATCAGCGACCCCGCGAAGATCCTGCGCTGTTCGGAAGCCGACTCCCGCTTGAACATGAAGCCCGGCCGCATCCGCACGACCCGGATCTCCGGGTGCGCCCGCTCGTAGGCGTCCAGACAGCGCTCCAGATACGCCTTCTCGCGGCAGTACGCCGCCTGCGGCCAGCCGTCGGTCGGCCAGGACTCGTCCACCGCGCGGTCCTTGGGGCCCGGCGAGTACGCGCCCACCGACGAGGCGTGGAGCAGCGCGGGCACCCCGGCCGCGGCGACGGCGTCGAACACCCGCCTGCTGCCGAGCACGTTGGTCCGCCAGGTCGTCAGCGGATCGTGCGTGGGCTGGAACTTCCAGGCCAGCTGGATCACCGCGTCCGCACCCCTGAAATGGGGGACGAGGTCGTCACCGCCGGGCTCGACGTCCACGGCCGCCCAGGTCGTCTTCCGCGGCTGCCAGTCGGGGGTCCGGCGGGCCAGCCCGAGGACGGACCCCACCTCCGGGCGCTCGCTCAACGCCCCCACCACGCTGGTACCGACGTTCCCGGTCGCCCCCACGACCACGACCCGCAGTCCGCCCGTGTCACCCAGCCCCGTGTCCGCCATGACGGCTTCCTTCCGGTACGTGTGTGTTCCACCTGTTTTCCCGGCCCGTCGGGTACCCGTGGACACGACGGGCCATGCGCTCCGGCGCCGGGCCGCGAACCCCGCGCCGGTCCCCGGTCGGCCACCCGCCCGGGTGAGCACCCGGCCGCCGGGTACTCGGTGCCAGGACGAGCCGCGAGCACCGACACTCCTGGAGGCGAACCATGCGTGCTCTCACCTGGCAGGGCAGGAGGGACGTACAGGTCCAGACCGTCCCCGACCCGCAGTTGCTGAACCCCACCGACGTGATCGTCCGGGTGACGTCGACCGGGATCTGCGGCTCGGACCTGCATCTGTACGAGATCCTCGGGCCGTTCCTCGACGAGGGCGACATACTCGGCCACGAGCCCATGGGCGTGGTGGAGGAGACGGGTCCCGAGGTCACCGCGCTCGCCCCCGGCGACCGGGTCGTCGTCCCCTTCAACGTCTCCTGCGGCACCTGCCACATGTGCGCCCAGGGCCTGCACTCCCAGTGCGAGACCACCCAGGTGCGCGACCGGGGCATGGGCGCATCCCTGTTCGGCTACACCAAGCTGTACGGCCAGGTGCCCGGCGGCCAGGCCCAGTACCTGCGGGTGCCCTTCGGCAACGAACTCCCGGTCAAGGTGCCCGACGGGCCGCCCGACGCCCGCTTCCTGTACCTGTCCGACGTGCTGCCCACGGCCTGGCAGGCCGTCGAGTACGCGGACATCCCGCCCGGCGGCTCGGTGGCCGTCTTCGGCCTCGGACCCATCGGCGAGATGGCCTGCCGGATCGCGCTGGAGCGGGGCGCGGGCAAGGTCATCGGGGTCGACCTGGTGCCGGAACGGCTGGAGCGCGCCAAGGAACGCGGTGTGACCGTGTTCGACATCAGCGAGTACGGCGACTCGCTGCCCGACGCGATCCGCGACATCACCGACGGACGCGGCCCCGACGCCGTCATCGACGCGGTCGGCATGGAGGCGCACGGCGCCCCCGTCGCCAAGGCCGCCCAGTGGGCCACCGGGCTGCTGCCCGACGCCCTCGCCCAGAAGCTCATGGAGCACGCGGGCGTCGACCGGCTCGGCGCGCTGCACGCCGCGATCGACACCGTCCGCCGCGGCGGCACCCTCTCCGTCTCCGGGGTCTACGGCGGCATGACCGACCCGATGCCCATGCTCACGCTGTTCGACAAGCAGATCCAGTTGCGCATGGGCCAGGCCAACGTGCACCGCTGGGTGGACGACATCCTGCCCCTCCTCACCGACGAGGACCCGCTCGGCGTCGACACCTTCGCGACCCAGATCATGTCGCTGGAGGACGCCCCGCAGGCGTACGAGATGTTCCAGACCAAGAGCGACGGCATGATCAAGACGATCCTGGAGCCGTGGTGACCGGGCCGGCCCGATCAGGATTCGGCCGTCCCCGCCTGGGAACTCGGCGCCCATGATCCAGACCATTCTGCGCGGCGGCGTCGCGGGCGCCGCCGGAACGACCGTGCTGAACGCCGTCACCTACGCCGACATGGCCCTGCGGGGCAGGGCCGCCAGCGACGCCCCGTCCGAGGTCGTGGACAAGGTCGCGCACGACGTGGGACACCCGGTCCCCGGAGAGGGCGAGACCCGGGACAACCGGGTGAGCGGCATCGCCGCGCTCACCGGCATCGGCGTGGGCTGCGCCACCGGTGTGGCCGTCGCCGTGCTGCGCGGCGTGGGCATCCGGATGCCGTGGTGGCTGGGCGGCATCGTGACCGGCGCCCTCGCCATGGCGGGTGCCGACCTGCCGATGGCCCGGCTCGGCGTGAGCGACCCGAGGACCTGGTCGGCCGTGGACTGGACCTCGGACGTGGTCCCACACCTGATCTACGGCACCGTCACCTACGGCATCCTGGCCGCGTCCGACTGCCACTCCTCGGACTGCCACCGCTGAGCGGTCCCGGCCGGTTCCCTTCCGCGCGTCCGGGTCCCGGTGGATGCCAGCGCTCGCACCGGGTACCCGGTGCGAGCGCAGCCGCGTCACGGACGACCTCGTACACACGGCCCCGGGAGGCATGCACCGTGGCTCACTTCGGATACTTCCTCTCCTGCGAGGAGCACGGCCCCGCCGAGCTGGTGGAGCAGGCCCGGCTCGCGGAGGAGGCAGGGTTCGACTGTCTGTGGATCTCGGACCACTACCACCCGTGGAACGACCAGCAGGGCCAGAGCCCGTTCGTCTGGTCCGTGATCGGTGCCCTGTCCGAGGCGGTCTCCCTGCCGGTCGAGACGGCCGTCACCTGCCCCACCGTGCGCATCCACCCCGCCGTCGTCGCACAGGCGGCCGCAACGAGCGCCGTCCAGCTCGGCGGCCGGTTCCGGCTGGGCGTCGGCTCGGGCGAGGCCCTCAACGAGCACATCCTGGGCGACGCGTGGCCCGAGACGGCGGTACGGCTGGAGATGCTGGAGGAGGCCGTCGCCGTCATCCGCAAGCTCCTGACCGGAGAGCAGGTCAGCCACCGGGGCACGCACTACACGGTGGAGAGCGCCCGTCTGTACACGGTGCCCGACCAGCCGGTCCCCATCGACGTCTCGGCCTTCGGCCCGCAGGCCGCCGAGGTCGCCGCGCGCATCGGCGACGGACTGATCACCATGACCCCCGACGCCGACATGGTCGAGCGGTACCGGCGCGGCGGCGGAGGCGTCTCGCCGGTCTCCGGCGGCCTGAAGGTGTGCTGGGGACCCGACCGCGAGGAGGCGGTCCGCACCGTCCACCGGCTGTGGCCCAACGAGTCGCTCCCCGGCGAACTCCCGCAGGTCCTGCCCACCCCGCGCCACTTCGAGCAGGCGTGCGAGCTGGTCACGGAGGAGCGGATCGCCGAGTCCGTACCGTGCGGCGACGACCCGGAGGCCCACATCGAGGCGCTGGCCGCCTTCGCCGACGCGGGCTTCGACGCCGTCTACGTCAACCAGATCGGCAAGGACCAGCGCGGTTTCTTCGACTTCTACCGCACCAAGGTCCTGCCCGCCCTGCGGGGCTGACGACCGGGACGGTGGCACCATGAGCGGATCCGAGGGGCCGGCGGGCCGCGCGCTCGTCGTGATCGACATGATCAACACGTACGACCACCCGGACGCCGAACTCCTCGTCCCCTCCGCCCGCCGCGTCGTACCGGTCGTGGCGGACCTGATCCACGGCGCCCGCGAGACGGGCGTGCCCGTGATCTACGCGAACGACAACTTCGGGCTCTGGCGCTCCCACCACGGCGAACTCGTGGAGACCGCGCGGGCCGGACCGCACGGCGACCTCGTCGATCCGATCACGCCGGACGACGACTCGCTCTTCGTGGTCAAGGCCCGCCACTCCATCTTCTACGAGACGCCCATGACCTACCTGCTGAGTCAACTCGGCGTCGACCACGTCGTCCTGTGCGGTCAGGTCACCGAACAGTGCGTGCTCTACTCCGCGTTGGACGCCCACATCCGCCACCTCGGCGTCACGGTCCCGAGGGACGCGGTCGCCTCCATCCATCCGCGACTGGAGGAGGCGGCGCTGGAGATGATGGAGCGCAACATGGGCGCCCACGTCGGCTACGCCAAGGAGACCGGCCTGACGGGCGACCGGATCGAGGCGGCCGCGGCCCCCGTCGTCAAGAGCGACGGCGACCGCGCGGCCGTGGTCCGCGAGGGCTTCAAGGCGAAGGTCCGGGAGTTCCTGCCGCACCGCCGGGGCGAGAAGGATTCCTGACCGGCGGGTCCCGACCGACGAGTGCGGCCCGGCGGGTCCGGGCGCGGGTCCGGGGGAGTGCCGTCGTAGGATGCGGGCGATGTCCCGCACCCGTCAGCGCACCCCAGGCCCGCCCCCGTGGCGCCTGCTCGTGCTGCTCGTGCTGGGCGGGCTGCTGGGCATGCACGGCCTGGCACCCGGCGGCGGACCCGGGACCATGCACCGGGCGAGCGCTCCGCGCATGGCCGTCATGATCAGCGCCCCCGGCGACTGCGGGGCGGACCACGGGCACGACGGAAGCGGACACGTCCACCACGCCGACGCCACCTGCGCGTCGGGCGCCGTACCCGGTGGGCCCGAACTCGCGCTGCCCGCCTCCCCGGACGCCGTCACCCCCGTACCCGGCGCCCTCGCGCCCGCCCGTGCCGTGACGGCGCCGGACGGCGCCCGGGCCCCGCCCTCCCTGGCGGAACTCCAGCTCCTGCGGATCTAGAGGCACCCGCGCGGCCGTACGCGGTCGCGTCCAGCGGTATGCCCTCGCACCTCTCGGACCACAGGAGTCCTCGCATGACCATCCGTCACACCTTCCGCACGGCGGCGCTCGGCGCGGCCGCCCTCTCCGCCGCCCTCCTCCTCACCGCCTGCGGCGGTACCCACACCGACACCGGCAGCCACTCCGCGCACGGCGCCACCGCCACCGCGGCCCCGCACGACGCCCAGGACGTCGCCTTCGCGCAGGGCATGATCCCGCACCACCAGCAGGCCCTGGAGATGGCCCGGCTCGCCGCCGGACGGGCCGAGTCCGCGCGGGTCAAGGACCTCGCCGCGCGCATCGAGAAGGCACAGGCGCCGGAGATCCGCACCATGAGCGGCTGGCTGAAGTCCTGGGGCGAGCAGCCGCCCATGGCCGGCATGGACCACTCCGCCCACTCGGGCATGAGCGGCATGAGCGGCATGATGAGTGGCGAGGACATGGCGGACCTGGAGAAGAAGAAGGGCGCCGCCTTCGACTCCGCGTTCCTCTCCCTGATGATCCGCCACCACCAGGGCGCGGTCGAGATGGCCACCACGGAGAAGGACAAGGGCCGCTACGCCCCCGCCACCAAGCTGGCCGGCGCCGTCATCCAGGGCCAGAGCGCCGAGATCGCGGAGATGAGGAAGCTCCTCGACAGCGGCGAGTAGAGCCGGACGCGCCGGTGGGCCGGACGCGTACGCGCCCGGCCCACCGGCTCCGTGCTCAGTCCGTCTGCCCCAGCACCTTCGCCAGGGTGTCCAGCGCCCCGCGCAGCTCCTCCGCCGTGATGGTCAGCGGCGGCGCGAGCCGGATGGTCGAGCCGTGGGTGTCCTTGACGAGGATGCCCTCGCGCATCAGCCGTTCGCTGATCTCGCGCCCGGTGCCGAGCGCCGGGTCGACGTCCACGCCCGCCCAGAGCCCGCGCGACCGGAATCCGGTCACGCCGTGGCCGAGGAGCGCGGTGAGTCCCTCGCGCAGGACCAGGCCCAGCTCGGCGGCCCGGCTCTGGAAGTCGCCGGACTCCAGCAGCTCGACCACGGCCGTGCCGACGGCCGCCGCGAGCGGGTTGCCGCCGAAGGTGGAGCCGTGCTCGCCCGGGTGCAGCACCTCCATGACCTCGCGCCGGGCGACGACCGCCGACACCGGCACGATCCCGCCGCCGAGCGCCTTGCCGAGCAGCAGGACGTCCGGTACCACGTCCTCGTGCTCGACGGCGAGGGTGCGCCCGGTGCGGCCGAGCCCGGACTGGATCTCGTCCGCGACGAACAGGCATCCCTTGCGCCGGGTCAGCTCGCGCACCCCGGTGAGATAGCCGTCGTCCGGGATGATCACCCCGGCCTCGCCCTGGATGGGCTCGATGAGCACGGCGGCCGTGTTCTCGTCGACCGCCTCCTCCAGCGCCGCGAGGTCGTTGTACGGCACGACCTTGAAACCGGGCGTGAAGGGGCCGAAGCCCGCTCGCGCCGACTCGTCCGTGGAGAAGCTGACGATGGTGGTCGTCCGCCCGTGGAAGTTGTCCGCCGCGACCACGATGTCCGCCCGGCCGTCGGGGACGCCCTTCACGTCGTACGCCCACTTGCGGGCCAGCTTGATGCCGCTCTCCACCGCCTCCGCGCCGGTGTTCATCGGCAGCACCATGTCGAGCCCGGTGAGGGCCGCGAGGCGCTCCGCGAACTCGGCGAGCCGGTCGTTGTGGAAGGCGCGGGAGGTCAGCGTGAGCCGGTCGAGCTGGTCGTGGGCGGCCTGGACCAGCGCCGGGTGGCGGTGGCCGAAGTTCAGGGCCGAGTAGCCCGCCAGCATGTCGAGGTAGCGGCGGCCCTCGACGTCCTCCACCCAGGCGCCCTCGGCCCGTGCGACGACGACGGGCAGCGGGTGGTAGTTGTGCGCGAGGACCGGCTCCTCCGCCCGGATGAGGTCGTCGGACGTGCGCGGGTGCGCGGGTGCGGTCATGAGCGGATCTCCTGAGTGCAGCACTTGATGCCGCCGCCCGCCTTGTGCAGCTCGGACAGGTCGACGGGAACGGGGGTGTATCCATGGTCGTCCAGACGCGCGGCGAGTGCCTCGGCCTGGGGGGCGATGAAGACGTGACGGCCGTCGGACACCGAGTTCAGACCGAAGGCCAGCGCGTCGTCCCGGGTGGCGAGCACGGCGTCCGGGTACAGCTTGCGCAGCACCTCCTGGCTGCCCGCCGAGAAGGCTTCCGGGTAGTAGACGACGTTGTCGTCGTCCAGCACGAACAGGGCCGTGTCCAGGTGGTAGAAGTACGGGTCCACCAGGGTCAGGGCGATCACCGGGTGCCCGAAGAACTCCTGGGCCTCGCGGTGGGCCTCGCGCGAGGTGCGGAAGCCGGTGCCGGCCAGCACGTAGCGGCCGGTCCACACCAGGTCGCCCTCGCCCTCGGTGACCGACAGCGGACGGTAGACGTCGTACCCGGCCGTCTTGAACCAGGCGTCGTAGTGCTCGGACTCCGGACGCCGCTCCGGGGCGTGGAACAGCGAGCCGAACACGCGGCCGCCGACGACGAACGCCGAGTTGGCGGCGAACACCATGTCGGGCAGCCCGGGGACCGGGTCGATCTCCTCCACGGTGTGTCCGTGGTCGCGGTAGGCGCTGACCAGCGTGCGCCACTGCGTCCGCGCCAGCTCCACGTCCACGGGAGCTTCGGGACGCATCCAGGGGTTGATGGCGTACCGCACTTCGAAGTGTCTGGGTTCGCAGACCAGGAAGCGCCGGGGGCGCCGCACACGGGTTTCGGCCACAGAGGGTTTCCTCCGCTTTCCGGTGTGTCACTCGGGATGTCACCACGGTAAGAACACCCGGCGACGGCGGACAAGAAACAAAAGCTGCGTGTCCGCGCAGTATCGCTGCGTCTCCACCTGGGAGAACGCACGACACCTGCGTCCGTCCGAGGTTTAACGGGCGATCACTCCGGTGCGGCCTGGGTGGCGCCCGCCTCGGGAGCGTCCGGGAGAAGGTGGGACAGGACCATCACGCTGATCGTCTTCCGGATGAAGGGCTCGGCGCGAATGCGTTCCAGGACGTCCTCGAAGTGCTCCACGTCCCGCGCGCGTACGTGCAGCAGCGCGTCCGCGCCGCCGGTCACGGTCATGGCCGCCGCGATCTCGGGGTGCCCGCGCACGACCTCGGCCAGGCGCCGGGGCGGGGCGGCGCCCTCGCAGTAGACCTCGACGTACGCCTCGGTGCGCCAGCCAAGGGCGGTGGGCTGCACGGTGGCCGTGAAACCGGTGATCACCCCGGTCTCGCGCAGCCGGTCCACGCGCCGTTTCACCGCCGTGGCCGACAGCCCGATCGCCGCGCCGATCTCGGCGAAGCTGCTCCGGGCGTTCGCCATCAGCGCGGTGATGATCTTCCGGTCGAGGTCGTCGAAGGACGCGGCCCTGCTGCTCATGCGGGCACTGTAAGTCAGCTGGCCGGGGCGCCGCCCCCGCGCGTCTGCGACCTATGACCTGGTGAGGACCAGCGCCAGGGTCAGCAGCACCAGGACGATCCAGCCGAACCACAGCCAGCCGTTGCCGCCCAGGGCGACCGTGTACGCGGTGACGACGACGAGCCCGCCGACCGTCAGGGCCCCCATCACCCTGGTGGAGCCGTTCGTGGAACCGTTCGTGGAACCGGGCATCGCGGCACCCTCCTCGTGGTCGGTCCACCCCCATGGTGCCCCGCATCCGCCGTCCGTGGCACGACTCGGGGCCGGTCGCGTCCTTTGCGACCGGCCCCGTACGACGTCCGTTCCCTCGGCGGCGTCAGCCCTGGCGCCCGCTCAGGGAGGCCAGATAGGCGTTGTACGCCTCCAGCTCCTTGTCACCGTCCCGGTCCGCCGCGCGGTCCTTGCGGCGGGCCTGGCGCTGCTCGGAGCCGTACCACTGGAACAGCAGGGCGATCAGCACCAGCACCGAGGGCACCTCGCTGAACGCCCAGGCGATGCCGCCGGCCGCGTTCTGGTCGGAGAGGGCGTCGATGCCGAGGGAGGCGGCCGGGTGCTGGAAGGTCTTCACCATCGGCTCGGACGCCATCATCAGCGCGATGCCGAAGAACGCGTGGAACGGCATCCCCGCGAACAGCTCCAGCATCCGCATCAGATACCCGGGGCGGTGCGGACCGGGGTCCACGCCGATGATCGGCCAGAAGAACACCACACCGACCGCGAGGAAGTGGATCATCATCGCGATGTGCCCGAGCGGCGAGCCCATCAGGAAGTCGAACAGCGGGGTGAAGTACAGCGCGTACAGACTCGCGATGAACATCGGGATCGTGAACGCCGGATGCGTGATCACCCGCATGTACCGGCTGTGCAGCAGCGCGAGGAGCAGCTCGCGCGGACCCTTGCGGCCCTTGCCCGCCGTCGGCAGCGCACGCAGCGCCAGCGTCATCGGGGCGCCGAGCAGGAGCAGGATCGGCGACAGCATGCTGATGATCATGTGCTGCACCATGTGCACGCTGAACATCACCATGCCGTAGTCGTTCAGCCTGGTGCACATCACCAGGCCGATCGTCAGCACGCCCACCGCGAACGACACGGTCCGCGCCGTCGACCACTGGTCCCCGCGCCGCCGCAGCCGCACCACGCCCCAGCCGTACAGCCCGAGCCCGGCCAGACAGGCGATCAGGAAGAACGGGTCCGTCGACCACTCCAGCCCCCGTCCCAGCGTGAACGGCGGCAGATCCGGCATCATGCCGTGCCCGCTGTGGTCCATCCGGCGGCTCCTGGTTCGTGAGGGTTGTGCGGATTCTGTCCGCACTCAGGGTACGGGCGCCGCCGTGACCGCCCGTGAGCGGGGTCGCCCCTGCCCCCGGTCCCTCAGACCACGCACTCCGCCTCGGCGTACCGCTCCGCCGGGACCGTCTTCAGCCGGCTCACCCCCTCCGCCAGCGGCACCGTCACGATCTCGGTGCCGCGCAGCGCGGTCATCATCCCGAACTCCCCGCGGTGCACCGCCTCCACCGCGTGCCAGCCGAACCGGGTCGCCAGCACCCGGTCGTACGCCGTCGGGGTGCCGCCGCGCTGGACGTGCCCGAGGATCACCGGACGGGCCTCCTTGCCGAGCCGCCGCTCCAGCTCCACCGCGAGCTGCCGGGCGACCCCGGCGAAGCGCCGGTGGCCGTACACGTCCGTGCCGCCCTCGTCGAACTCCATGGAGCCCGCGCGCGGCTCGGCGCCCTCGGCCGCGACCACGATGGCGGACCGCTTGCCCGCCGCGAAGCGCGCGCCGACCCGGCGCGCCAACTCCTCGACGTCGAAGGGCCGTTCCGGGACGAGGACGGCGTGGGCGCCCGCCGCCATGCCCGAGTGCAGCGCTATCCAGCCGGTGTGGCGCCCCATGACCTCCACGATCAGCACCCGCTGATGGGACTCGGCGGTGGTCTTGAGCCGGTCGAGCGCGTCGGTCGCGACACCAACCGCCGTGTCGAAGCCGAAGGTGACGTCCGTCGCGGCGATGTCGTTGTCGATGGTCTTCGGCACGCCCACGATCGGCAGCCCGCTGTCGGAGAGCAGCCGGGCCGCCTTGAGGGTGCCCTCGCCGCCGATCGGGATGATCGCGTCCAGGCCCAGTTCCTCGACGTGGCCCCGTACCCGCTCCACCCCGCCGCGCAGCCGCTCCGGGCGTACCCGGGAGGAGCCGAGGACGGTGCCGCCGAGCGCGAGGATGCCGCTCACGGCGTCGAGGTCGAGCTTGACGTAGTCGCATTCCAGGAGGCCCTTCCAGCCGTCCCGGAAACCGATCACCTCGTCGCCGTGGTCGACGAGGGCGCGATGTACGACGGACCGGATGACGGCGTTCAGACCGGGGCAGTCGCCGCCGGATGTGAGGACACCAATGCGCATAGCCCGAGATACCTTCTCGACGAGTACCGGGAGGCCGGACCGCGTTGTCCGGCGGCTTTCCCGGTCAGACTACGGCGGGATCGGCCGCCGCCCCACCGGGCGTCCGCCTGATGGACGTGCCCGCACAGTTGAGCGGACACACAGTCAGGCGGGCCCGTGACACCGTCACAGGCCCGCCTGGAATGTACTGCTTTGACCCTTTCGGGCGTCGCCCTTACGCGGGCTGCTTCGCCGCCGCGATCCGCTCCTCGCGCAGCGCCTCGTACCACCGGTCGTCGATGGGCGGCAGCGCGTTCACGTCCAGCGCCAGCTTCAGCAGCAGGTCCGCGATCTGCGGGTTGCGCGCCAGCACGGGCCCGTGCATGTACGTGCCGAACACCGTGCCGTTGTACGCGCCCTCCGTGCCGTCCCCGGTGCCGTTGCCCCGGCCCAGGCGGACCTGGGCGAAGGCGCGGGCGGTCGGGCCCAGATGGGTGACGCCCTGGTGGTTCTCGAAGCCGGTCAGCGGGGGCAGACCGAGCTGCGGGTCGATGTCGCCCAGCACGTCGCCGACGCACCGCTCGCCCTCGCCGCGCACCGAGACCACGTCGAGCAGACCGAGACCCGGCTCGCGCTGGCCCAGGTCGTTGATGAACTCGTGGCCCAGGATCTGGTAGCCCGCGCACACGGAGAACACGATCGCGCCGTTCTCCACCGCCCGCTGGAGGTGACCGTCCCGGCGCAGCCGCTCGGCCGCGAGCCGCTGGGGCCGGTCCTCGCCGCCGCCGATCAGGTAGATGTCACCGGAGGTCGGGATCGGCTGGTCGCTGCGCACGTCCAGCCGGGCCACGTCCAGGCCGCGCTGGCGCGCCCGGCGCTCCACGACGAGGGCGTTGCCCTGGTCGCCGTAGGTGCTCAGCAGGTCGGGATAGATCCACACCAGCCGCAGTTGGTTGTCGCTCATAGGTGATCGCCCTTCCTGATCAGTTGCCGACCCGGCGGCGCAGGTCCTGGAACGCGGTGTAGTTCGCGATGACCTCGATACGGCCCGGCGGTGCCATCTGCACGGCCTGGTCGAGGTTCTCGCACACCTGGAAGTTCTGGTTCGCGACCTCCAGGCGGACGGCCAGGTCCAGCTTGCGGTCGCCGATCACGAAGATCGGGTGACCGGTCAGCCGCGTGTAGTCCACGTCCCACAGCCACGAGGTGTCGGTGCCGTCCGCGCCGCGTGCGTTCACGGACAGGATCACCGGGGTCGGCGGCGGGTCGATCAGCGAGAAGGTCTCCAGCCAGCCGGCCGGGTTCTTCGCCAGCAGCAGCCTGAGGTCGCGGTTCTGGAACTGGACCACGTCGTAGCGTCCGGCGACCGCCTGCACCTGGTACATCCGCTCCAGGGCCACCTGCGGGGGCACCCCGAAGACGGCGGCGACGGCCGCGGAGCTGGCCGCGTTCGCCTTGTTGGCGCGGCCCGGCAGCTGGAGGTGGATCGGCCAGGCCGAACCGTGCGGGTCGAGCACGTGGTCGCCGGAGAGCGCCCAGCTCGGCGTCGGACGGCGGAAGCCGCACTCGCCGCAGAACCAGTCGTCGCCCGGACGCTGCATGACGCCGCCGCAGGACGGGCAGGACCAGGCGTCGTCCTTCCACATCTGCCCGGCCGCGACCCAGACCACGTTGGGGGAGGACGAGGCCGCCCACACCACCAGCGGGTCGTCGCAGTTGGCGACGATCACGGCCTTGGAGTCCGACAGACCCTCACGCCAGTTCTCGGCGAGCATCCGGGTCTCGGCGGCACGGTCGAGCTGGTCGCGCGAGAGGTTCAGCAGCGCGATGCACTTCGGGCTGGTGTCGCGCGCCACACCGGCCAGATACTTCTCGTCCACCTCTATGACGCCGAACTTGGCGTCCGAGCCGCCCGCGAGGGCGGAGGTGATACCGGCCGGCATGTTGGCGCCGAGCGCGTTGGACACGACCGGTCCGGCGGCGCGCAGCGCCTCCGCGATGAGCCGGGTCGTGGTGGTCTTGCCGTTGGTCGCCGACACCAGGACGACGTCCAGGTGCGTGGCCAGCCGGGCCAGCAGGTCGGGGTCGAGCCGCAGGGCGACCTTTCCGCCGATCACCGACCCGCTGCCGCGCCCGGCGGCGCGCGATGCCGCCGCGACCGCCTTGCCCGCGGTCACGGCCAGCTTGGCCCGCGGCGAGAGCGGGTCCGAGTTGCCTGCCATCAGTCCTCGATCCTCCTTGCGTACGCGCCGCGCCTCAGGCCATCCGGCAACGTGGTGGGGGCCTCAGCCTATCGAGAACCGTTCGCACACCCGAATCCCGGCCCACACCGCGCGGTCGTCATGGGCCGAACGAACCGTACCCTTGCCGCCATGCGACAACGCTCCATCCCGGGCGCCCGAGGGCGCGTCAGGCCGCTTTCCCTCCTCGGCGACCCCGTACTGCACGCCCCCTGCGCGGAGGTCACCGACTTCGGTCCGGAACTCGCCCGGCTCGTCGCGGACTTGTTCGCGACCATGTACGCGGCCCGGGGAGTCGGTCTCGCCGCCAACCAGATCGGTGTCCCTTCGCGGGTGTTCGTCTACGACTGTCCCGACGACGAGGAGGTGCGCCACCTCGGCCATGTCGTGAACCCGCGCCTGGTGACGGCGGACGGCATCGAGCTGCGCGGCCCCGAGGGCTGCCTCTCCCTGCCCGGTCTGGAGGCGGGCACGGAGCGGTACGACCACGCGGTGGTCGAGGGCTTCACGGTGGACGGCGAGCCGGTGACCGTGCACGGCACGGGCTTCTTCGCCCGCTGCCTCCAGCACGAGTGCGACCACCTCGACGGCACGGTCTACGCGGACCGGGTCACCGGCTGGCGCAAGCGGCGGCTGGAGCGGCAGGTGAAGCGGGCCGACTGGAGCCGCTGAGCTTCCTCACCGGGTGTTCAGAAGCCGGGACCGCCGATCCGGTCCCCGGCTGCCGCGAGGCGGCCCCACAGCAAGTCCGCGAGGGAGCGCACGAGTTCGGCGCGGGAGCAGGGGCGCTCGCCGAGCCACCAGTCGCCGGCCGCGTGCATCATGCCGACGATCCCGTGCCCCCACACCCGGGCCAGCTGCTCGCTGCCCGGACCGAGGTCCACGCGCTCCTCGATGACCTGGGCCAGTTCCTCGCCCATCCGCCGCAGCAGCGGCACGCTGTGCTTGCCCACGTCGAAGCCTGGGTCGCCGGACGGGCTGCCCTCGGCGGGGTGCATCAGGAAGCGGTAGACCTGCGGCCGGGCCTCGATGGCGGCCAGATAGGTGTCGAGGGTGTTCTCCACCCGCTCGCGCCGGTCCGAGGGCGCGTCCAGGGCGGCCCGCAGGGAGTCGAGCAGGGCGTCGGTGTGCCGCTTGGCCAGAGCGGCGTAGAGCCCGCCCTTGTCGCCGAAGTGGCGGTAGAGGATGGGCTTGGTGATGCCCGCCTCCGCGGCGATGGCGTTCATCGACGCCTGCGGGCCGTCGCGCAGCACCACCCGGTCGGCGGCCTCCAGCAACTCGCGCCGTCGGCGGTCGGCGGACCGCTGCTGGTCGGTCCGCTGCGTGGTGTCCATGTGCTCTCCCCACCTGTGCTGATTCGGTGACGCCTGCGCAAAGTAACACTGAAAGGCCCCCTGACATCGAACGGGATACCGAGAGGACATGTGGAGTTGACTTCTGCTACCGGTCGGTAACACACTCTGGTTACCGCTAGTAACAGTAATACGCGCCGCCGCTGGAGGGGACATGGCCGAGTTCACCATGGAGCTCAACGACGAACAGAAGGAGGTCCGGGACTGGCTGCACGGCTTCGCCGCCGACGTGATCCGCCCCGCGGCCGCCGAATGGGACGAACGTGAGGAGACTCCCTGGCCGGTCATCCAGGAGGCCGCCAAGGTCGGCATCTACTCCCTCGACTTCTACGCCCAGCAGTACTTCGACCCCACCGGGCTCGGCATACCCATGGCCATGGAGGAGCTGTTCTGGGGCGACGCGGGCATCGCGCTGTCCATCGTCGGCACCGGCCTCGCCGCCGTCGGCGTCCTCGCCAACGGCACCGAGGAGCAGATCGGCACCTGGATTCCCCAGATGTACGGCGACGCCAGTGACGTGAAGGTCGCCGCGTTCTGCTCCTCCGAGCCCGACGCGGGCTCGGACGTGGCCTCGATGCGCACCCGCGCCGTCTACGACGAGGCCACGGACGAGTGGGTGCTCAACGGCACGAAGACCTGGGCCACCAACGGCGGCATCGCCAACGTCCACGTCGTCGTCGCGGTGGTCGACCCCGACCTCGGCTCCAAGGGCCACGCCTCCTTCATCGTCCCGCCCGGCACGGCGGGACTGTCCCAGGGGCAGAAGTTCAAGAAGCACGGCATCCGCGCCTCGCACACCGCCGAGGTCGTGCTCGACAACGTCCGGGTGCCCGGGTCCTGCCTGCTCGGGGGCAAGGAGAAGCTGGACGAGCGGCTGGCGCGGGCGCGGGAGCGTGCCCGCAGTGGTGAGCGGGTCAAGAACGCGGCGATGGCCACGTTCGAGGCGTCGCGGCCTGCCGTCGGGGCGATGGCGGTGGGTACGGCCCGGGCCGCCTACGAGGTCGCTCTCGACTACGCCGTCACCCGGGAGCAGTTCGGGCGGCCCATCGTGGACAACCAGGGGGTCGCGTTCCAGCTCGCGGACATGCGGACCTCCATCGACGCGGCTCGGCTGCTGGTGTGGCGGGCGTCCTGGATGGCGGTCAACGGGAAGCCGTTCACCGCTGCCGAGGGGTCCATGTCGAAGCTGTTCGCCTCCGAGACGGCCAAGAAGGTCACCGGGCAGGCGATTCAGATTCTGGGCGGTAACGGGTACACCCGCGAGTATCCCGTCGAGCGGATGCACCGGGATGCGGCGATCTACACGATCTTCGAGGGGACGAGCGAGATTCAGCGGCTGGTCATCGCTCGAACCTTGGCCGGAGTGCCGATTCGGTAGCGCCGTCGGGGAACCGCTTGGTTCGGTCCGCGCGTTCGTCGCGGCCGTTCGCGCAGTTCCCCGCGCCCTCTCGGGTGGGACCGGCTACCGGTGTTTCAGAGGCGTCAGCTGGGTGATGTCGTAGCGACTCCGAAGCTCCTCTATCGCCTCGTGATTCGGGGGGCCCTCGCTGTCCAGGATCTCCAGCAGTTCCTCGAAGTAGCGTTCGTGGTCCGGTGGGGGAGACGCCTGGAAGAACATCTTCGCCGGGGTGTCCGTCGGGTTGGCGAAGGCGTGGGGGCAGCCGGGGGGTACGACGATCAGGGTGCCCGGGGTGGCGCGTACCACCCGGGAGCCCGTCGTCGACTCCCACTTCTGCCAGTTGTCGGGGGTGCGGATGCGCGGCTCGAAGGCGAGGACGTCCAGTTCGCCGTCCAGGACGTAGAACAGCTCCTCGCTGCGCGTGTGGACATGGGCGCCGACGTCGAACCCGGGCGGGACCTCCACCTCGAAGGTGGAGGCCGTCCGCGAGTGGGTGCCGGTGACCTTGAACGTGACCCGCTGGGCGGCCGTCTCGACGACCCGGCCCTGACCCGGCGGTACCAGCAGTCCATCGGTGGTCATGGGCCGCTCACCAGGTCACCGGCAGCGCCTCTGGACCCCGGATCAACGCGCCCTTGCGGAAGGGCACCTGGTCCGGGGGCACCGCGAGCCTCAGACCCGGCACCTGGTCGAGGAGCGTGTCCACCAGGAGTTCGGACTCCAGCCGGGCCAGCATCCCGCCGGGGCAGTAGTGCGGTCCGAAGCCGAAGGACACGTGCGGGTTGGGGCTGCGCTCGAAGTCGATCGTCTCCGGGTCCGGGAAGACCTCCGGGTCGCGGTTGGCGGCCAGGTAGGAGACGTAGACCGTGTCGCCCGCGCGGATCCGCACGCCCCTGATGTCCACGTCCTCCAGGGCGATCCGGGACAGGCCGACCGCGTTGCGGTGCGGGATGTAGCGCAGCAGCTCGTCGACTGCCCTCGGCCGGATCGCCGGGTCCCGGCGCAGCCGGTCCGCCAACTCCGGCCGGGTGAGCAGCAGATAGAACATCTGCCCGCTGTTGTTGGTGACCGCCTCGCCGCCGATCTGGAGCAGCACGGCGAGCCCGACGGCCTCCTCCAGGGTGACCTCCGCCCGGCCCAGGGCCGCGCCGAGCAGCGAGACCACGTCCTCGCCCGTGCTGCCCTCGCGCAAGGCGATCAGGTCGGAGAAGTAGGCGCCCATCTCGCGCTTGGCCTTCTCGCTGACCTCCTTGCCGTGCGCGGAGGACAGGATGAGCTGGGTCCACTCGTGCATCGAGTGCCGGTCGGCGGCCGGGACGCCCATCAGCTCGCAGATCACCCCGATGGGGAAGGGGCTCAGCACGGAGCGGGTGAGGTCGGCGGGCGGACCGTCCTGGAGGAGTTCGTCGACCAGCTCCTCCAGCATGTGCCGGGACCTCTCGCGGACCCGCTCGACGCCCTTCGCGGTGAACGCGGCGGCGACCGCGCGGCGCAGCCGGGTGTGGTCCGGCGGGTCGAGGAAGCCGACCGCGCCGCGGTCCGGGATGAAGTGCGGGGCGAGCCGGGTGACCGGCTTGTCCATGACCGCCTCCCGGCCGAACCGGGGGTCGTTGGTCACCGTGCGCACGTCGTCGTGCCGGGTGACCAGCCACGCCCAGCCCTCGCCGTTGGGCAGTTGGATGCGGGTGACCGGGCCCTCGCGCATCAGCTCGGTGAGCACCGGGTCGAAGTCCGTCCCGGCCAGGTCGAGCGCCGGCCACTGCCGGACGGGAGGCTGGGTCTCGGTGAGTGTCTCCTCGGACATGGCGCCTCCTCTCAACCGCCGTCGGACCAGCGGCCGACGGTCATCTCGGCGGTGATCCCGGGCCCGAACCCGGCCATCAGCCCCCGCGCCCCGTCCTCGGCGCCCCCGTCGTCGAACAGCCGGCGCAGCGCGTCCAGGACGACGGCGCTCGCGATGTTCCCGTACTCGGTGAGCGTGGACCGGCTGAACCGGAACGCGTGCGGCTCGACCTTCAGGAACTTGCTGAGGTCGTCGAGTATTCGGGGACCGCCCGCGTGGATGATGTAGAAGTCCAGGTCGGAGGCGTTCCAGCCATGGGTGCCCGCGAGGTCCTGGAGCGCCGGAGCCAGCGGCTCCATCGTGGTCGGCACCCGCTTGTCCAGCAGGAAGTGGAACCCGGTGTCCCGCACGTCGTACGAGATCCAGTCCTCGGTCTTGGGGATCAGGTACGAGCCGTTGCGCTCCAGCTCGACACCCCGGCCGCCCCGGCCGCGCACGACGGCGGCCGCGATGCCGTCGCCGAACAGCCCGTTGGACAGCAGTGATCCGACGCCGAGGTCGGTGGGCTGGTAGCACAGCGAGCAGAACTCGCAGGCCACGATCAGGGCGTTGGCGTCGGGGTAGGCCGAACAGAAGTCGTGCGCCCGGTTGATGGCCGCACCGCCCGCCGCACAGCCCAACTGGGCGATGGGCAGCTGCCGGGTGGTGCTGGAGAAGTCCATCTCGTTGATCAGCCACGCGGTGAGCGAGGGCATCATGAAGCCCGTGCACGACACGTAGATGATGACATCGATGTCCGAGGTGAGGAGTTCCGCGTCGTCGAGCGCCTCGCGGATCACCGCCGGGACCCGGGCCTTGGCCTCCGACTCGTAGAGCTTGTTGCGCTGCTCGAACCCCGGGTGCTTCAGGGTCTCCTCGATGGGCTGCACGATGTGCCGGGTGCGCACTCCGGTGTTCTCGATCAGCCGGAGGGCCAGCGGGAGCTGGGGGTTGTCCGCATGGTGCGTACGCGCCAGCTCCAGCGTCTCCTCCATCGTGATCACATGCTCCGGCACGGACACCGAGGGTCTGCACAAAGTCGCCATGAGCGGTCCCTGCTTTCGCCGTCCGGCGGGCCTTCGTCCGCCGGTCAGAAGGTGGTCCACCCACACTCACCCGAGAGAGCGACGAACTCGCGCGGTGTTACTCCGAACCGGCGAGAGCAGAGAGTGACGATCTTCCGTTTTCGCAGGTCAGCGGCTACTTGAAAGCAGGGCCGAGGGCAACTCCCCGAAGGGGCGCGGGGAGCTGCGCGATCGGCCACCACGCACCCGCACCCGACCTCCGGCGGACGGAACTACGGCGCTCCGCTGCTATGAGCGATGCACGCCACGTCGATCCGGTCGGCCAGCTTCGCCAACTCGATGGTCAGCGCGGCAACCGTATCCTCGTCCAGCCTCTCCCCGGCCTCCACGAGATGCACCCACCGCGCCCCCACACTGCGCAGCAGCGCACTCACATCCGCCGCCGACACCTGCAAGGCGCCACGGTCGTCCACGATCAAGGGCAACGTCACTTCGCGGGTCACAGTCGGGATCGTAGTCCGGCCGCCCTCACGCACCCTGCCAAACCGTCGTGATGTTGCAGAACTCCCGGATTCCCTGCCCGGACAGCTCACGTCCGTACCCCGACCGCTTCACACCGCCGAAGGGGAGCGCCGGGTGAGAGGCCGTCATCCCGTTGATGAAGACGCCCCCCGCCTCGATGTCCCGCGCACAGTGCGCCATCTCGTCCGGGTCGTGGGTCCACACGCTCGAACTGAGGCCGAACGGCGAGTCGTTGGCGATCAGGATCGCCTCCTCCAGGTCGTCGGCGCGGTACAGCGTGGCGACGGGACCGAACGCCTCCTCACGGTGGATGCGCATCTCGCGGGTGATCCCGCCGAGGACGGTCGGCGGGTAGTACCAGCCCGCGCCCTCGGGCCGCTCGCCCCCGCACAGCACCTCGGCCCCGCTGCGGCGCGCGTCGTCGACCAGTTCCTCCACGTCGTTGCGGCCCTGCTCGGTGGCGAGCGGGCCGATGTTCACGTTCTCGTCCAACGGGTCGCCGACGGTGAGTTCCTTCATGCGGGCGACGAACTCGGCCACGAACGCGTCGTACACGTCCCGGTGGATGATGAACCGCTTCGCGGCGATGCAGGACTGGCCGTTGTTCTGCGTGCGCGCGAGCACCGCCGTGCGCGCGGCACGGTCGAGGTCGGCGGAGGGCAGGACGAGATAGGGGTCGCTGCCGCCCAGCTCAAGGACCGTCTTCTTGATCATCTCGCCGGCGGTGGAGGCGACCGCGCGTCCGGCCGGCTCGCTGCCGGTGAGCGTCGCGGCCTTCACCCGGTCGTCGCGCAGGATCGCGTCGACGGCGGAGGAACCGATCAGCAGGGTCTGGAAACAGCCCTCCGTGAAGCCCGCCCGGTGGAACAGGTCCTCCAGGTACAGGGCGGTCTGCGGCACGTTCGAGGCGTGCTTGAGCAGTCCGACGTTGCCCGCCATCAGCGCGGGCGCGGCGAAGCGGATCACCTGCCAGAGCGGGAAGTTCCACGGCATCACCGCGAGCACCGGGCCGAGCGGGCGGTAGACGACGCGGGCCCCGATGGCGCCCGAGTCGCGTACGTCCTCCGGGTCCGGTACCTCGTCGGCGAGCAGTTCGGCGGCGCGCGCGGCGTACCAGCGCATCGCCTTGGCGCACTTGGCGGCCTCGGCGCGGGCCTGGCCGATCGGCTTGCCCATCTCCAGGGTCATGATCCGCGCGACCTCGTCCCGGTCCTCGTCGAGCAGGTCGGCGGCCCGGTTGAGCAGCCGGGAGCGCTCGGCGAGCGGGGTCGTGCGATAGGTGCGGAAGGTGGCCTCCGCGAGCTGGAGCCTGCGCTCCACCTCGTCGTCGTCCATCGGCTCGTACATCTTGAGCGTCTCGCCGTTCGCCGGGTTCACCGTCGCGATGGGCATGGCTGGCCTCCCTGAGCGGTTTTTCCTCGACCTTCGCGCGTGCCGCGGGGCAGCGCAACGCGTGGCCGTCCGTCTCAGCCCGAGTGCTCCGCCAGCCGGTCGAGAAACGCCCCCTGCCCGGCGACGAGCACTTCCCGTGCCTTCTCGGGCGTGAACCAGGCCACCCGGTCCAGCTCGGGGAACTCCTGCGTACGTCCCGAGCGCGGCGGCCACTCCATCGTGAACGTGCCCGGCGAGATCGTCCCGGGATCGAGGTCGCCCTCGACCGCCCAGGCGGTGACGATCTTGCCGTTGCGCTGCGCGATCTCGCCCAGCGGCAGCGCCTCGCCGTCCGGCGGTTCGAGCCCCAGCTCCTCGCGGAACTCCCGCCGGGCCGCCTCCCACGCGGGCTCGTCCGGCTCGTACTCGCCCTTGGGGACCGTCCAGGCCCCGGCGTCCTTCTTCGTGTAGAAGGGGCCGCCCATATGGCCGAGCAACACTTCGAGTCCGTCATCGGTGTGGCGGAACACCAGCAGTCCCGCGCTGCGCTTCGTCGCACGCACTGTCACGTCATGACCTCCGGGTGGGCCGCGAGCAGGTCCTCCACCGTATCGGCCTCCTCGGGCCGCTTGTCCTCGCGATAGCGGACCACGCGCGCGAAGCGCAGGGTGACACCGCCGGGGTAGCGGGTGGAGCGCTGGAGGCCGTCGTAGGCGATCTCCACGACGAGTTCCGGGCGGACGGTCACCCCCCAGCCCTTCTCCTCGACGGTCAGCTCACCGAGGCGCTCGGTCTGCCAGGCGAGCATCGCGTCGGTCATGCCCTTGAAGGTCTTGCCCAGCATCACGAATCCGCCGTCGGCGGAGCGGGCGCCCAGGTGCAGGTTGGAGAGCTTGCCGGTGCGTCGCCCGTGTCCCCACTCGGCGGCCAGGACCACCAGGTCCAGGGTGTGCACCGGCTTCACCTTCAGCCAGGACGCGCCGCGCCGGCCCGCGCTGTACGGCGCGTCCAGCCCCTTGGCCACCACTCCCTCGTGGCCGCGCGCCAGCGTCGCCGCGAGGAACGCCTCCGCCTCGCCGGTCTCCTCGGGACCCGTCACCAGCGCCCGGCGCACCCGCATCGGCTCCGGCACCAGCCGGGACAGCTCCGCGTGCCGCTCGGCGAAGGGCAGGTCCAGCAGATCGCGGCCGTCGACGGACAGCGCGTCGAAGAAGACGGGGGAGACCGGCACCTCCTCGGCAGCGCGCGCCACGTCCACCCGGGAGCCGACCCGGCCCGCCGTCTCCTGGAAGGAGCGCGGCCGGCCGTCCGGGCCGAAGGAGATCACCTCGCCGTCCAGCACGAACCGCTCGCTCGGCAGCCCGCGCGCGGCCGCCACCACCTCCGGCAGCCGGTCGGTGATGTCGTCCAGGGTGCGGGTGTGGACGCCCACCGTGTCCCCGTCGCGGTGCACCTGGACCCGGATGCCGTCCAGCTTCTCCTCGACCGCGCACGCCCCCAGCTTCTCCACCGCCTCCGCCACCGAGGAGGCGCTGCGCGCCAGCATCGGCAGCACCGGCCGCCCCACCGTGAGCCGGAACCGGTCCAGCGCCGCGGGGCCCTCGGCGAGCAGCGCACCGGCCACCGGCTGCAGCGACCCGGCGAGCATCACCGCCCGGCGCACCTCCGCCGGGTCCGCGCCGGTCGCGGCGGCCAGCCCCTCCACGGCGGCCGCGTCCAGGGCGCCCTGCCGCACCTCGCCCGTGAGCAGGGCCCGCAGGAAGCGCTGCTCGTCCTCGGTGGCCGCGCCCATCAGCTCGTCGAGGATCCGGGCGCGCTCCTTCTGCGAACCCGCGCCGGACACCGCGCCCAGTTCGGTCAGCAGGGCGTCGACCTCCCGCACGGTGAGCGAGGGCTCCGCGGAGGGCGGCACCGGAGCGCCCAGCACCTTCCAGCCGACCCCGATCCGCCCCTGCGGCAGCCGTCCCGCCAGATAAGGGATGACGATCGGCACGTCGGCCGGCTGCGCGTCCCGGAACAGCTCCGCGAGCAGGGCGGTCTTGCGGTTACGGGACGCCGTCGCGGCGACCTCTCGGGAGACCTCCGCGAGGCGGGTCAGCAACATGCAGTCATGGTGCCTCGCAGGAGGCGCGATCACACCCGCGGTCAGGCGGACCCGGCCGGGCTACGCGGGCTCGGCCGCCTTCGCGTCCAGATCCGCGAAGAGCAGTTCCCCGTTGATCGTGGCGCCCGCCCGGTACCCCCGGCTCGCCGCGTTCACCACCTGCTCCGCGAACCCGCTCGCGTTGCCCGCCGCCCACAGTCCCGGCACGCTCGTCAGACCCCGCTCGTCGATCACCGGGTACCTGCCGAACGGCGTCTCGCGCATCTCGGCGCCGAGCGAGGTCAGCAGCTCGTCGCGGGGTACGGCGCGCGGGGCGACGTACAGTGCCGCGCGCTCGTGGACGGTGCCGTCGCCGAGGCGGACCCCGGTGAGCCGGTCGTCGCTCACCACCAGGCCGCTCACCTCGCCGGAGACGACCTCCACCCCGGCGGCGGCGAGCCTGCGCCGGTCCTCGTCCGCCAGGTCGGACTCCCGCACCTCGTGCAGGAAGAGCCGCACGTCGTCGGACCACTGGGTGACCATCAGCGCCTGGTGGGCGCTGAGCGGGCTCGTGGCGAGCACGCCGGTGGGCAGGTCGCGGGCCTCCCAGCCGTGGCAGTACGGGCAGTGGATCACGTCCCGGCCGAAGCGCCCGGCCAGGCCCGGGACGGGCGGGAGCTCGTCCCTGAGGCCGGTGGCGACGACCAGGTGTCGGGCGCGTACCGTCCGGCCGCTCGCCAGGGTCACGGTGAAGCCGCCGGGTGCCGGGGCGGGGCCGCCGGGCGCCGGGTTCGCGTCGCGGCTCGCCGTCGTCGCCCGGTCCCGCACCAGTTCCACGCCGTACCGGGCGATCTCCTCGCGGCCCGCCGCCAGGAAGTCGGCCGGTGCCATGCCGTCGCGCGACAGATAGCCGTGCAGGTGGGCCGAGGGCGCGTTGCGCGGTTCGCCCGCGTCCACCACCAGCGTGCGCCGCCTGGCCCGGCCCAGCACCAGCGCGGCGGAAAGCCCGGCCGCGCCGCCTCCCACGACGACCACGTCGTAGCCGTTCTCGTCGCTCTTCCCGTTCCCGGAAATCTCGGTCAAGGTGACCACCTCCGGTCCCGACGGTCGCGCGCCCCCTGCCGTGTTGACAAACCTGTTTGCCGATTCTGCAATGAAGGACATGAACCACAGCCACCGGGAGACGGAAGAGAGCACCGAAGGGAGCACCGAGGAGGTGCTGGCGGGCGTCGGGCCGCGCCTGCGGCGCATCCGCAAGCAGCGGGACGTCACCCTGGCCGCCCTCTCCGAGCGCACCGGCATCTCCGTCAGCACCCTGTCCCGGCTGGAGTCGGGGCTGCGCCGGCCCAGCCTCGAACTGCTGCTGCCCATCGCGCAGGCGCACCAGGTCCCGCTGGACGAGCTGGTCGGGGCGCCACCGGTCGGTGATCCCCGGGTGCGGGCGAAGCCCCTGACGCGGGACGGGCGCACCTTTCTGCCGCTGAACCGGCGCCCCGGCGGGCTCCAGGCGTTCAAGGTGCTCGAACCGCGGCGCGTCCGCGAGCCCGACCCGCGCACCCATGAGGGCTACGAGTGGATGTACGTCCTCTCCGGCAGGCTGCGGCTGGTGCTGGGCGACCACGACGTGGTGCTCGGGCCGGGGGAGGCTGCCGAGTTCGACACCCGGGTGCCGCACTGGTTCGGGTCCACGGGGGAGGGGCCGGTGGAGTTCCTGAGCCTCTTCGGGCCACAGGGCGAGCGGATGCACGTACGGGCGCGGACGGGACGACAGGGCGAGAAGGAGTGAGCCGTGGGCGGCCCGGGGGTCCGCGTGATCGATGGCGAGCGGCGCGTGACCGCCCTTCCCTCACCGGCAAGCGACCGCTTAGTATGCCGGAGAACCCGGTCGCACGAGGCAGTCCCGTGGAGGCTTCACATGCAGGCATGGCAGGTGCACGAGAACGGCGAGCCGGGTGAGGTGATGCGTCTCGCGGAAGTGGACCGCCCGGTGCCCGGCGAGGGGCAGGTGCTGCTCCGGGTGCGTGCCGCCAACGTCAACTTCCCCGACGCCCTGCTGTGCCGGGGCCACTACCAGATCCGGCCGCCGCTGCCCTTCACGCCCGGCGTCGAGATCTGCGGCGAGACCGAGGACGGGCGCCGGGTGATCGCCAACCCCGCGCTGCCGTACGGCGGTTTCGCGGAGTACGCCCTCGCCGACGCCCGCGCGCTGCTGCCCGCTCCCGACTCGCTGGACGACGCCGAGGCCGCCGCCCTGCACATCGGCTACCAGACAGGCTGGTTCGGCCTGCACCGCAGGGCGCACCTGGAGGCGGGCGAGACCCTGCTCGTGCACGCCGCCGCCGGAGGCGTCGGCAGCGCGGCCGTGCAACTCGGCAAGGCGGCCGGGGCGCGCGTCATCGGCGTCGTCGGCGGCCCCGAAAAGGCCGCTGTGGCCCGTGAGCTGGGCTGTGACGTGGTCGTGGACCGGCGGAGCGAGGACGTGGTCGCCGCCGTCAAGGAGGCCACCGCCGGCCGGGGCGCGGACGTGATCTACGACCCCGTCGGCGGCGACGCCTACGCGCAGTCCGCCAAGCTGGTCGCCTTCGAGGGCCGGATCGTCGTCGTCGGCTTCGCCGGCGGCACCATCCCGAGCCCCGCCCTCAACCACGCCCTGGTGAAGAACTACTCGATCGTGGGCCTGCACTGGGGCCTGTACAACACCAAGGACCCCAAGCTGGTCCTGCGTTGCCACGAGGAACTCACCGAACTCGCCGCGCGCGGCGCCATCAAGCCGCTGATCAGCGAGCGCGTACCCCTGAGCGGCGCGGCCGACGCCGTGCAGCGGGTCGCCGACGGTACGACCACGGGCCGTATCGCCGTGGTCCTGGAGAACGGAGCCGCCGCATGACCGACGCCGAGGAACTCCGCCGCCGCACAGTCGAGTTGCTGGCCGCGCATCCGCCCGCCACCACCGACCGCCTCGACTTCCTGCGCGCTCGCTTCGACGCCGGACTCGCCTGGGTGCACTACCCCGAGGGCCTTGGCGGACTCGGTGTCCCGCGCGCCCTCCAGGCCGTCGTGGACGCCGAGTTGGAGGCCGCGGGGGCGCCCGACAACGACCCCCGGCGCATCGGCATCGGCCTCGGCATGGCCGCGCCGACCATCCTGCGCTACGGCACCGACGAGCAGAAGTCCCGCTTCCTGCGCCCGCTGTGGACCGGCGAGGAGGTGTGGTGCCAGTTGTTCAGCGAGCCCGGCGCCGGATCCGACCTGGCCGCACTCGGCACCCGCGCCGTCCGGGACGACGGGGGTGCCGCCCGCTCGAGCGAGGCCGAGAGCGGGGGATCCTGGGTGGTCAACGGGCAGAAGGTGTGGACCTCCAGCGCCCATCTCGCCCGCTGGGCCATCCTCATCGCCCGCACCGACCCGGACGTGCCCAAGCACGCGGGCATCACGTACTTCATCTGCGACATGAGCGACCCCGGTGTCGAGGTCCGGCCGCTGCGCCAGATCACCGGCGAGGCCGAGTTCAACGAGGTCTTCCTCACCGATGTGCGCATACCCGACTCCCGCCGCCTCGGTGAGGTCGGCGACGGCTGGCGGGTCGCGCAGACCACGCTCATGAACGAACGCGTCTCCATCGGCGGTATGCGGCTGCCCCGCGAGGGCGGCATGATCGGCCCGGTCGCGAAGACCTGGCGCGAGCGCCCCGAACTGCGCACCCACGATCTGCACCAGCGCCTGCTGGGGCTCTGGGTCGAGTCCGAGGTCTCCCGCCTCACCGCCGAACGTCTGCGCCAGCAGCTCGTCGCCGGACAGCCCGGCTACGAGGGCTCCGGCATGAAGCTCGCCTTCGCCCGCCTCAACCAGGAGATCAGCGGCCTGGAGGTCGAACTCCGGGGCGAAGAGGGGCTGGGATACGACGAGTGGACCATGCGCCGTCCCGAACTGGTCGACTTCACCGGGCGCGACGCCGGATACCGCTATCTGCGCGCCAAGGGCAACAGCATCGAGGGCGGGACCAGCGAGGTCCTGCTGAACATCGTCGCCGAACGCGTCCTCGGCCTGCCCGCCGAACCGCGCACCGACAAGGACGTCGCCTGGAAGGACCTCGCCCGATGAGCACGACGAACTCCGGTGTGCGCACGCCGGCAACCGAACCCGATCTGCTCTACTCGGAAGAGGAAGAGGCCCTCCGCGCCGCCGTCCGCGACCTGCTCGGCGACCACTGCGCACCCGAGTCCGTGCTCGCCCGCATCGAGTCGGACACCCCGCACGACCGCGCCCTGTGGAAGCTGCTGGCCGACGGCATGGGCCTGGCCGGACTGCTGATCCCCGAGGAACTGGGCGGTCAGGGCGCCACGCACCGCGAAGTCGCCGTGGTCCTGGAGGAGTTGGGGCGCTCCATGGCCCCCGTGCCGTATCTCGCCAGCGCGGTCACCGCCACCGAGGCGCTGCTCGCCTGCGAGGACGCCGAGCTGCTGCGCGACCTCGCCTCCGGACGTGTCGTCGCCGCCCTCGCCGTCGGCCTGCACCGAGCACCCGGTGCCGCCTTCCCCACCGCCCGTCTCGAAGGGGGCGCGCTGCACGGCGAGTTCACCGGCATCGCGGACGCGGCCGCCGCCGACGTGCTGCTCGTCCCGGCCGACGACGGCGGGCTCTACGCGGTGAACGCCGACGCGGCGAGGGTCGCCCCGCAGATCTCGCTCGACCTGACCCGCCCCCTCGCCACCGTCAGCCTCACCGGAGCGCCGGGCCGCCGCGTCGGCGCTGCCCAGCCCGCCGTGCGCCGCGCCCTGACGGCCGCCGCCGGACTGCTCGCCTCGGAGCAACTGGGCGTCGCCGACTGGTCGTTGACCGAGACGGTGCGCTACCTCAAGGAGCGCAGGCAGTTCAACCGTCCCGTCGGCGGCTTCCAGGCGCTCAAGCACCGGCTCGCCCAGCTGTGGCTGGAGGTCGTCAACCTCCGCGCGGCCGCCCGCGCCGCCGCCGACGCCCTCGCCACGGGCGTGGACACCGAGGTCGCCGTGGCCGTCGCCCAGGCGTACGCCTCTCCGGTCGCCGTGCACGCCACCGAGGAGGCCGTCCAGCTCCACGGCGGCATCGGCATGACCTGGGAGCACCCGGCGCACCTGTACCTCAAGCGCGCCAAGGCCGACTCGCTCGCCCACGGCACGGCCGGCGCCCACCGCGAGGCGCTGGCCGCACTGGTCGACCTCCAGGCGCCCTGACACCGGCCCACCGACAGCCCCCGTCCGCGCGACATCACCCGGACGGGGGACACGTCAGCAGCCCGGACGGACCCCCCGCTACGCCACACTTGCGGCCGAACGCCGCCCAACGGGCGCGCGCGGAGGAGGTTTCCGATGGCCGTTTCCATCTCGGTGATGTTGCTGCTCCTGATCCTGGCGGTGGTCTTCCTGCGCAACGGCGCACTGAAGATGTCCCACGCCCTGACCTGCGTCCTGCTCGGCTTCTGTCTGGCGGGCACGAGCATGGGCCCGAGCATCTCCAGCGGGCTCACGGCGACGGCGGAGCTGGTCAGCGGGCTGCGCCCCTGATCCCCCGTGGGGCGTGTCGCCCGGTGGCTCACGGCACCGCGAACACCCCGATGCCGTTGGGCACCGGCCGTTCCGCGCCGCCGCTCGGATGGCTGCGGATCACGATGCCGCCCCGCTCCCGCGTGACCAGCTCGGTCGACCCGCCGCCGTCCAGGTTGAACCCCTCGGCCGCGCCCAGCGTCCGCAGGGTCGCGGCCTCCTCGGCGACGGTCAGACCGGTCCGGTAGCCGGCCGATCCGTCCAGCGCGAGCAGCAGCAGCCGACGGCCACCCGGGGTCACGCCCACCGCCGTCCGCACGGCCGAGACCCTGTCGTCGAGACCGGGCAGCGGTTCGCCCCCGCTCAAGACGGGGAAGCCGCCGAGCGCGAAGGCGTACGGCACCGACCCGGACACCAGGCCGTACCGCACCCGCACCCGGTCGCCCACGGACAGCGCGGCCAGCCGGCGTGCCCCGCTGCCGCGCCCGAGCAGCACCGTCGTGCCCGGGGCGATGGGGCCGGCGCCGGGCCCACCGGACACGGTCACCACCCGGCCGGCGCGCACGGCCACCTCCCGGGCGTCGGTGTCACAGCCGGCCGCCCTGTCGGTGTCGGTGCCGCACACCGCACGCGCCCGTGAGACGGTGCCCCACCACATGGTGAAGGCACCTATGGAGTCCTGGGGGAGCGCGTACTGATTGAGGCCGCCGAGCGGAAGGGCGCCCGCCGCCGTGCGGACCGAGCCGACCAGCCGCAGCCGTCCCGGCCGGGCCCTGCGGTCGACGCCCACGCCGAACACCTCGCGCCCGGTGGTGCCGGGCGGCGGCGCGGGTCCGAAGCGCTGGCCCGGCGGAACCGCCGCCTTCATGGCCCGGCCGTCCGCGACCGCCGGTCCCACGGTCGCGCCCGTCGCCTCGACACCCGGATGCTGGGTCTCGGTGATGTCGAAGAAGTCCCCGTTGACCCCCGCGACCGCCCCGGCCGTCTCCACGAGCCGCGAGACCGTCTCCCGCGCGGCCACCGCGCCCGGGTGCAGCAGCCGGACCCGGACATGCCGGTCGCCCAGATCCACGGTGAGCAGATGCACCCGCGCGGTCCCGGCCGCCCCTGCCACGTCGAACTGCCGGTACCGCACGCCTCGTACGACCGCGCTGCCGTCCGGGGCGGCTCCCGCCGGGACCACGAACACGGTGAGCAGCGCGAACACCGCGCCGCACGAAGCGATCACCGCCGACCGGCGGTTCACGGCGAGGCTAGCCCTGAACCACGTGCGAGCGGATCAGGAACCGCACCCCTTCGGGCGCCTCCAGCGAGAAGCCGCTACCCCGGCCCGGCACCACGTCCACCGTCAGACGCGTGTGGCTCCAGACCTCGAACTGGGACCTGGACATCCAGAACGGCACCGCCTCCGGCACGTCCTCGACGGCGAGTTCGGCCAGGAGCACGTCGGAGTCGCCGGTGCGGAACTCGCCTGCCGGGTAGCACATGGGCGCGCTGCCGTCGCAGCAGCCGCCGGACTGGTGGAACATCAGCGGACCGTGCTCGGCCCGCAGCTTGCGCACCAACTCGGCCGCCTGCGGCGTGAGCCGGACGCGAGGGACCTCTTCGTCTGCCATCGCTTCCTCCAATGCCTCCAGTCTGCTGGCTTCCCAACAGCACGTCCAGCAGGCGTACTTCACGGCGGAGAGCCGGCCCCCTCGCGGAGTCGGCCCTCGACCCGGGGTCAGCGCTGCGGTGTCGGACCCGCGTGCGCCGGCGCGCCCGCCGCACCGGGCGTCGAGATCACGTCCACGTCGCTCGCCCGGACGTAGGCGAGCCGGTGGTCCAACTGGATCTCGTAGTACGCCTCCTGGCCGTTGATGACCGGCGCCGGGATGTCCTGGAAGGTGGAGCGGTCCACGTACGAGCCGAACACCCGCGCCCCGGTGACGTACCGCTGGCCCGCCTTGATGGTGTACGGCAGCGGGGTCTGCTGCGCCTCGTCCATGCCCTCGGGGTAGGCGGACGCCTCCGGGAGCGCGCGGCCGTAGACCTGGATCTCGTCCCGGTCCGCCTTGGGGGTGATCATGTGGCCGCGTGCGCCGACCGCGGTCGGCCGCTTCTGCGGGTTCCTGAACCACGCCTTGTGGCCCTGGAACCAGATCGCCGTCCAGTCGCCGCGGCGTTCGGCGACCGCGAAGGTCTGCCCCGTCGAGACCCGCGAGGCGAGGTCGTCCACGTCCACCGTGGCGTCGTCGCCTTCGGGCCGCCGGCCCGGGTCCTGGATCAGCGGGGCCTCCTTGGAGGGCTCGGTGCGCAGCCGGACGGCGCTCGAACCGTGCGGCGCGCAGGGCGCGCCCTTCTCCGAGCAGCCCGTAAAGACCGGCTCGTGCCTTGCGTAGTCCGGAAGGATCATCACGATGTCGCTGTCCGGCCCGGCCGTGGCCCTCAGCGGCGCGCCGAGCAGGTCGAAATAGTGCCGCCAGTCCCAGAAAGGACCGGGGTCGTCGTGCATGTCCGGGATGCTGCCCCCGGTCGGTGAGGGAACGTTGTCGTGCCCGAAGACGTGCCACCGGTCGAGTGGGATGGAGTAACGTTTCGCCAGATATTTCACGAGCCGGGCCGACGACCGGTACATCCGCTCGGTGAACCAGGCGTCCGGCTGGCGCAGGAAGCCCTCGTGCTCGATGCCGATCGAGCGGCCGTTGACGAACTGGTTGCCCGAGTGCCAGGCCGCGTCCTTGGTCTTCACGTGCTGGGTGACATGACCGTCGCTGGAACGGATGGAGTAGTGCCAGGACACCTCCTCCGGGTCCTGGATGGTCGCGAGCATCGAGGCCAGCGGTGCCTCGGTGTCGTGGATGACGATGTACTCGATCCGCTGGTCCTTGGGGCGGTTCGCCAGGTCGTGGTTGCCGTAGGCGTCCTCGTTGATCCGGACGTAGGGCGCGCTCAGCCAGGAACAGTTCAGCTCCGGCGGGCACTCGGAGTTCTTCGAGCGCTCCGCGCCCTGCGCGGTGGCCGGGTGCGGGCGCACCTGGGGGCTCGCGGCCAATATCACGTGCTGTCCGGCGTCGGTGACCCGGTCGGCACCCTTGCGGATGACGTCGAAGACGTCGTTCGCGTACGCCTCGGCCTGCGCCGTGTCGGTCGGCCCGCCGAACTTCGCCACCGCCTCCCACCACTGGGCCGGATCGGCGCTCAGCGGCTTGCCGAGCTTGCGCTGGGTCTCGGCGAGCAGGGCGGCACCGCCGCGCACGTTGGCGGCGTCGTCCCTCTGGAGTCGCTCGGGCGGCAGCTTGAGGAGTCCGGCGGCCCGCCGCAGGTCCGCCTGGCCACCGGTGTTCGGGGAGGCGGTCCCGTGGGAGGCGGCCGGACTCGGTGTCAGCGTCTGCGGCCGGGCTGTCACATGGTGCCGCGGCTGCTCGGGCGGCGGCCCGGCGGAGTCCACCAGGTGCATCGGGCCGTAGCCGCCCACCACACTCGCGACACCGGGATGGGAGTCCCACCTCGACTGGAGGTAGGACACGCCCATCAGCACGCTGCGGGGCACGTGGTACTCGGCCGCGGCGGCGGTGTAGTCGTCCTGAAGGCGGTTCTCGGACGGGCCGCCGCCGTCGTCCGAGTGGTCGAGCAGCAGCAGCGGCAGCAGCAGTGCCGCCGAAGCGCTCACACAGACGATTCGCCGGTGTCCGCGCACATAACCGGAGACGCGGGGGGCGACGCGTTTTCTCATACGGGAGGCTCCAACGAGGTCGGCGTGGCCAGAGAATGCGACCAGGGCGCAGGGGCCGGCCCTGCACGTCGCCCCTCGTACGTTTCCTTGCCTCGCGCGCCACGTCGCGCCGAGCGTCAACCGCGTGGACCATCCCCCGCGCCGAGGCCACCCGGTCGGCGGCAGCCGCGCCCCGCCCGGCGGACGGCGACTCAGTCCTCCTCCACCGGGTCGGTGTGCCAGTCCGGGTGACCAGGCATCGGCGGTGTGTGCGCACCGTACAGCCAACGGTCCAGAAACCGTGTCAGGTCCTCGCCCTCGACCTTCGAGGCGAGCCTGACGAAGTCTCGGGTACCGGCCGTCCTCCCCTGGTACTCCGTCACCCAGGAGCGCTCGATCCGCCCGAAGGCGTCCGCGCCGACCTTCTCCCGGAGGGCGTAGAGCACCAGCGCGGAGCCGTCGTAGCGAATTCTCCGGAACAGCGTGTCCTCGGCCGGCTGGGCCGGGGCGCCGTCGTCGTGGCGCCACTGGTCGTGCTGCTCGTAGGCCGAACGCATCATGTCCGCCATGCTCGGGCCGCCGTGCGCGTCGGCGTGGAGCAGCTCGTAGAAACGGGCGTGGCCCTCGCTCAGCCACAGGTCCGACCAGCGGCGGATCGCCACGCTGTCACCGGTCCAGTGGTGGGTCAGTTCGTGCACGAGGTTCCGCTCGGCGGTGACCTGATCGCCCAGCAGGTCGGCGCTCGGCACGGTCGACAGGGACTGGGTCTCCAGCGCCACGGGCAGATCGCCGGCGCCCACGAGCACGCCGTAGCGGCTGAACGGGTACGGGCCCAGCCGCTGCTCCAGCCAGGCCAGATGGTCCGGCGTCAGCGAGCGGTACGCCTTGGTGTCCGCCACCAGTGCGTCCGGCACCACGTCCCGCACGGGCAGCCCGTGCGGGCCCCTGCCGTCGATCACCGTCAGCCTGCCGATCGCGAGCTGGACCAGCTGCGCGGCGAGCGGCTGCTCCGAGTCGTACGTCCACCGGGTCCGCCCGCCTGGTCGCCGCTCGCGCTTGACGAGCCGTCCGTTGGCGACGGCCGTGATCCCCGGCGGGGTGGTGACGCGGAAGGTGTAGGGCGCGCGCAGGCTGGGGTGGTCGTCCGCCGGGAAGATCATCTTGGCGCCGTCGGGCTGGGGCGAGAGCAGCATGCCGTCGTCGGTGGGCACCCAGCCGTAGTCCTGGATCGCGTCGTCGCGGTGACGCCGCTGCGTGGGGTCGGCGGTGTACGCCACACGCACGGTGAAGCGGTGCCCGCGCGCGAGGGGTCGTCCCGGCGTGACGACCAGCTCGTCGCCCTTCCGCTCGGTTCTCGCCGGGGCGCCGTCCACGGTGACGGCGCCCAGCGTGTTTCCGGCGAAGTCGAGGTCGAACCGGGACAGGGCCTGCGTGGCGGTCGCGGCGATGGTCGCGGCGGCGGGGAAGGGCGTGCGGGGCGCCCGCCAGTCGAAGTCGAGGGTGTACCGGTCGACCGTGTACCCGCCGTTGCCGTCGAGCGGCACGAGCGGATCACCGATGCCGGGCGCGCCGGGCCGGGGCACGTCGGCGGCCCGCGTGGCGGTACGGGTCGCACCGGGGGCCGGGTGGGGTGCCGGGTGGGGGCCCGGGGTCCTGGAGCGTGGTTCGAGGACCAGGAAGGCGGTGGCGGTGAGGGCGACGGCGGTACCGGTCAGGGCGAGGAGGGGGAGAGTGCGGCGGGGGAGAGGCATGGCGGCACTATGTCAGGGTGAGACGTGATATGGGGGTTTTGTGCGGCTTCCCTGATGTCGGCGGTGTCCCCGGACGCCCGCTCGCGAGGCTGTACGCCGTGCCGATGATGCGGTGCCGGGCCTCGGCGGGAAGGCGGGCGAGGATGCCGGGAAGCGGGCGTTCGCGTTCCACCTGGCCGCGGTGCGCCAGGATCGCCGCCCACTTCAGGTCCAGCCACGGGCGTACGTCCACGACCGCGCTCACCTGGTGGTCGATGTCACAGCCCGGTCGCGTAGACCTGCCCGGCCCGCCGCGACATCAGCACCTCGGGCCCGCCGTCGCCCTCGCGGCGCAGAATCAGATGGACGTAGACGGGCTCGGTGTGACGACGCCCGGCACTCAACGACGGCACCGCTCAAGCTGCTTGGCGTTCAATCGGCTCACCAGCCCATCTCCGTGTACGTGCGCCCGGCGCGGATGCCCTCGATGGCCGCGCGGGCGTAGGGGACGACCGGGTCCGGGAGATCGTCCGGGGGCCACCAGCGCCAGGCCAGGCACTTGTCCGGCTCCCTGACCTCCGGGACGCCCTTCAACTCCCGCACTCGGAAGATCAGTTGCATACGAGGCCGTCTCCGCGGGGCGTCCAGCAGATGCACCACGTGCGCGAACTCGACGTCGGCGGGGTCGATCACCAGCCCGCCCTCCTCGTACGCCTCCCGCACCAGGCACGCCACCGCGGACTCCTGCTCGCAGTGTCCGGCCATTCTCTAGGCTCCTCTGAGTTGTCGGTTCAGGATGTGTCGGGAGGGGGCTCGTGAACGTACTGGAGCACTGGAATGTGGACTTCTATGACTTCACCGTCCCACCCCCAACCACCGACGATCCGGACATTCTGAGGTTCGGCGATCTGCTCGATAGAGCGGCCCGCAACGGCGCGCGCCACGGCACCCCAGTCATCACCTCTCCGTCGGGTCGGCCGGACCCTCGCATCAACCTCTTCTTCCGCACGGGCCGCATGGCAGCACACGAAGCAAGCACCTGGCGGCGGTACGCGTACGCGCTGATCGTGTGGCTGGACTTCCTGGATGCCATCGGCACGTCGTGGGACTGCGCGAGCGTACGCGATGTCGAAGCGTTCAAGGACTGGCGAATCACGGACCTGCGCAATGATGAACGGATCCGACCGACTTCATTCGATACGGACCGCGCGGCCCTGAACTCCTTCTACACCTGGGCGAGTTCGCGCTACGGAGTGTTCAACCCGGTGCCGACCGTCCAGGCCGACGACTCGGACGAAGCCGCCTGGAGGCCCGGGCCGGGTTACACGCAGCAGCGCCGGGACCCACTGCGGCCGGCGGGCTCGAGACGCCGCCAGGTGAAGTGGTTGCTGCGGGCTGCGCTGGAGCAGTGGCGGAACATCGGTCTGCGCGGATTCGACTTCGATGGTCTGCGCCGGGATGGATGGCGGGGGTTCAACGAGGACCGCGACTGCGCCTTCGTCGACGGGCTCTACGGCACTGGTCTGCGGGTTCGGGAGTGGGTCAGTGGCCTGGATGTCGAACTCCCCGCATCAGGTGCAGAGCGGATGGGGGAGGCGTGGCTGGCCGCGAAGTGCATCAAGGGTGGTGAAGAAGGCCGAAAGTACTGGATCCCGCGACGTGTACTGCAGTCGGTGGAAGGTTATGCGGATCCTTTGGAGGGTTCGCGGGCGGAGGTGATCCGCCGAGCTCAGCAGCGGGGCCGGTACGACCGGCTGCGCGGCGTGCGGATTGCCACCGGCCACAACCCCCGGACCGGTGAGCTCTATCTTGAGGGCCGCAGCGGGCCGGCGGCGCTGGCCTTGGACGTGCTCGCGCCGGACGAACGCCGCATGCTCTTCCGCCGGACCCCCGCCGGGCTGGAGCCGCTCTGCCTGTGGCTCTCGGTGAACGGACTGCCGAAGAAGGTCCACAGCTGGGAGGACACCTTCGACGACGCGAACAAACGCGTCGCGGAAGCGTGGGTGCGCAGAACCGATCCGGACGGGCGCCTGACCGGGGAGGAGCGCGAACGGATCCGTCACGAATGCCCGCTATGGGCGACCGCCCATATGTGCCGGCATTCCTTCGCCCTGAAATGGTTCTCGATCCTGTCCCTGCTGGAGGAGCGGCGGCTGGAGGGATTCACCTCGGAGGAGATCGAGGACTTCCGAGATCAACTCGGGGACATCTGGCTACAGTTGGCGATCTTGCTCGGCCACAAACACCCGGACACCACCCGGGACCACTACCTGGAGCCCTTCACGGGGCTGCAGTTGTCCTACTTGATGTCGTTGCTCGATGACGACGAGCAAGCTGGCGTGGACTCGCTGGTGCGCATCTTCGCGCGGCACGGCGGTTCCACCATCGTGCCCGTTGCCGTGGCAGCCACTCCAGGAGACGCCCAGTGAGTAGGCGAGGTGGCCAACGAGCGTCCCAGCCGCCCTCGGACTGGCAGCCTCCTGAGCGGCTGCCCGCCGACGGGGATCGAACCACGGTGGTCTTCTACGAGGAACAGAGCGGGAAGAGTCACATCCTCGACTTCTCGTCCTTCCCGGCGCCGCTCGCGATGCAGCGGTGGATGGCCGTGTTGCTGGCGGCCCGGTGCGGTGCGCGTGGCGGCAGTAAGCGCCTGGCCACGGCGAAGAGGTACCACTGGATACTGCGCCGCTTCACGGTGGTGCTGTCGGAGGCCGGCCGTGTGCCGTCGACGCCGGAAGAATTGGCGCCGGAACACTTCCAGATACTTCGCGACCGGTACGAGGACCATCCGACGAGCCTGCGGCTGCACCTGCAAGCGCTGCGGCGTCTCATGTGCAAGCGCGACGACCTGACGGAAGAGGCCCTCCACGCTCTCCTGCGCACACGGCTTCCCGCCGCCGCGGAGGCGACGCAGGTCATGGCGTACAGCGACCACGAGTGGCAGCAGATCATGACCGCTGTGCGCCGTGATGTCCGTATCAGCCGGGACCGCATCCGTGCGGGAGTGCGGCTTCTGGCCCGCTTCCGGGACGGTGAACTCATACCGGGCAGCAGAGAGGAGGCCCTGGGAAGGATGCTGGAGCAGTTCGCCACGACGGGGGATCTGCCCCGGAACGAGTCCGGTGTCCTGCGGGACGAGGTCTCCCGGCTCGGCGGCGCGATGGCCATCAGCGGCATGCTGAGTCTCACCCGCGACGAGTCGACGGCCTTCGCGCTGCTGCTGAGCGCGCTGACCGCGGAGAACTTCGGGACCGTCAAGACGTGGCCGGCTCTGCACACCCGGCCCGACGGCGGGGTGACGGCGCAAGCGGTGGCCCTGGTCGAGGAGGCCAAACCGCGTCGCGGCCCCGACCGTGAGCACATGGTCGCCGCACTTGAGGATCTCCCCGCCTCCCTGCGCGAGCTGGCCGAATCCGAGGACGCCGAGCCCCGGCTCTTCCACTCGCCGCTGCGGGTGTACCAGCTGCTGCTGGAGCTGACACAGACCGCTCGCCGCCTCAGCGGAGCGACCCGCCCGTTCATCAGCTACAGCCCGAAGCGCCGCTCCGCGTTCGGCAGAGACATGTGGAACACCGAGGTGCACGTGAAGCACTGGAGTCAGACGCGGGGCTTCCCCTCGATGCGCGAAGCTGTCGCCGGGGGACCCCCCGTCGTGCAGGTTCGGCGGATCCGCCAGAGTGCGCTGGAGCTGAAGCGGCGCCCGGTCGCCCACAGCCGCGAAACGTTGCGGGACCACTACCTCAAGCGCAGCCGCACGGTGCAGGAGCAGAGCCGTTCCGTGGTCGGCAAGGCGCTGCGCGAACAGGTCGCGAAGGCACGCACAGCGATGGAAGTCCCGGTGTTCACCCCGGCCTTCCTCGACCGCGCGGCTCGGGACCCGGAGGCGGCAGCGGCGGAGGCCGGGCTCGACCCGGAAGCCCTGAAGCGGCTGCTGGCCGGGGATCAGGACACAGTGCTGACCGGATGCGTCGATCACCTCGCCGGGCCTGACACGCCGCCGGGGACACCGTGCACGGCCTCGTTCTTCGCATGCCTGGGATGCGGGAACGCTCGTGCTCTCCCACACCAGTTGCCGGTCCAGATCGTTGTTCGCGACCGTCTTCTCGCCACCCGCCCCAACTCCGATGCCGCGACCTGGCACGCGAAATACCAAGCGGCTGCCGACCGACTGGAGGACATCCTGCGTCACTACACCCCTGCCGAGCGCGAGCAGGCCCGCGCCAAGCTGAGCGACGGGCAGAGCGAACTGATCGACGACCTGCTCGCCGGAAGGCTGGATCTTCGATGACCGTGCCCTCGGCCACTCCCGCGCCAGGAGGCGGCAGCCTGCCGGGGCAGGCGCTCTGGCCTGCCGACGACGTCCTCATCCTCCGCAACCGACCGGTACGGATCGGTACTCCGCCCTCGCGCATGTCGCGATTCGCAGATGAGCAATGGCATGTCCAGCCGGCCCACCGCGACGCGCACCTTCAGATCTCGGCCATCTCCTGGTCCAGCTTCCCCGCCGCGCTGCGTCGGCATTTCCGTACGTTCTTCCTGGCCGCCCTGGACCACCCCGTCCCGGTCGAGCCGGGCGGGCGGCAGCGCCCCGCCGAGCAGGCCAGCGTCGGCAGCTTCCCCTACTGGGTCATTGACATGCGGGTCCTGGCGCTCTGGCTGGACGAGCAGGGGTGCCGCGACCTTTCCGAGGTACGCGACGCCGACCTGGAGAGCTTCCGCACCTACGTGCTCGGCCTGGACCGCGACAGCCGCCGAAAGTCGGACCTGATCACCGCGGTGCGCCTGCTGTGGCTCTTCAGCGAGCACATGCCCGCCCAGTGCCGCCTCGACTGCGACTTCCCCTGGGCCGGCCAGACCGCCAAGGAGGTCGTCGGAGCACCGGCAGGGACGGAACGCGAGAACAAGACACCCCGCATCGCCGACGACACCATGGAGGGCCTTTTGGCCTGGACCCTGGTGATGATCGAGGAAGTCGGCCCCGACATCCGCGACGCCTGGCACGAATACCAGCAACTGGAGGCCGGGAGGCACGTCTCGCAGGCCAGGTACACCGGCACACGGGAGGAACGGCTTCGCGCATACCTCTCGTACTGCCGTCAACAGGGCGTCGCCCTGCCCGGCCACGACGGGGGAGGTATCAACCATGGGCACATCAAACGACTCATGGGCATCCCGAAGGCGCACCGCCAAGGGGTGTCCGCGGCCATGCGGGATCTCCTTGCCGACAGCGGTCTGCCCGTCGCGCCCTTCTCCGGTATCGGCCGCATCACCGGACAGGTCCATGGCCGCCCCTGGCGTGAGCACCCCATTACGATCGGGGAACTTCCCTCCCTGGTGCGGCTGCTGTCTGCCGCACTGTTCACGGCGGTCTGCTACCTCTCCGGAATGCGTCCCGGCGAGGTTCTCAATCTGCGCCGGGGATGCCGTGATACCGACGAAGAGACAGGTGAGCTCCTGGTCCATGGCTTCCGCGGCAAGGGCTTCGACCGCGTCCCCGACCAGCCGGACGTTTCCGAACCCCTGCGTCCGTGGGTGGTCGTGGACGTGGTGCACGCGGCCATCGGCCTTCTGGAAGAGCTGCACGATCTTCCGTTGCTCTTTCCCTCCAGCCTGATCAGCGCCCACGGCGAGCGTCCCGCCACGGTCAACGCACGCACAGGCCGCGCCATGAATGACGACATCCAGGATCTGATCTCCTGGATCAACTCCACCTACCGCAGAGCAGATCGCGGCGCCCCCATCCCGGCCGATCCTGCCGGCCGCATCAACGCCAACCGCTACCGCCGCACCCTGGCCCGCTTCATCGTCCGCAAGCCGCGGGGACTGATCGCAGCTGCACTACAATACGGTTATATTCACACAAAAGTGACCCTGAGCTATGCCGGGTATGCCGATCCCTCCTGGCTGCACGACATCGCCGTGGAGAAACTCGAGCTCATCATCGACCAGGTCGAACAGGACGGCCGGCGCCTCGCGGCCGGTGAGCACGTCAGCGGCCCCTCTGCCGACGAGTACCGGGCCCGCGTGGAGCGCACCGCGTCGTTCGAGGGCCGAGTGGTGACAAGCGCCGGCAGCGTGGAACGCCTCCTGGAACAGATGGATCCCGCGATCTATCACGGGCAGGGCATGACGTGCGTGTGGCGTGCGGCCACGGCCGCCTGCCGCAAGGCCAAGCTCGCGCTCGGGCTGCCGGACGATGACACGCCGGACGAGTCGGAGTGCCGGTCCTCGTGCGTCAACCTCGCCTACACCGACCGTGACATCGAAGACGTGCAGCGCCGGCGCGAGCGGCACCGGGCCGACGCGGCCGACCCGCTGGCCCCCAGGCCCCGGCGCGACCGCGCGGCGGCGCAGGCCGCGCAACTGTCGGGGATCATCGACCGCCACCAAGTACACGGCGCCCCTGACGCCGGGGAAAGGACCGCATGACCAGCCGACGCCCGCGGGATCGGGAAGCCGAACGTGCCGCGCTTCGGGCCGCAGCCGACCGCCTCCTGGCCGGCACGCCCCTGCGCTCGGTCTCTGGGAAACTCACCGCCTCCGAGCTGCTTCGTGAGTCCGGGCTCCGGCGCGATGTCGCCTACGGCGACCACAAGGACCTCGTGGAGGAGTTCCAGGCGCGCGTCAAGGCGCAGAGCGCCACACCGGCTGCCATGCAGGAACTAGCCGATCAGAAGGCCGAGTTGAAAAAGAAGCTTGCCGACGCGACGGAAGCCTTGGTCAAGGAGCGCGCCGTCACCGCCACACTGCGCCGGATCGTCGCCGAGCTCGATCTGGAGCTCGACCAGGCCCGCGAGGAGCTCGGGCATTCCGGGAACGTCACCCGTCTCCCCACTCCGCGGCGGCGACCGGCGCGTCGGTGACCGTTCTCTCGAACCGGAACTGTGAGCCGAAAGCGGCCGAGGTATGGAGGGGTGCGGCAGTCCTCGCACAGCGACTGCATCCGCTTCCCTGCGGTCTCCCCGCGGAAGCGCCCGAGTGCCACGCACATCTCGCACTTGTGCTCGGAGGCGGTTTCGGCGGCATTCGACACGAAGGTGGCCTGGTCGGCTGGTTGCCGCTGATTGATGCGGTCGGTTCTGGGACAGGGTCTTTGAGAAGTGCCGAGGTGGGCCGTTCGCCTGCTGAGAGCCGAATGTGACGGCTTGTCGGCTTCTACCCGGAGGCGCTCCTGGACGCAGAACAGGCATGGCCGCTGGTGATCATGTGGGTGTCGAGTCCGTATGAGCACCGTGCGAGTCCATGCCTGCGCGCCCATCTTCCCGCATGCCGTCATGCCTTCAGCAGTTGGGGGAAGCCTCCGGTCCAGCCCCGCTGGCCACAGCCGCTGACCTGCGGAGGTTTCTGGCCACGGTGCCTGACCCGCGGGCCCGTCGCGGCGTCCGTCACCCATGGACGGCGCTGCTCACTTCTGCGGCCGCCGCCGTTCTGGCCGGTGCCGCCTCGATCACGGCGATCGGCGAGTGGGTTGCTGACGCGCCGCAGCGCGTCCTGGCCCTGCTCGGGTTCCGGCCCGACCCGCTGACCGGCCTGATCCGATCCGCCCACCCCATGCCACGACCGTCCGACTCGTCCTGGCCGCCGCGGACGGAGACGCCCTCGACCGCGCCATCGGCGACTTCCTCCAGGAACGCCAGGCCCCGTCCCCGGGACGAAAGGTCATCGCCGTCGACGGCAAGACACTCCGCGGCTCCCGCAGCGCCACGCGGGCGGCCACCGCCCTGATCGCCGCCATGACCCACAGCGGCCAGGTCCTCGCCCAACGGCAGATCGACAGGAAAAGCAACGAGATCCCGGCCTTCGCCCCGCTCCTGGACGGCATCGACCTGACCGGTGCCGTGATCACCGCCGACGCCCTGCACACCCAGCGCGATCACGCCTCCTACCTGCACGAACGCGGGGCTCACTATCTGGCCGTCATCAAGCGGAACCACCCCGGACTGCATAAGCGGGTCCGCCGCCTTCCCTGGCGCGACATCCGCCTGGACCACGTCGACCGCACCCGGGCCCACCACCGCGACGAGATCCGCCGCCTGAAGACCGCCGCGTTCGCCCACATCGACTATCCCCACGCACGCCAGGCCCTCCAAGTCGTGCGCTGGAGACGGGACATGGGCACGGGCAAACTGACGATCGAACGGATCTACCTGGTCACGAGCCTGCCGCCCGGCGCGGCCGACGGCAGCGAACTTGCGGCCTGGATCCGCGGCCACTGGCGCATCGAGAACCAGCTTCACCACGTCCGCGACCGCACCTTCCACGAGGACGCCTCGCACATCCGCACCCGCCACCTACCCCGCGTCATGGCCGGCCTGCGTAACCTCGCCATCGGAGTCCACCGTCAGGACGGCCACGCCAACATCGCAGCCGCCCTCCGCCACACCGCCCGAAACCACCTGCGGCCCCTCACCGCCCTCGGCCTGGCATGACGAACCCGGACACAAGATCACTTCTCAAAGACCCTGGGTTCTGGGAGGGTGCCCGGCGGATGCGGGCTACCCCCTGGAGACCGACGTTCACTTCGATGAATTCCGTAACTCAACATCTCGAGGCATGTAGGATGACCGATTCGCGTTTCCCTGGAACTGGAAGATCTAGCAGGTCGGGCGGTCGGGTGATCTGCGAAGCTAGTGATCAAGCTCAGAACCCCTGAGTCCGCAGCCGGTTCAGGGCAACAATCGCGTCCGCATGCCCTTCATTGGCGGCCAGGGTGTACATAGCGATTGCGTCTTGGATCCGCCCGTTCTGTTCCCATACGGTCCCCAGAGTGTGGGCTCCGAGAGGGTCGCCAGCCTGTGCCGCGTACTGCCACCACTTCATGGCATCGTCAACGCGTTGCTGCTCCAGACACATGAGGCCGAGTACCGTGGCCGCTAGCCCGTACCCTGCTGTAGCTGCCTGGTAGAGCATTGCCCATGCCTCGTCCGTGCGCCCCTGGTCCTTGAGTTGCACGCCGAGAACGCCTGCCGCTTCGGCACTTCCAGCTGTAGCCGCCTTTCGGAGCAACGGCTCCGCCTCCTCAATGCGGTTCTGAGCGTGTAGGAGCTTGCCGAGTTCCTCAGCAGCACTGGACTGGCCGCCCTCCTCCGCCTGTCTGAGCCAAGATTCCGCTTCGTCCAGGGATCCTTCCTCCTTGAGCAGGATTCCCAGGGTCAGAGCCGCGCCGGAGCACCGCCCGCTCTCAGCGGCTTCGTGTATCCAACCGAGACCCTCGGCACCTGCGCCCCTGTTGATGAGCGCCACCCCTAGCATCATGGCGGCATAGGCATGGCCAAGCTCCGCCGCTACGCGGAACGCTGCCTCGGCTTGCTCTTCATTACCAGCGTCTCGGAAGTGAAGGCCAGCGGTATACGCCTCGTCGGCTCGTGGTTCGTCGTGCTGGGCAAGCGCCCTCAACCGTGGCTGCGCCCCCCTCGCTCTCAACTCGGCGAGAGACTTGGTCGCCTCCGGCCATCCCAACTCGGCCGCCTTTTCGAACCATTCTTCAGCTTCTTGGAACCGCTCCTGCTGGCTAAGGAGCAGGCCCAACAGGTGCGCTGCGGACGCAATGCCGCCCTCAACTGCTTGCGTGAGCCATCTTTGCGCTTCCGCATGTTGGCCTATTTGCGCAAAGTGCGTTCCCAAAAGACCACTCGCTTGAGCCTGGCCTGCGTTGGCCGCCCGTTCAAGCCACTCGATGGCGTCTGGAGAATCTTGGTCCAGCAAAAGGGAGCCGAGCCTCACCGCCGCCTCCGGCGATCCGTCTGTGGCAGCCTCGTGCCACCAACGCCGAGCTTCATCTCTCTTGCCCTGCTCGGCAAGAGCGCCCCCTAGCAGAACCCTGGCCTCAACGGCCCCGTCGTAGTGGCCTTCGGTAGCCTGGAGGAGCCATGACTCGGCGTCGCTTGCCCGGCCCTGAGCCAGCAGAGCTTGACCGAGGTGGTGCGCAGCGAACGGGCTCCCGCCAGCTTCGGCCAAGGTGCGCCAAAAGGGTTCCGCCTCAGCAAATTTTCCCTGTGCAGAGAGGAGCATCGCCAAGAACCCATCGGCTGCTATTCCACTTTTACCGCCGAGTGCAGATGCCTTGCGGAACCATGATTCTGCCGTGGCCATGTCTTCTTCATTCTTGGCGCTGAGCCCGACAAAGATCATGGCTTCATTGTTGTCCGCCTCCGCTGCCTTGATGAACCAAGGGAGTGCCTCCTCTCTTCTACCAAGGGCCTCCAGTGCCTTTCCGAGCGCGCAGCACGCATCTGTATCGCCCTGTCCCGCCCATGGGTGCAGAACACTCTCCGCCTCCGCGTGCTTCCCCTGTTCCAACAGGATTGTGCCGAGATAATACCCCGCACCGGGAACCGGGAATTCGGAATCCAAGACCTGACGCAGATGGACCTCGGCCTCATCGAACTTTTCCTCAACACAGAGGAGCATGCCGAGCAGGGACCTGCAGACGGTGTGCCGACGCGGCTCCGCAACAGTGACGGTCAGCTGTTGCTCAAGAAGTTCCACGGCATCGTGCAGCCTCAGCTGTCCTAGGAGTGCCCGGCACAGGCCGAAGAGGGCATCTTCGTTGCCGGCATCCACCAACTTGCGGAAGATACCCTCTGCGATGTCGTACTGCTCCTCACTGACTGCCGCTTCCGCGACCGTAGCCCGATCGGCCTCGGTAACAATCTGCAGGGCCGCATCCCAGATGACTTCCGGTACAGGAGATGCGTTGGTGTCTCGCTGAGTGGTGTCGACGAGGTAGTCGAACACCGTGAAAAGCCCCTCGAACTCAGTGGGCAGAAGCAGGCCGGTGGTGGCCCGGACCTGTGCAGTTGCCCACTCCATGGCCTGAGGGAAGGGCTCGGGACGAAGCCGGGCACCGCCGCGCCCACGCAGATAGTGCCCGTGCAACTGCTCCAACAGGGACAGTGGAATGGGAGCGCGCACGCCGGCACGGCGAAGGTCCACGCTAGCGGCGACGATGGCTGCGCCTCTTGGATGCGCGCCTGGCGCCCACCCGTTGAGCCATGCCGTCATGAGGTCGGGTCCGGCGGCTAGGTATTCCCCGAGCCCGTACTCATGTGACCGCTGAAGCGCCTCAGAGAGTCGAGAGTCTTTATAACGACTGGCGCGGTCTAGTTCAGATGAGGACCAGCGTCTGTCCACGCGGATTACGTGATCGGCCTGCCTGAGGATGTCGTCACTGACGAGGCGGTGGCCGTCGTCCGTCAACGCGGACCGCAGCCGCGAGTACTCCTCTACGCGCATCGTCGCCAGGAGCACTACGCCTTTCTGCCGCATCAGGCGAAGCCACGGAGCCGTCAAGCGAGCTGGCCCCAGGTAGTGCTCGAGGTCGTCAAGCCAAACGATCACCCGCATCCCGTCGGGGATGCTCTCGAGTCCGCTGAGGAGTTCCTGGGGTGGGACGTGGAGCAGCCGATGGTCCGGAACGATGGCGTGCGCGGCTTCGAAGGCACATCGGCTCTTGCCTGAGGTGGACTCGCCGAGCACCAGAACCAGCCCACCGGCCGCAGAGGCGGTCCGTAGCGCGTCGCGCAGTAGCGTGTCGCAGTCCCGCGGCACGTAGGGCGGCAGTTGCGGCTCCCCCTCCCTGCCGGAGGGGGTGGGATGCACACCCAAGTGAACGGGGCTCTCGACAGTCCGCAGCACCGGCCACTCTGCTGGCTGAGGAGCCGCCTGTTGGCGCGAGAGGAAGTTAGCGATTTGGATGTTGTTGTCGCCGACCTGAACTCCATGCGCGTTACGGAGGTCAACAAGCTTTGGATCCGCAGCCGCCGTGTGATCGTTCACTGTCAGTTGAAAGTGTTCGTCTGCGTGCTGTGGTCACCAGTCTGCACGCCCTTGGCTCCACGGGCGTCGACGGTGTACTTCGACGCAGGCCCACTGTGGGACTCAACCTGAGCCAGCAGCGTCTCGGCGGCACGGAGGATCTGTTCGTCACGGTCCGCTCCCGCCGAGACGAGATGCTCACCGAGCTGTGCCTGCCACACGTTGGGTTCGACTTCCTCAGCGTCCAGGAACTGAATTGCTGCGTCATTGCGTACTTCCAGCCGGCGCCTGACCAGTTCACGCAGAGACGCGTAAGACTGACGTACGGCGTCACTCACGGTGTCCGTGATCCCGGCTGTCGCACCTGCAGCCAATGCAGCCAGGATCAGTTCAACTCCGGTCACTGTTACCCCCGTTGTGGATCGAGAAGGGTGATGAATGCGAGCCGTGCGATAATGCGCCCGCCTCGTCGCAACCCGCTGTTGGGCTGTCACGCGTGTACGCGACGCTCTGAACCTTCCGGTGTCGGAGTCTCGGCTCGTTTGTCATGGCTCTCTGCCGCTTCCGCCTGAGCGGTGGGAGTCGTGACAGAGTGCACGTCTCATCCCGTTAGCCGATCCGTGAAGGGTCGTCACGCCGTGAGTACCATTAGCGGGGTGATGCGCCACCAGCGCAAGTCGTTCGAGCGGGTCGCTCACAGGTTCAACGCACCTGCCACGTACGGGCGTTCGAATGAACGGGTGCTGGAAGGCGCAGCAGCAGAGCCACGTTGGAGGGGGATTCGCCATGGATGGCATGGGGACGGCCGGCACCCGCCGGGAACGCCAGCGTGAACAGCTTCTGCTCGACACACATCGTGCCGCCCGCGAGATCGCGGCCGCAGAGGGTATCGACGGACTGACCCTGGCTGCCGTGGCACGGGCGGTCGGAGTGAGTCCTCCGGCTCTCTACCGGTACTTCGCGGGGCGCGACGGGCTGGTTCGGGCACTTTACGGCGATCTCACTGCCGAGCTGATCTCTACGGTCGCAGCTGCCGCACAGCGACAGGACGCAGACGACCTCAGCGCCCAGCTGCATGCAGGCACCCTCGCCGTCTTCGACTGGTCGGTTGCCAACCGCGCGGCATTCGATCTACTAATGGGCTCGGCCTACCCCAAAGCGTCCAGTTCCGGAGGTGATGTCCCCCGGGTCATCGCCCGCGAACTGGGCGGAGTCTTCGCCAAGGTGTTCGAGCAGCTGTGGCGACGCGGAGGACTCGCCTTCCCAGCAGACGACGAAATTCCCGCTGCCCTGCGCGGTCAGCTCGAGGCGTACCGCGCCCAGGTCTGCCCACACCTGCCAACAGGCGTGGCGTATCTGATGCTCACCTGCTGGCGCCAGATCTACGGGATCACATGCATGGCAGCCTTCGGTCACTTGGATTACGCCTTTGGCGACTACCGCGCACTCTTCGACGACATGATCGCCAGCCTCCTCGCGCTACTCGGTCTATCCGTCAGTCCCGGTCTGCGCTAGCAGCGCCTACGACCTGGCCAGCGTCGTCTGGCGCAGGTCACTTCGCGGCGCGGGGGAAGAGCACTCGCAATGGGGGAGACGGCCCTTCGCTGCACAAGTCTACGGATGCTTGCCAGTCATGCCCGGCAGGACGAGCCATGAAGGCCGAGGAGTTCCCGACAACTGTAGTTCCGACAACCGGCTTGCCTAATGAACCGCCAGGAAGTGCCAACTGCCGCCCTCGTAGGCTGAGTCGGGATGACGCCGGCCGAGCAGGACCCGTCCCTCCGGGTCCTCCGCGTACAGATGGACGCCGATGACGTTCAGGATTCGCCCGCCCGTCGCGGGCGGGAAGTCGGTTTCGTCGGCGGGCATTTCGGCACCTCTCGGGTGGATACGGCGGGCTTGCTCAGACTGCCCCGGCATGGTCGGGGTCATGCCGGTCGGGGGAGAGGGCGACCGGTTCGGGGCACGTGGCGTGAACGCGTCCGCCGTTGCGGCAGACTGGCCGGTCATGGGCCTGCAACGCGTGCTGCTGGACATGACCCCGCTGCGGTCGTCGCCCGTCTTCCGGCGGTTGTGGCTGGGGCAGACGCTGTCCGGGTTCGGCGGCCAGATGACGGCCGTCGCCGTGATGTTCCAGATCTGGCTGACGACCGGCAGCACGGCGTGGACCGGTGCCGTCGGGCTGGCACAGGCGGTGCCGCTCGTCGGGCTCGGGCTCTTCGCGGGGGCGCTGGCCGACCGGGTGGACCGCCGCCGCTTCTACCTGTGGACGACCGTAGGCCAGGCACTCTGTTCCCTGCTCCTCGCGCTCCAGGGGTTCCTCGGGCATCTGCCGCCCGCCGGTGTGCTGGGGCTCGTCGCGCTCCAGTCCTGCTTCGTCGCCGGAGGGGCGCCGGTCTCGCGGACGTTCGTGCCGCATCTGCTGCCCGAGCACCAGCGCGCGGCCGGGCTCGCACTGCGGCGCATCGCCTCCCAGGCCGCGATGCTGGCCGGGCCCGCGCTGGGCGGCCTGCTGGTGAGCGGGGTGGGGGTCGGCGGGTGCTTTCTGATCGACTCCCTCACCTTCCTCGCCGCCCTCTTCGGCGCCCTCGGCCTGCCCCCGATGAGCCCGGACGGCGACGCCGAGGCCGCCCGGCCCGGTCTGCGCGGCGTGCGGGACGGTCTGGCCTTCGTCGTGCGCACCCCCGTCATCCGCGGGGCCCTGCTCACCGACCTCGCCGCGACCGTGCTGTCCATGCCGATCAGCCTGTTCCCGCTGGTCAACGCGGAACGGTTCGGCGGCGATCCGCGCACCCTCGGGCTCTTCCTCAGCGCAGTCGCCGTCGGCGGCGTGGCCGCGTCCCTGCTGTCCGGGACGTTCACCCGCAGCCCGCGCCCCGGGCTGGTCATGCTCCTCGCCTCCGCCGCCTGGGGAGCCGCGCTGATCCTCTTCGCACTGGCGGGCGACCCCTGGCTCGGGCTGGCCTTCCTCGTCCTCGCGGGCGCCGCCGACACGGTCTCCGTCGTGGCCCGGAGCACCGTGGTCCAGGCACACACCCCGCGCGCGCTGCTCGGGCGCGTCGGCGCCGCCGAGCAGATCGTGGGCCAGGCCGGCCCCGACCTCGGCAACCTGCGCGGCGGCTTCGTCGCCTCGGTCACCACCGGTACGACGGCGCTCGTCAGCGGCGGTCTGCTGTGCGTGCTCGCGGTGATCGCCGTGGGCGCGGCCACGGCCGAACTGCGCCGTGTCCCTGTGCACGGCGGTGGTGGCCGTCCGTGCCGATGCGGTGCTGATGCCGACTGTCGCACGACAGGCGAGGAGTGTGCCCGGCTCCCGACGTAGGAGAGCGCGGGCCCGGCCGGCGGGAGCGGGCCTCGTCGTAAGAAGCTCGTCAAGGGCGGGCCCGGGGGCGTAAGAGGACTGTCAACGTGGGGGCCGGAGGGGCCGGCGGAGGGGTTTGCTCGGAGGGTAAGCGATCAAACCTTTCCCTTCGGGAGTCCAAGATGGCCGATACGGCCCTCGTTCTCGCCGTCCTCGCGGGTTTCGCGCTGGTGGCCCTCGTCGCCAAGGGGGTGACGAAGCTGTGACCACCGAGAACGTCGTCGGTCTCGTCGTGGCCGTCGCCCTCCTCGCCTATCTCGTCCTCGCCCTGATCTTCCCGGAGAGGTTCTGAGCGCGGCCATGAGTCCCGTACTCGCGGGCGTGCTCCAGTTGCTCGCCCTGACGGGCGCGCTCGCGCTCGTCCACGTCCCCCTCGGCACCTACATGGCCCGGGTCTACGACTCCCGCAGACATCTGCGCCTGGAGCGGTGGATCTACCAGGGCATAGGCGCCGACCCCGGCACCGGCATGACCTGGCCCGCCTATCTGCGGGCGGTCCTCGCCTTCTCGGCCGCCGGTGTCCTCTTCCTCTATCTCCTCCAGCGGCTCCAGGGCCTGCTGCCCGGCTCGCTCGGCTTCTCCTCGGTGTCGCCGACGCAGTCGTTCAACACGGCCGTCTCCTTCGTGACGAACACCAACTGGCAGTCCTACTACGGCGAACAGACCATGGGGCACGTCGTGCAGACCGCCGGTCTCGCGGTGCAGAACTTCGTCTCCGCCGCCGTGGGCATGGCCGTGGCGGTGGCGCTCGTACGCGGCTTCGCCCGGTCTCGTACCGGTGAACTGGGCAACTTCTGGGCCGACTTGGTGCGCGGAACGGTACGCATCCTGCTGCCGCTGGCCGTGCTCGCCGCCCTCGTGCTGGTCGCCTGCGGAGCCATCCAGAACTTCTCCGGCGTCCACGAGGTCGGACAGTTCCTGGGCGGCACCCAGCAGTGGAACGGCGGCGCCGTCGCCTCCCAGGAGGCCATCAAGGAGCTGGGCACCAACGGCGGCGGCTACTTCAACGCCAACAGCGCCCACCCCTTCGAGAACCCGACCCCCTTCACCAACCTGTTCGAGATCTTCCTGATCCTGGTGATCCCGTTCTCGCTGACCCGCACCTTCGGCGTGCTCGTCGGCTCGGTGCGGCAGGGGTACGCGATCCTCGCCACCATGGGCGTCATCTGGCTCGGCTTCACCGCGCTGATGACGGCCACCGAGTTCGCCCACCACGGCCCCGCGCTCCAGGCGGCCGGCGGCGCGACCGAGGGCAAGGAGGTCCGCTTCGGCATCGGCGCCTCGTCGATCTTCGCCGCCTCGACCACGCTCACCTCGACCGGCGCGGTGGACTCCTTCCACTCCTCCTTCACCGGACTCGGCGGCGGCCTCACCATGCTCGGCATGATGCTGGGCGAGATCGCGCCCGGCGGCACCGGCTCCGGCCTCTACGGCATGTTGATCATGGCGGTGATCGCGGTGTTCCTGGCCGGTCTGATGGTCGGCCGCACCCCCGAGTACCTGGGCAAGAAGATCGGCGCGCGCGAGATGAAGCTCGCCGCCTGCTACATCCTCGTCACCCCGGCCCTGGTGCTGGTCTTCACCGCCGCCTCCATGGCGCTGCCGACCCCGCCGCACTCGATGCTCAACTCCGGGGCGCACGGCTTCTCCGAGGTGCTGTACGCCTTCACCTCGGCGGCGAACAACAACGGCTCGGCCTTCGCCGGGCTGAACGCGAACACCGACTGGTTCAACGTCACCACCGGGTTCGCGATGCTGCTCGGCCGGTTCCTGCCGATGGTGTTCGTGCTCGCGCTCGCCGGATCGCTCGCCGCGCAGCGGCCGGTGCCGGTCACCGCGGGCACCCTGCGCACCGAGAAACCGCTGTTCACCGGATTGCTGGTCGGGGCGATCCTGATCGTCACCGGGCTGACCTACTTCCCGGCGCTCGCGCTGGGTCCGCTCGCCGAAGGGCTGGCGTGATGACCACTCGTATGGACAGGCAAGAGGACGCGATGTCCGCACTCACCCCCGCCCGCACCCCCCGTCTGGAACCGCCCGCCCCGCCGCGTGAGGCACGGGACCGGGTAGGCGCGGGTCTGTTCGACCCCCGGCAGTTGATCAGGTCGCTGCCGGACGCCGCCCGGAAACTCGATCCGCGCGTCATGGTCAAGTCGCCCGTGATGTTCGTCGTCTGGATCGGCTCGGTCCTGACCACGGGGTCCTCCCTCACCGACCCCACCGACTGGTTCGGCTGGGCGATCAGCGCCTGGCTCTGGCTGACCGTGCTCTTCGCCAACCTGGCGGAGGCGGTCGCGGAGGGCCGGGGCAAGGCGCAGGCCGACAGTCTGCGCCGGGCCAGGACGGACGCGGTGGCCCGACGGCTGACCGACGGGCGCGAGGAGCGGGTGCCCGGCACCGCCCTCGACATCGGTGACCTGGTGGTCTGCGAGGCCGGGGACATCGTGCCCGGCGACGGGGACGTGGTCGAAGGCGTGGCGTCGGTGGACGAGTCCGCGATCACGGGCGAGTCGGCGCCGGTCATCCGCGAGTCCGGCGGTGACCGCAGCGCGGTGACCGGTGGCACCCGGGTGCTCTCCGACCGCGTCGTCGTCCGGATCACCACCCGGCCCGGCGAGACCTTCGTCGACCGGATGATCGGCCTGGTCGAAGGAGCGGCCCGGCAGAAGACGCCCAACGAGATCGCGCTCGACATCCTGCTCGCCTCGCTGACCATCGTGTTCCTGCTGGCCTGCGCCACGCTGCCGCCGTTCGCGGACTACGCGGGCACCCACCTCACCCTCGTCGTCCTGATCGCCCTGCTGGTGTGTCTGATCCCGACGACCATCGGCGCGCTGCTCTCCGCGATCGGCATCGCGGGCATGGACCGGCTCGTCCAGCGCAACGTCCTGGCCATGTCCGGGAGAGCCGTCGAGGCGGCCGGTGACGTGTCCACCCTGCTGCTCGACAAGACCGGCACCATCACCCTCGGCAACCGCAGAGCGGCCGAGTTCGTGCCCGTGCGGGGCACCACCGAGCCCGAACTCGCGGACGCCGCCCAGCTCTCCTCGCTCGCCGACGAGACCCCCGAGGGCCGCTCCGTCGTCGTCCTCGCCAAGGAGCGGTACGGGCTGCGCGAGCGGCACCAGGGTGAGCTGACGGGCGCGGAATGGGTCGCCTTCTCCGCCAGGACCCGCATGTCCGGGGTCGACGTGGCGGGACGCGAGATCCGCAAGGGCGCGGCCGGTTCGGTCGTCGCCTGGGTGCGCGAGCGCGGCGGCTCCGTGGCCGACGACGCGGAGGCGGTCGTGGACCGCATCTCCCGCGCCGGAGGCACCCCGCTGCTGGTCGCCGTGCGCGACGACAGGGGAGCGCGCGTCCTCGGTGTCGTCCACCTCAAGGACGTGGTCAAGGACGGGATGCGGGAGCGGTTCGCGGAACTGCGCCGCATGGGCATCCGTACGGTCATGATCACCGGGGACAACCCGCTGACCGCGAAGGCCATCGCGGAGGAGGCGGGCGTGGACGACTTCCTCGCGGAGGCCACTCCCGAGGACAAGAGGGCCCTGATCAAACGGGAGCAGTCGGGCGGCAAGCTCGTCGCGATGACCGGCGACGGCACCAACGACGCGCCCGCGCTGGCCCAGGCGGACGTGGGGGTGGCGATGAACACCGGTACGTCGGCCGCCAAGGAGGCCGGCAACATGGTCGACCTCGACTCCGACCCGACCAAGCTGATCGAGGTCGTCCAGATCGGCAAACAGCTCCTGATCACCCGGGGCGCGCTGACGACGTTCTCCATCGCCAACGACGTCGCGAAGTACTTCGCGATCATCCCGGCGCTGTTCGCGGCGGTCTATCCCGGCCTGGACGCGCTCAATGTGATGCGACTCTCCTCGCCGGACTCCGCGATCCTCTCGGCTGTGATCTTCAACGCACTGGTCATCGTCGCCCTGGTGCCGCTCGCCCTGCGCGGTGTCCGCTACCGGCCCGTCGGCGCGGACCGGATGCTGCGGCGCAATCTCGCCGTCTACGGACTCGGCGGTCTCGTCGCGCCCTTCGCCGGCATCAAACTCATCGACCTCCTTCTCTCGCTGATCCCCGGGATCGGATGACGACATGAACAACTCCCTTGCCACCACGGCCCGGTTGCTCGGCGCCGGCCTGCGGGCGCTGCTGGTGCTCAGCGTGCTCACCGGCGTGCTGTACCCCCTCGCCATCACCGGCGTCGCCCAGTCGCTGTTCCGCGGCGCGGCCAACGGCTCCGAGGTCCGGGCGGACGGCCGTACCGTCGGCTCCTCCCTCATCGGCCAGTCCTACGACCTCCCGCGCAGGAAGGGCGAGAACGCGCCGCGTCCCGACCTCCGCTGGTTCCAGGGGCGCCCGGCGAACGGGCTCGGTGTCAACAGCGTCAACACCCGGTACCACCTGCTGCTCTCCGGTGCGACCAACCTCGCCGCCGACAGCGGCGCCGTACGCGGCCGTTGCCCGGCGGTCCCCGAGGAGGGCACCCTCTGCGCCCAGGTCCTGACCGCCCGCGCCGCCGTCGCCCGCGACAACTCGGTCCCCGGCCACCCGGTCGCCCCGGCCGACGTCCCGCCGGACGCGGTGACCTCCTCCGGCTCCGGCCTCGACCCCGACATCTCCCCCCGCTACGCCCTCCTCCAGGTCCGCCGCGTGGCCGCCTACAGCGACCTCCCCGTCTCCCTCGTGCGTCGACTGGTCGACGCACACACGGAGAAGCGGACGCTCGGCTTCATCGGCGAACCCCGGGTGAACGTCCTGGAGCTGAACGTGGCACTGAGGCAGGCGGCGGCGCGAGGCTGACCGGAACGTCCTCCAGCGCTGCCGAGCGGCGTGCTCATCGAGCGCGCCGCTCCGCCGCCGCGTGCCACCACCCCGGCGGGGACGGCCCGTCCACCTCGGCGGTGGGCTGGTCGGGATGCAGCCCGAGTCGCCGGAGCGCGTCGGCGTCGACACGGACGTCGAACCAGCCGTGCCAGTGGCCGTCGGCGCCGATCCCGCAGGCGTGCTGCCAGCCGATCTCGTCGGGGGCGAAGGGCATCCAGTCGATGCCGCGGTCGCGCAGTCAAGCGCGCGCGGCCGCCAGCGGCCGGACGGCGCCCGGCAGGTTCTCGTAGGCCGCGACGCTGATCCACTCCGTATCCACTGCTGTCTCCATGATCACCATCATGCCCGGATCGCTTTCCCGCTGCCTGGGCATAGGGGACTGGTGACCACCGGTTGCCGGCGATGAGTATGCTCGGCTGCTGGCGGTCGGCGTCCACTGAGCGTAGGCGACGGGTAAGGGTGGGAGAGGCGGGACCATGGTGACGTCGCGTACGGGTGCTGCGCGGCTCGTGCCGACGGCACGGGTCGCCGGGGAGTGGGACGGCAGAGAGCCGTCGGTGCTCCTCATCGAGGACGACCCCGGTGACGCCCTCCTGGTGGAGGAACTGGTCACCGACAGCGCGCTCAAGATGAGCCTGCGCTGGGTGCGCTCGATGACCGAGGCCGCCGACGTGCTCGCCGCCGAGGTGCCCGACTGCGTGCTCCTCGACCTGCACCTTCCCGACGCCCAGGGACTTGAGGCCCTGTCCATGGTGCAGTCGTACGCCGACCAGGTCGCCGTCGTCGTCCTCACCGGCCTCGCCGAGGAGCAGACCGGCCTCGCCGCCGTCACGGCCGGCGCCCAGGACTACCTCGTCAAGGGCCGCGTCGAACCCGAACTCTTCGGTCGCGCCGTGCGCTACGCGATCCAGCGCAAGCAGGCCGAGCAGTCCGCCGTCGCCCTCCAGGCCAGCCAGATGCAGGCCAGGGAGAACGCCCGCCTGGAACGCGGCCTGCTGCCCCGCCCGCTGCTGCGCGCCGGGGGCGTCGAGGTGGTGGCCCGCTACCGCCCGGGCCGCGCCCAGGCACTGCTCGGCGGTGACTTCTACGACATCGTGCAGAGCGCCGACGGCGCCGTCCACGCCCTGGTCGGCGACGTCTCCGGGCACGGCCCCGACGAGGCCGCCCTCGGCGTCGCCCTGCGTATCGCCTGGCGCACCCTCGTCCTCAGCGGCGTCACCGGCGCCGAACAGGTCGCCCGCCTGGAGGAGCTGCTGGTCGCCGAGCGCGCCCGGGACGAGGTCTTCGCCACTCTGGTGAGCCTCGCCGCCGTCCCCGGCGCCCCCAGCGCCAGCGTCGTACGCGCCGGACACCCCGGCCTGCTGCGCCGTACCGGCACCCAGGTGGACTGGGTCGAGGTGCCCGGCGGACCCGCCCTCGGCATGATCCCCGGGGTGGCCGGCTGGCCGACCGCCGAGCTGCCGGTGCCGCCCGGCGCGTCCGTGGTGATGTTCACCGACGGCCTGTTCGAAGGGCACGTCAGCCGGGGCACCGAACGCCTCGGCGAGGACGGCCTGCTCGCCCTCGCCCGGGAGTCGGCCACGCTGCCCGCCGAGGACTTCGTGGACACCCTGATCAACCGCGCCGAGGGCCTGGCCGAGGAACGCGGCGGACTCGCGGACGACGTGGCCGTCGTCCACGTGAGCTGGAACCAGAAGTGACGCATACGGAGTCGGAGCACACGGTGAGGAACGACAAGCGCGCCCGCCGGCGCAGCCTGACGGTGCAGGGCTGGTTCCAGCTCGTGCTGGCGCTGATGGCCCTGCTCGTGGTGGTCGGCACGGTGATCGGCGCCAATCTGCTCGGCCGCACGGCCGAGGCCACCGACGGGCTGCTCCTGCGCGTCCAGCCCGCCCAGACGGAGGCGTACCGGCTCCAGGCCGCCCTGGTCAACCAGGAGACCGGCATCCGCGGCTACGCGATCGCCGCCGACCGGCAGTTCCTCGCCCCCTACACCCAGGGCAAGAACGACGAGGCCCGCTCCGCCGCCCGGCTGCGCGAGCTCATCGGGGACCAGCCCGCCCTGCTCGCGGACCTGGAAGCCGTCGAGCGGCAGGCGGCGGACTGGCGCCGCGCCTACGCCGAGCCGATGGCCGCCTCCGTCACCCCCGGCGAGCCCAAGCGCGTCGACAAGACCACCGCCGAACACGGCCGGCGGAACTTCGACCACCTGCGCGCCACCTGGGCGAAGCAGAACGCCGACCTCGCCCGCACCGTCCGCGACGGCCGCGCCGAGATCGCCCACGAACGCACCGTGCGCAACTCGGTGCTCGGCGGGATGGTGGCCGCCTTCCTGCTCACCGGCATCGCCCTCGCCTTCCTCGTCCGCACGCTGGTCGCCCGCCCGCTGGCGACCCTCGGCACCGCCTCCCGCCGCGTGTCGGGCGGTGACTTCGCTCACGTCATCACCAGCGGCGGACCCGCCGACCTGACCGCGCTCGCCGACGACGTGGAAGGGATGCGCAAGCGCATCGTCGCCGAACTCGACGCCTCCCGCGACAAGGAGCGCGTCCTCGCCCGGCAGACCGCCGACCTCGACGCCCAGGCCGTCGAACTGCGCCGCTCCAACGTCGAGCTGGAGCAGTTCGCCTACGTCGCCTCCCACGACCTCCAGGAACCGCTGCGCAAGGTCGCCTCCTTCTGCCAGCTCCTCGAGAAGCGCTACGGCGACCAACTGGACGACCGGGGACGGCAGTACATCGACTTCGCCGTGGACGGCGCCAAGCGTATGCAGGTGCTCATCAACGACCTGCTCACCTTCTCCCGCGTCGGCCGTGTCAACGACGCCCGCGTGCCCGCCGGCCTCGGCCCGGCGCTGGACAAGGCACTGGCCAACCTGGGCGCGGCCGTCGAGGAGTCCGGCGCCGTCATCGACCGCCCGGAGACACTGCCCGAGGTCGTCGGCGACCCCACCCTGCTGGCCATGCTCTGGCAGAACCTGATCGGCAACGCGCTGAAGTTCCGCCACCCCGAACGCGCGCCGCACGTCACCGTCACCTGCGAGCCCGACCCCGACGAGCCCGGCATGGCCCGGATCTGCGTCAAGGACAACGGCATCGGCATCCCCGGGGAGTTCGCCGAGAAGGTCTTCGTCATCTTCCAGCGGCTGCACAGCCGGGACGCCTACGGTGGCACGGGCATCGGACTGGCGCTGTGCAAGAAGATCGTGGAACATCACGGAGGCAGGATCTGGCTCGACACCGAGTGCACGGACGGCACCCGCTTCTGCCTCACCCTCCCGCCGGCCGCCCCCGTCCCGGACGAGTCCGGCGCCGAACCCCAGGAAAAGGCCCTGACATGACGACCCCCTCCGCCACCCCGATCGACGTGCTCCTGGTCGAGGACGACCCGGGAGACGAGCTGATGACCCGGGAGGCGTTCGAGGACAACAAGATCGGCAACACCCTCCACGTGGTGCGGGACGGAGAGGAGGCGCTCCAGTTCCTCTACCGGGAGGGCGAGCACGCCGGCGCCCCGCGCCCCGACCTGATCCTGCTCGACCTCAACCTGCCCAAGTACGACGGCCGCCAGGTCCTAGAGCGGATCAAGTCCGACCCGGATCTGGCCCACATCCCCGTCGTGGTCCTCACCACCTCCGCCGCCGAGGAGGACATCCTGCGCAGCTACAAGCTGCACGCCAACGCGTACGTCACCAAGCCGGTGGACCTGGACCAGTTCATCGCGGCGGTCCGCCAGATCGACGACTTCTTCGTCCAGGTGGTACGCCTGCCCCGGCAGGGCTGAGGGGCTCGGGCGGTTCGGCGAGCAGGTGTTGCGCCGCTGGTGAGGTGCCGCGCTGCCGGTCCGTACGGGCGGCTACACTCGTCCGCTCGTCGTGATCAAGGAGCAGACCATGCGCCACGCCGCCGTCACGCCCCACGGGGACCTCATGCGCTGGGTCGAGCTGCCCGGCCGGGACGCCCCCCGCGTCTACGTCCACGGCCTCGGCGCCAGCTCGCCCGCGTACTTCACCGAGACCGCCGTGCACCCGCTGCTCGCCGGTCACCGCTCGCTGCTGATCGACCTGCTGGGCCACGGCATCAGCGACCGCCCGGCTGACTTCGACTACAGCCTGGAGTCCCACGCCGACGCCCTGGCCGCGGCGCTGACCTCCGCCGGGGTGAGCGGCGCCGAGCTGATCGCGCACAGCATGGGCGGCTCGGTGGCGATCGTCCTGGCCGCGCGTCACCCCGGACTTGTCTCGCGGCTGGTGCTGATCGACGCCAACCTCGACCCGATCACCCCCGTCCCCGGCGCCCCCGGGAGCTCGGGCATCACGGCCTTCTCGGAGCGGGAGTTCCTGGACGGCGGCTGGGAGAAGGTCCGTGACACGGCGGGCCCGCACTGGTGGGCCACCATGCGCCTGGCCGACCCGACCGCCCTGCACCGCAGCGCGGTCCGGCTCACGCGGGGTACGACCCCGACGATGCGCGAGCTGCTGCTGAGGCTGCCGATACCGCGCACCTTCCTCTTCCCCGAGGCGGACGGGCCGTTCCCGGGCACGGAGGGGCTGGAGGAGGCCGGGGTGCGGGTCGTCGCCGTCCCCGACTGCGGGCACAACATCATGCTGGACAACCCCGAGGTCTTCGCGCGCGAGACGGCCGCCGCCCTGACGTGAGTCAGGCGCCCGAGCGGGATGCGGTGGCGGGCGGTCCGCCTTTCCGGGCCGAGGTGCGCACGGTGGGACGGGCTCCGCTAATGCGCCGTACGTGAGGACATCGCGGGACCGTCAGCCGTGGGCGCGTCCGACTGCCGCAGTTCCGCGAGGAGTTGATTCTGCCCGGCCAGAAGCTCGGTGAGGATGCGGCGGGCCGCGCGCAGCAGCTCGGCCACGTCGCCGCCGGCCAGCGCGTAACTCACCGTGGAGCCCTCCCGGATGGACACGACGATCCCGGACCGCCGGAGCACGCCGAGCTGCTGGGAGAGACTGGACGGCTCGATCTCTATGTCCGCCAGCAGGTCCCGCACCGGCACGGGGCCGTGCTGGAGCAGCTCGAGGACCCTGATGCGCACGGGGTGTCCGAGCATCCGGAAGAACTCCGCCTTGGCCTGGTAGAGGGGGACTTGCATCGGGCTCGCTCCCTGCCGCGTCGGGGACGGTCGGTCCAGGACGCGGCGGCGGACCCGAGGGCGCCGCCGCGTGCCACACGCCCTGTACAGGCGATCCTTCTCGTCCCGGGCCGCGCGCAACCGCGAGTTGGGATCATGCTGATGTCGCGACTTGAAGAAGTCTTCACATCATGGGCATGTGTCGGCCCGGGACATGAGGAGACGTCAGACCTCAAGCTGTTCTTCGACGCGCTTGAGCTGGTGGCGGGCCATCGCGAGATTGGAACGCGACTTGTCCAGCACCAGGTAGAGGAAGAGACCGTTGCCGTTGCGGCCGGTGACCAGCCGCATCAGGTGGTACTGCGAGCCGAGCGTGATCAGCACGTCCTCGATCTGGCTCTTGAGCCCCAGCTCCTCCATCGTGCGGACCTTGGCGCGGATCACGTCCGTGTTCCCCGCCGCCGCGACGTTCAGGTCCAGGTCCTTGCCCCCGCCCAGGGTGCCCAGGGCCATGCCGCTGGTGTAGTCGACCACTGCCGCGCCCACGGCCCCCTCGACCCCGGCCATCATCTCCTTCAGCGAAACCTCGACACTCGCCATGGTGATCCTCCCCTTGAACCTCGTCCGAACCGGCGCGACGTGATCCGCCCGGTGCCCGCACGCTAGGCGAGCCGCATCGAGGCCGGTACGAAGGTCTTCGGGAGTGACGTCTCTTGACGGGTGAATGTCGAGTGCCGCTCACTCACCGAGCGCAACTGAGCGCCCAGTGACAGAAGTCGACCGTATGGCGTGGACTCGACCCTCACTCCGGGTGGGCCACCGCCGCCTTCTGCAGCCGGACCGCCGTCAGCAGGCCCAGCCCACGCTCCGCCTGGCGCAGCGCCTTCAGGGCCGCGACCGATCCGATGTCCCCCGTGAATCCGGCGGCGGCCAGCCGGTCCCGGAACCAGTGGGCGCAGAGCCGGTCGTCGTCGGCGGTCGCGGTGGCCGCGACGACGGCCAACGCCCGCTCCAAGCCCGGCCGTTCCTCGGGCGCGGCATCCGCGAGCGCCTGCCGGAGTGCCGCCGTCACCAGGTCCGTCTCCCGGACGACCAGGGCGAACTCGCGCTTGCCGGTGAGGTCCCTGAGGTGCTTGATGTCCGTCATGCGGATCATCGTGCGGGTCAACGGGCCTGTCCGCCAAGAGACTTGAGCAGACTCTGAGGCGGGTGTGCCGCGGCCTCGCAAGCAGCGCCGCAGGACGCCGACGACGTCAGCCGCGCGGGCTGCTGATCCGCTCCGGCTGGATCACGTAGATCACCCGGACCTGCTCGCGGCCGCCGAACCACGGGTACGGGCCACCGAGGTACTTCTGCGAGAGCGCCTCGATGTGCTCCACCGCGCCCTCCTTGGTCACCTTCACGACCCGGCCGCGGATCTGGACGTAGTTCGAGGGGTCCGAGGGGTCGGAGACCGCGACGGCCACGCGGGGGTCGCGCTCGATGTTGCGGGTCTTCTGGTGCGACTCGACGCTGTTGATCAGGACGTACTCGCCGTCGGTGTCCACCCAGGTCTGGGTGAGCTGGGGTGAGCCGTCGGGCATCGTGGTCGCGATGTAGCAGGTGCTGGGGCGGCGCAGCAGCGCCACCAGGTTCTGGCCGAGGGGGACGGGCATGGGGCTTCTCCCGGATCTGTTCGCTGAGGGGGCCACCGTATCCGGCACCGGTTCCCGCACCACCGAGGGGCGGCGCCTCGCCGCAGGGGCGTCGCTCCGGCGCCGTCGTCGGGGACCCTCAGGGCGCGGCGTCGTACGCGGCCCGAGCGGCGGTGATGTCCGCCCCGTGCCGTTCCGCCCGGCCGACGAGTCCGGCGAGGGCCGGGCAGCGCCTTCGGCCAGGCGGTCCTCAGCACCCTCGCCACCGCGCACACGGACGCCCTGCTGGGCGACGACGCGAGCAACACCTCGGCTCTCACGGGCGGTTACCGGCTCGCCTTCCGCGTCGGCGCCTGCCTCGTCGCCGTCGCCCTCCTCCTCGCCGCCACCCTGCCGCGATCCCGCGCCACGGCGCGACGCCCGGCGCCCGAGGGAAGCCCGGTCACGAGAACGCCGCCCCCTGACCGGGGCACCCGGCGGGACGCTGGAGGTCGGTCGGCCCGCCCTCGGAGAGGCGCACCGAACCGGCCGCCACGTTGCTTCGGTCTTCAGTAGGGGTTGTCCCGGAGCCATGCGAGCCGTTCGGCGGCCGTCCGGGTCAGCGGGTGGGCCGGGCCGAACACGCGGGCGTAGTCGGACTGGCAGCGGCGCAGCAGGTCGGCGGCCTCGGCGCGCTCGCCCGCGTCGATCAGGGCGTTGGCCAGGTTGTCGCGGGCGTGGCAGGTCTCGGGATGACCATCGCCCTTCCTCCGGGCGGTCTCGGAGAGCACCTCGCGGAGGAGCACGGCCGCCTCGCCGTACCGCTCCCGGGCGTGCAGGACCGCCGCGAGGTTGTTGCGGGTGCTCTGCGCCGCCGGATGCGCGGAACCGTCGACCCGCCGCTGGGCGGCGAGGACGGTACGCATCACCGACTCGGCCTCGTCGAGCCGCTCCAGGCGGCAGAGCGCGGCTCCCAGGTTGGCCTGGGCGGACAGACCGATCTCGCCGTCGAGTTCGCCGCGCCGCTCCAAGTGGGCGAGCAGCGAGCGCAGTTCCGGCTCCGCCTCGGCCCAGCGGCCGCACTTGACCAGCGCGGCGGCGTGCCGCCCGGTGTCCGACAGCACCAAGGGGTGGTCGGGCCCGAGCTGCCGCCTGCGGCGTTCCAGCACGTCCCGGCGGAGCCCCAACGCCTCTGGCTCACGGCGGAGATCCTCCAGGGTCCGGGCCAGACCGGTCGCACTGTTCAGGGTGTCCGGATGGTCGCGGCCGAGCAGCTCGGCCCGGCTGGTCCACACGCTGCGCCAGACCTCCTCCGCCTTGCCGGGGTCACCCGTGCTCTCCAGCAGGCCGGCGATGTCGGCGGCCGTCGTCAGGGTGTCCACGTGGACGTAGCCGAGCAGCTCCGTCTGGAGGCGCACCAGGTCCATGAGGCGATCGAGTGCCTCCTGCCGGCGTCCCTCCATCCGCGCCAGCGCACGGGCGTAGTCGCGGAATGCCAGCAGGGTGTCGGGGTGCCGGGGGCCGAGCCGTTCGTAGGCGGCGTTCGCCTTCATACCGTAGAACTCGTGCGGCGGGATGCCGACCCGGGCGATCTCCTCCTCCCCGCCGTCGTCGTTCAGCAGCGTCACCACCAGATCGGCCGCAGGCGGTTGTTCCGGATCGGCGGGGGCGGCGGGCGGCGCCGGTTGCCGCTGCGGTGGTGCGTCGTCGCGCTTCCTGCGCCACAAGGGGGCCATGTCGCGCCCAACTCCTTCTCGTCGGCTTCCGCTTCGGACCTTCCGGCAGGTCAGGCCCCCGAGTGCACATGGGCCGCCCACAGACTGGGGCTGTTCCGGAAGGCGGTACGGCACTGTCGTACGGCGTGGTGCAGCGCGAGCGCCGCCCGGTCCGTGTCGAGGGCGAGTGACGCGGCCGGTATGCCGGCTCGCAACCCCCGGTAGAGGTCTCTGGTCACGCGGACCGCCACCGCGTCGTGCACGGGCCACAGCGTGCCGATCGCGTGCGGGTATCCGGCGATCTGGAAGGCGGAGGTGATGTGGATCGCCTCGTCCGCCAGCAGGTCGGAACCCCGTGCCGTGTCGCACGTCGACAGCACCGCGAGCCGCGCGCCGGGCAGTTCGAGGCGTGAGATGTGACGTACTGTCAGCGGCTGCTCCTGGTGGTCGTGCACGAGCAGCCGGGCCCGCGACGGACTCTCCGGATCGCTCACCCCATGACAGGCGAAGTGCACGTACGGGTGGGCGGGCAGGACGGCCAGCACGTTGTCGCGCGTCGCGCGCGGGCCCGCGAGCATCCCAGGAACCGGGAACAGGGCGCGCAGCTCCCGCACCTCCCGGCGGACGCCGCCGAGGGGTCGGGTGCCGGGTGCGTCGGGCACGACCACCGCGAGCAGCCCGCCCGGCGGCTGGGGGCCCGACGCGCGGGTGCGGGCGTAGGAAAGGGCGCGGACGGTCGGGGTGTAGGAGGAGACGACCAGGTCGAGCACGGCCCGTGGGCGGGGGCCGGTCTGCCGCCGGGGGGCCGTGTGGTGCCCCGGGTCAGTCCTGAGCCCCGTGCTGGTCCGGGGACGCGGGTGGGTCCGCGGCTGCGAATCCGTTCGCGGCTCCGGCCCCGGCGACTCCTCGTGGTGGCCCGCCGCGTGCAGCGGCAGGGCCGCGAGCGCGCCGCCCGGCGACCACCACAACCGAGGCCAGGCGCCGTCGGCGGGCCGGTCGAGCAGCCCCAGCTCGCGGAGCACCGGTTCCGTGACGTGATCCCACGTCCAGGCGAGCACCCCACCGATGGCGCCCTGCGCCTCCCGCTCCCGCCCGGGTACGACCGCGGTCTCCAACGCAGCGTTCAGCCGCGCTACTTGTGCGTCCAGTGCCTCGGGAGCCGCCCCGGGCAGCGGCACCGGCGTCACCCCGTCCGGCCGCACGATCAGCGCATCGCTCCGGTAGACGCTGGAGTACACCACCGCGATGGGCCCGTCCTCGGCGCAGGCCAGCACCTCGGCGTACGTCGGCGCGCCGAGGAAGTCTCCGAAGCCGGGCAACGCACGGATCTCGGTCACCAGTTGCTCCCAGCGGGCCGCGAGGGTGTGCCGCAGATCCGCGATGCCCGCCGTGTCCGCGCCCCCGGCGGGGGAGTCGGTCAGCTCGATCAGCCGACGCAGATGGACGAAGCGCTCGGCGGTCAGCGGATGTCCGGCGCGCAGCCGCTCCCACTCGGCCCGCTCGGCGATCGCCTGCCCGAGCAGCACCCCTCGCCCCTGCTCCAGAAGCAGTACGGCGTGCTCGGGCCTGCCCAGCTGTACGGCGCAGGCGGCCGCGTCCGCGGCGAGCCCCTGCACGCTGACCAGCTCGTGCTCCTGGTCGTCGCGCGCGAGCCGCCGCGTGATGCTGAACGGCAGTAGCGCGAGGGCGAGTTCGAACCCTTCGAGTGCCTCCTCCCACCTGCCCCCGTCGGCCGCAGCCGCGCCCCAGTCGTACGCGGCCAGGACGCGCCGCGAGGCCGGCAGCGACTCGATCCGCGCCACCTGCCGGTAGGCGTCCTCGGCCGTGCGCAGGACGGCGGGGTCCTCGTCCACGAGATGCAGGGTGCGCAGCGCGGAAGCGTACGACTGGAGATACACGGCGGTACGCGCCGCGCCGGTGGCGGAGGCCCACACCGCCCGGCCGAGCGTGGACACCGCACGGTCCAGAAGTGCCGGATCCTGCGCGAAGCGGGCCGCGCCGAGCTGGGTGAGGCCCAGGTTGTGCAGGTAACTGGCGTGCTCCGGGCTGCCGTACGCCGTGGCCTCCACCGCAAGGTTCAGCATCTCGGCGGACTCGTCCAGGTCGGCCGGGTCGCCATGGCTCAGGAACCGCTTGTGGAGGGCGTTGCCGAGGTGGTTCAGATGTGAGGCGCGTTCGGCGGAGTCGCGCGGGGCGAGGGCGATGACCTGCCGGGCCGTTTCGACGGCTTCGAGGGCGGCGCTCGGGTCCGCCGTACGGTCGTACCAGGTCTGGAGGACGACACCGAGGTTGGCCAGGTGCAGGGTGGACTGCTCCGGGGAGTGGGGGAATCGCCTGGCGAGCCGGGCCAGTTCGGCCGCCTCGCGCAGGGCGTCGAGATCGCCGGTCTGGTGATGGCGCTCGCGCAGGGCCACGGCCAGGTTGGTCAAGCGGCCGAAGTGGTCGGGGAGATCCGGGGACGGCTCCGCCACGGCCGCTCGCAGGATCTCCACCGACTGGTCCGACAGCACCGCGTCGCCGGTGCGTTCAGCGAGGCGGTGCAGGGCGTTGCCGAGGCTGTTCAGCCGCTGGGGGAGTAACGCGCTGTCCCGGCCGGTGCCTTCGACCGCCTCGCGCAGCAGCGCCACGGACTCGTCCAACAGCGCCGTGCCCTCTGTGTGTTCGGAGGCGATGCGCAGGGCGACGCCGAGTTCGGCCGCGGCGCGGGTGCGCGAGGGATGTCCCGGAGGTGTGACGGCGACCGCTGCCCGGGCGTCCGCGATCATGTCCTCCATGTCGGCGGCCGTGCCGGTGAGTTCGGCCTTGGCGACGGACGCGGTGGCCAGATTGAGCAGTGCCGTCGTCCTGTGCGGATGGCCGGCGGGCGTTGCCGCGAGGACCGCCCGCGACAGTGCCACGGCCTCACGCGCGACGTCCGGCGAACGGTGTGTTCTGACGGCGTGGTTGAGCGTGGACGCCAGATTGTTGCGAAGGGCCGCGATGCTCTCGGCGTTCTCGGGAACGTCGGCCAGCAGGCTGAGGGCGTGCCGCTGCAATCGCTCCGCCTCGGCGAGATCGGTCGGGCTGCCGGTGAGTCTGGCGCGTTCGAGCAGCAGGGTGGACAGGGTGTCCAAGGTCGCCGTGGGCTGGTTCGTACCGTCCTCGGGCATGGCGGCGGCGCGCCGTGACACCTCGATCGCGGTCTCCATGTCGCGGCGGTCACCGTCGAGTTCGAAGCGATCCGCGAGCATACGGCCCAGCAGGCGCAGATCCTGCTCGCGCACGGTGCGGCGCACGATCAGCCGGTGGCCCAGCTCGATCGACTCGTCCAGGTCGCGCCGGTCGTGGAAGGCCGTCCAGCGCAGCACCAGAGTCAGTCGCAGGGTCGACTCCCAGGTGGTCCGCACGTGTTCGGCGGCGGGCTCCGTACTCAGCACCGCACGGCAGATCGCGACACCGCTGTCCAGCGGGCGGCGGTCACCGGTGCGCTGGAAGTGTCCGACCAGCGCGACGACCCGTTCGAGCGTCTCCCTGTCCGGCCCGTTGACGTCTGCCATCGTCCGCCCCCGTGCGGCTCACTGTGGGCTCTCGACCTTGGCGCGCGGCGGGAACTCCGAAGCCCGATTTTACCCAGGAAGCCCCGCTGTCACGCTCGTTGTGGTGAGCTTGCGACGGCTGAAACCCTGGAGGTGCGGTGATGGGCGGACTCGGTGACGGCACGGACGGTACCGGTGCGGGGGTGGACGCCTTCGGGCACGAGCGGCTGGCCGCCCTGTGCCACCGGCTCACCGCCTCCCCGGGCACCGCGGACCTCGATCCGCCGGTGCGCCTCCTGATCGAGCACATCACCTCGGAGGTGCGCGACGGCCGCGCACCCGAGGAACTGGAGGAATACTTCGACGAGTTGGAGGACCTCCTCCTCGCCGCCGGGCTCAGCGCCGGACTCGGCTCCTACCGCACGGACGCCCCGCCGCCGTACCAGCGCTTCCCCGGCAGCGGCGCCGGTCACCCTCCGCTCCACGTGCTCACCTGCCCGCGCGGCCACTGCGCCCGGGTCGAGGCACCGCCGTCCGAGGACGAGGGCCGACCGGCCTGCCGGATCTTCGGCGAGGCGCTGCGCGAGTTCGGGCTGCGCCGGCCGTGAACGCGTTCCTCGGCGCACTGAGCGGCAAGCTGGCCGAACGCTGGCTCGCCCTGCTGGCCATCCCGGGACTGGTGTACCTGGTGGCGCTGGCCACGGCGGTCACCCTTGGCCAGAGCCACTGGAACGACACCGGACGGCTGCGGACCCGCCTGGACTCTCTGGCGGAGGCGCCCGGCGCCCACAGCCCGGGCGCCCTCGCGGTCGCGGCGGTCGCCGTGCTGGCCGGGGCCGCGCTGACCGGCACGGCCGCGCAGTCGCTCGGGGCGCTCGTCGAGCGGACCTGGCTCATGGCGCCCCGAGGCCCGCTGACCCGCCTGCTGACCGCACGCCGCGTGCGCCGCTGGCGTACCGCCGACACCGGCTACCGCACGGCGCTGGTCGCCGCCGGACGCGCCCGGCTGAGCGGCCGGGACGACGCCGGCGCCCTGGCCGACGAGGCGGAGGCGCGCTACGCCGAGCGCAACCGGATCGCCCTGGTCCGGCCCCGGCACCCGTTCTGGGCGGGGGACCGGGTCACGGCGCCGGACCAGCGCGTCTGGCGTGCCTACCGCCTCGACCTCACCACCGCCTGGCCCCACCTGTGGCTCCTCGCGCCCGACAGCACACGAACGGAACTGAGCACCGCGCGGGGTGCCTTGAGCGCGGCGGCCCGGCTGAGCGCCTGGGGCGTGGCCTATCTCCTGCTGGCGATCTGGTGGTGGCCCGCCGCGTTCATCGGTGTGGCGACCGCTCTGACGGGACTGTCTCGTGGCCGCACCGCCGCCGCGTCCTTCGCGGAACTCGCGGAGGCGCTGGCCGACCTGCACGGGAGGGACCTGGCGACGGCGGTCGGGGTGGAGTGCGAGGGGCGGATCACGGCGGAAGTGGGCGACAGCGTGACGCGGCTGCTGAACAAACCGGACTGAGCCGGGCAAGCCGGATCGAGGAGCGAGGATTCACTCGAACCCTCGCCGACGTCTCCCTGAGAGGCTGTCAACTCGCGTAGATTTGACGAATTTTGCGGAACTTGAAGATGCCGGGCAGCGGAATTCGGGCCATTTATTTTTTGACATGGACTGTTCATGAAGGCACTCCTGGGCCAAGCTGAGCCCGCTTCGCGAACCCCGCGAGCACTCACGGGCCCCACGCACCGGAGGTCTCCATGCGTCGTCGTCTTGCCGCTCCCCTCGTCGTCGCCGCTCTCGCGCTCCCCGCGGTCCTCGTCCCGGCCACCTCGGCCTCGGCCGCCCCCGCCGACAAGATGCAGGTGCTCAGCTCCTGGACGCAGACCAGCGCGGCCAGTTACAACGCCTGGTACGCCGCCCGGTCGAACCAGGGCCAGTGGGCGGCCTACGGCTTCGACTGGTCCACGGACTACTGCAGCTCCTCGCCGGACAACCCCTTCGGCTTCCCGTTCCAGACCCCCTGTGCGCGCCACGACTTCGGCTACCGCAACTACAAGGCCGCCGGCGCGTTCGACGCCAACAAGTCCCGCCTCGACTCCGCCTTCTACGAAGACCTCAAGCGCGTCTGCAACAACTACTCCGGCGCCACCAAGACGAGCTGCAACTCGACCGCCTGGACCTACTACCAGGCGGTCAGCATCTTCGGCCTGAAGGGCGCCGACAAGGCGGCGGCGAGCAAGTAGACGTAGTCCCGGCGCGGTTGACGGCAGGGTCGGTCTCCCCATACCGGCCCTGCCGTCGCCGTGTCCGGCGTGTCTAACGGTTCCTCGCGTAATGCCGCGCCGCGCGTGCCCTGTTGGCGCAGGACGTCTTGCAGTACGCCTGCCTGCCGTGGTCCTGGACGAAGTAGCGGACGCAGCGAGGGGCGGGGCAGGCTCGCAGTCGCCCGCGCAGGGGTCCGGCCAGGAACTCGGCCGCCGACCGCGCGAGTCGGGCGGGCAAATCGAGGGTCCCCGTGAACCTCAGGAGCGGAGTCGCGTCAGGGGCCGGCCAGTCCAGACGCACCGAGACGCGTTCCCGGCTCGCGTAGTGATTCAGCAGGGTGACCGCCTCCGTCCGGGAGGGGCTCGGATCGGTTCGGGAGTCCTCGTGGCCGGTGGCGTACGCGAACAGGGCGCGGACCGCTCGCCGTACCTCGATGACTTCGTCCCGGAGTCCCTCGGGGGTGCCGGGTGGTGCCCAGGCCAGAAACCCCGCGGTGGTGGCGAGGTCGTCCGTCACGCCACCGTGGCCGTCGTGGTGGAGGGTGTCCGTCAGGTCGAACGGTGAGGGTTCCACGACGGCGGTCTCGTGTGGCGTGGTTTCCATGGCGGCTCCTAACGGTTATGGTCAACTTTACCGTTAGAGCGAGACGAGGGGTGGCATCATGACGCAGGAAGCGGCAGCGGGGGACTCGGGCAAGGCGTATACGGCACGCGGGAGTTCGCGCGTGACCCTCGCGCACATCAGCGACCTCCACCTCGACGGGGGCGCCCGCGCCGAGGAGCGCGCCGTGCGGGTGCTCGACCGACTGCGGTCCATGCCGGGCCCGTTCGACGCGCTGCTGGTCACCGGAGACATCGCGGACCACGGCACGGAGCCCGAATACGAGTCCGCCGCCCGGCTGTTGGCGGACTTTCCGGCGCCCGTGCTGTGCCTGCCCGGCAATCACGACGTCCGCGGCCCCTACCGCAAGGTCCTCCTCCAAGAGCCCGCCTCCGACGCGCCGGTCAACCGGCTTCACCAGGTCGGACCCCTCGCCGTCCTCATGCTCGACGTGATCGTCCCCGGCCGCGACGAGGGTCACCTGGCCGACGAGACGGCGGACTGGGTGCGGGGGACGATCCGCGACGCCCTGCCCGCAGGCACACCGGTCGTCCTCGCCCTGCACCAGCCGCCCGTCGAGCTCGGGGGCGGTCTGATCGACTCCATCATGCTCGACAACGCCGACGACCTCGCCGCGCTGCTCTCCGAACACCCGCAGATCGTCGCGGTGTTCGGCGGCCACGCCCACTCCGCCACCGTGACGACCTTCGCCGGCCGGCCGCTCGCCCTCGGCCCCGGCGTCACCTCCACCCTCCGGCTCGGCTGGGAGACGGAGGCAGAGGAGTGGGGCGGGGTGATCGACCGGACGGCACCGCCCGGGTACGCGGTACACGTCATCGAGTTGCCGACCGAACTCGTCGAGAACTCGGCCGACTCGGTGTCGCCCGCCGGCGGAGCGCGACTGACCTCGCACTTCCGCAGCTGCGGCTGATGGCGCGTTCAGGTCTGGTAGGGACGCAGGGCCACGCTCTCCGATCCGACGTCGACCCGCACCCGGGAACCGTCCACGGCGGACCCGAGGGGGGTGTGAACCGGGACCCCCGTGTGCTGTGAGACCGACGGCAGGCGCTCCGTGTGGACGAACATCACCTCATCAGCCATGACGTCACAGGTCAGGGCGGTGGTCGGGCCCTGATGTCAGACCCGGGGCATACGGTCGGCCCATGAGAGCTGATGGAACGTTCACGGTGAAGGCGTTCGTCCCCACCGAGGTGACGCCGGACCGGGCCGTCACCACCGGCTTGCCGGACGGGGTCGCTCGGACGGAGAAGCACGTCGAGGTCGAGACCGACGGCGCCCACCGGATCTGGTTCGAGTGCGAACTGGACTGAGCCGGCCGGTGATCCGGGCCTCCCCGTGAACCCTCCGGCACCCCGACGAGCGAGCCACGGACAGCGAGCCACCGACCGAGAGGAACGCACGTGCGCTTCATCCGGATCGTCCCACCCGGCGGGCCCGCGCGCACGCTCGCGCTGGCCCAGTTGACGAACTCCGTCGGCGACGGCGCGTATTACGTCTGCTCGGTGCTGTACTTCAGCCGGATCGTCGGGCTCAGCCCGACCCGGATCGGCGCCGCGCTCACCCTCGGCTGGGCGCTCGGCGCCGTCGCCGGGGTGCCGCTCGGCCACCTCGCGGACCGGCGGGGTCCGCGAGGCATCGCCATCCTCATGTCCGTGGCGACGGGGCTGGCCGTGGGGTCGTTCCTCTTCGTCCGCTCGTACCCGGCGTTCCTGGTAGCCGTCTGCGCCTACACCTGCTGCCAGTGCGGGCTCGGGGCGGCGCGGCAGGCGCTGCTCGCCGGGCTGGTCGAACCTGCCCGGCGGACCGAGACCCGGGCCTACCTCCAGTCGACCGTCAACGCCGGACTGGCGCTCGGGGCCGCGCTGGGCGGCATCGCGCTGCGGCTCGACACGGAGGCGTCGTATCTGACGGCGCTGGCAGCCGACGGGGCGAGCTTCCTCGTGGCGGCGGCGGTGCTGACGCGCCTGCGACCGCCGACCGGCGTGCCGGCGGCCGCGGTACAGGACGGCCCGAGCCTCTCGGTCCTCCGTGACCGGCCGTACGCCCTGGTGTCCCTCCTCAACATGATCATGCTGCTCTACATGCCGTTGCTCAGCGTGGTGCTGCCGCTGTGGATCGTGGAGCGTACGGAGGCGCCGAGCTGGACGGTGTCGGCGCTGCTGGTCGTCAACACCGTCGGCGTCGTCCTCTTCCAGGTACGCATGGCCGCCCGCGTCAGAGATCTGCCCTCCGCGTCCCGCGCGATACGGCACGCCGGGCTCGTCCTCCTCGCCGCCTGCGCCTGCTTCGCCCTGTCGGCCACCGGCACCACCGCCTGGACCGCCGCCCTCGTCCTCCTGGCCGCCGCCTGCGTCCAGGTCCTCGGCGAGATGCTCCTCGGCTCCGGCTCCTGGGAAATCGGCTTCGCCCTCGCCCCACCCGACAAACAAGGCCAGTACCAAGGCTTCTACGGCGCCGGTACGGCCGTGGCCCGCCTCATCGGCCCCCTGCTCCTGACCACCCTCGTCCTCTCGGGCGGCACTCTCGGCTGGCTCCTCCTGGGAGCGCTGTTCCTGACGGCGGGTCTGGCGATGGGCCCGGCGGTGCGGTGGGCCTCCGGCCGGGGCGCGGTGGGGGTGGTGCCCGCGGTTCCCGCGGTGGCGGAAACGGGGAGCCGGCGCACCGAGGGCGATCCCGCTGTGTAGGGGTGTGCCCCGGAACCCGGCAGGCGTGTGCCCGGAAACTCAGACGACCGACGCCCTGAAGGGGTCGGTGGGGACGATCTCCGCCTCGTCGAAGAGCCGCTCCAACGCCTCGTGCCCGTGACGCCTGCGGAACTCGATCTCCGCCGCCGTCACGGGCAGGGTCCACAGGATGCGGGCGTGGCCGCCGGGCACGGGGCAGTGCTCAAGGTCCGGTCCATGCAGATACGGCAGGCTGATCAGCAGGTGCTCGCAGGTCGACCCCGGCACCCACGGCTCACCGATCGACAGGCTGTGCTCCAGGTCGAGGCGATGCCCTCCGCAGTGGTAGGAGGCGATCATCGCCATCAGCTCGACGAACCGCTGGTCGCGGACATGGGCGGTCATGACGAACTCGAGGCCGTGGCCGTCCTTCTCCGTCGCGGCCCAGCACCCGGCGGTCACATAGGCCCAGCCGTCACCGCGGGGACCGGGTCCCACGACGAGGACGCGCGGCCCGGGGACCGCCACCCGCCGTCCCGGCCCGAGCGCACAGTCGACCGCTTCCACGGCGTGCCCCTCGAAGAACGCCCTGACATGCGACTCAACCGCCTCCGCGGCCAACACCCTCGCCTCACTCACCGCGAGATCATCCCACCGCGATCGAGCCCGCCTCACCCGGTCCCGCCCCCTCGCGACCACTCCTCCCGCCCGGCAGCGCCCTGCGCCGGACACCTGCCGTGGCGGTCCTTCGCGGTCACCTCTGCCGTGTGACAGCGCTCTGCGCCGACACCTGCCGGGTGGCAGTGCCCTGCGCCGACTGGCGTGGTGGCGGGTCTGCGCGCTCGCCCCTGCCGTGTGGCAGCGGACTGCGGGGTCACCCCGCCGCACGCCAGCCCCCCCCTCGCGACCACCCCCGCCGCATAGCAGCGCACCGCGCTGGCACCGGCCGCACGGCAGCGCCCCGAGCTGACCCCCTGCCGCACGCCAGTGCCCGGTACCGGTCGCCCCTCCCGCGCGGCAGCGCCCCCGCGTCACCGTCCCCCTCGCGGCATAGTGGTATCAGCTACGCAAAAGGAGCGATCCGGGCGGTGTGCAAGGTCGGCCGGGTGACGGGAGGCGGCGGGTATGGGTGGCAAGGAGCTCTGGAGTTGCGGGCCCGGCGCGGCCGGGGCCCGGGACACCGGGGCGCCCGGCGGTCTGCTGGATCTGCTGCACGCCTCGGCCGTGGTGGTGGACGGGCACGGCCGCATCGTTCTGTGGAGCCCCGAGGCGGAGGAGCTTTTCGGGTACGCCGCCGACGAGGCGCTCGGCGAGTCCGTGGAGGAGTTGCTGGCCTCGCCGGAGGACGTGGAGCGCGCGCACGAACTGTTCGGGCGGATCCAGACCGGGGAGGATTTCGCGGGCGTCTTCCCGGCGCGGTGCAAGGACGGTTCCACCCGGCTGGTGGAGTACCGCAAGGGCCGGCTGCGCGACCCCGACGGCAAGGTGCTGGGCCTGGCGCTGGCCGCCGACGAGGGCACCGTGCGACGCGTGGAGGGCGATCTCGCCCTGTCGGAGCTGCTGATCGACCAGTCCCCGGTCGGGCTCGCGGTGTTCGACACCGACCTGCGCTGGATACGGATCAACCCCGCTCTGACGACCGCCAACGGGGTCACCGAGCACGAGGTGCGCGGGCGTCGGCTGGAGGACACGCTTCCCGAGCTGGACACCACCGCGATCGAGACCGCGATGCGGCAGGTGCTGCGTACCGGCGAGCCGATCCTCGACCAGCGCACGGTGGGCCGTACCCCGCTCGACCCGGACCACGACCACGCCTGGTCGGAGTCGTACTACCGCATCGAGGACCAGCGCGGGCACCCGCTCGGCGTCGCGGTGTCCGTCGTGGACGTCACCGAGCGGCATCTGGCCGCCACCGAGATCGCTGCGGCCCACCGCCACCTCGCCACGCTCACCGAGGCCAGCTCGGGCATCGGCAGCACGCTCGATCTCCAGCAGACCGTGCGGGAGCTGGCCGCGGCCGTCGTACCCCGGTTCGCCGACCTCGCCACCGTCGACGTACTGGACTCCGTCGTCGGACAGCGGCCGTTGGCCCCGCACTCCGGCGAAGGCCACGGCGGCTTCCGCACGCTGGCCGTCGCCGCCGCCCGCCCCGACGGCAGCGACGGCACCGCCGAGCTGCCGGACGGTCTCACCGGCTCCGGCTCGTCCCCGCTGCTGTGTCGCAGCGTCCGCGAGGCCGCCCCCGTCATGATCCCCCGCGTGGACGACACCGCGCTCCACGAGATCGCCCGGGACGAGCAGGCGGCCGAGGCGCTGCGCGGCGCCGGGGTGCACAGCGTCCTGGCCGCGCCCCTGCTGGCCCGGGGCTCCGTGCTCGGCGTGCTCACCCTCTACCGCACCGCCGACACCCGCCCCTTCGACAGCCGCGACCTCCAGCTCGTGTGCGAACTCGTCGGCCGCGCCGCCGTCAGCGTGGACAACGCCCTGCTCTACGGCCGTGAACGCGAAACCGCGCTCACCCTCCAGCACAGCCTGCTGCCCCAGCAGCCCCCCGAGCAGCCCGACGGCCTGGAGATCGCCGTCGGCTACCGGCCCGCCGGGAGCGGCACCGAGGTCGGCGGCGACTGGTACGACGTCCTGGCGCTGGGCGACGGCCGGGTCGGACTGGTGGTCGGCGACGTCATGGGCAGCGGCATACGCGCCGCCGCGATCATGGGTCAGCTGCGCACCACCACCCGCGCCCTGGCCCGCCTCGACCTCCCGCCCGCCGAACTCCTCGGCCACCTCGACGAGACCGCGGCGGAGCTGAGCGAGTCCTTCGCCACCTGCGTCTACGCCGCCTGCGACCCCAAACGCGGCACCTGCGTCCTGTCCAGCGCCGGACACCTGCCGCCCGTCCTGGTCCAGCCCGGCCAGGGCGCCCGGCTTCTGACCCTGCCCCCCGCGGCCCCGCTGGGCGTGGGCGGCGTACCCTTCGGCACGCTGGAGACGAAGCTGCCCGAGGGCTCCCTGCTCGCCCTCTACACCGACGGCCTCGTGGAGTCCCGGCACGACTCCATCGACGTCGGCATCGAGGCCCTGTGCCGCGCACTGGAACGGGCCACCGGCGCCACCGGTTCCGCCGCGTCCCCCGGATCGCTCCAGGACATCTGCGACATGCTCCTGGACACCCTCGACCAGTCCTCGGGGGACGACACCGCCCTCCTCCTGGCCCGGCTCGGCCCGCCCGGGGGTGCCGAGTAGGGCCCACCGTTTGCCGGTGCTCCCGACCGGTTCGACAATGGAGCCAGCACTCGCGGCGATGAGGCTCGCCGTAACCGCGGACGCGAACGCGCCGTCGATGGCCTCTGCCGGCAGACCCGCACGTCATTCGCGAGGAGGTCGGCATGACGATGCCGGACGACATGATGCTCCGCTGCTCCACCATCCTCTTCCGAGGAGAGTGCGTGCTGCTCGTCCACCGCACCGCCCAGGGCCTGGACGACTGGGTGCTGCCCGGCGGCACCCCCCGGATGGGCGAGAGCATGGCCGCCTGCGCCCGCCGCGAGATGCGCGAGGAGACCGGTCTCGCGGTCGAACCGACCCGCGTCGCCTTCGTCCTGGAGGCCGTCGACCCCGACAACCGGCAGCGCACCGTCGACCTGGTCTTCGCCGCCGACGGCTCCGCCCACGGCCAGAGCCCGGTGGCCCGCGAGCCGGGCATGACCCCCGAGTTCGTGCCCTTCGCGCGCCTGCGCGCCCTCGACCTCAAGCCGCCCCTGGCCGGACACCTGCCCGGCTTCTACCACCACGGCGCCCGCCGCTACGCCCCCTACCTCGGCAACCTCTGGCGCCCCCACGACACCGCCTCCCGCATCCGCCGCGCCACCACCTTCTTCCGCCGCACCCCGCGCCCCGCCCCCGAACTGGACTGACGGCACCCCGAGAAGACCGGCCGCAGAGACGAGGCGCGCATGACCGACCCGCACTGGCTCTTCGGCGACCAGCTCGGCCCCCACTTCCTCACCGGCGACCACGCCCCCGTCCGCGACGCCCCCGTCGTCATGATCGAGGCTCGCTCGGTGTTCCGGCGCCGCCGCTTCCACCGCGCCAAGGCCCATCTGGTGCTCTCCGCGATGCGCCACCGCGCCGCCGAACTGGGCGACCGCGTCCGCTACGTCCGCGCCGAGACCTACCGCGAGGGCCTGCGCGAAGCCGTCGGCGACACCCCCGTCACCGTCCACCACCCCACCTCACGCGCCGCCCTGCGCCTGGTCCACTCCCTCGACCGGGTCCGCGTGCTGCCCACCCCCGCCTTCCTGCTGCCCCACGACACCTTCCGCGCCTGGGCGGACGGCCGCGAGGGACGACGACTGCGCCAGGAGGACTTCTACCGCTGGGTCCGCCGCGAACTCGGCCTCCTCATGGACGGCGACACCCCGGCGGGCGGCCGCTGGAACCACGACCACGCCAACCGCGAACCCCCGCCCAAGGGCGCCGGCACCCTCGGCGCCCCCGCCCCCTACCGGCCCCGCGAGGACGACATCGACGCCGAGGTCCGCGCCGACCTCGACCGCTGGGAACAGCACGACGGCATCCGCTTCGCCGGACGCGACGGCCCCCGCCGCTTCCCCGCCTCCCGCCGCGAGGCGCTCGCCGCGCTGCGCCGCTTCACCCGGCACCGGCTCGCCGGATTCGGCCCCCACGAGGACGCCATGCTCGCCGGCGACCCGGTCATGAGCCACAGCCTGCTCTCGTCCTCCCTCAACCTCGGCCTCCTCGACCCCGCCGAGGCCGTCGACGCCGCCGAGGACGCCTGGCGCTCCGGGCACGCGCCCGTGCACAGCGCCGAGGGCTTCGTACGGCAGATCGCGGGCTGGCGCGAGTACGTCTGGCACCTCTACTGGTACTTCGGCGAGGACTACCGGCACCGCAACGCCCTGCGCCACCACGCCCCGCTGCCCGACTGGTTCGCCGACCTCGACGCCGACGCCGTCACCGCCCGCTGCCTGGCCACCGCACTCGCCCAGGTCCGCGACACCGGCTGGACCCACCACATCCCGCGCCTGATGCTGCTCGGCAGCCACGCCCTCCAGCAGGGCTGGGACCCGGCCGCGGTGACCGACTGGTTCCACCGCAGCTTCGTCGACGGCTACGACTGGGTGATGCTGCCCAACGTCGTCGGCATGTCCCAGTACGCCGACGGCGGCCGCATGACCACCAAGCCCTACACCTCCGGCGGCGCCTACATCCACCGCATGAGCGACCTGTGCGACGGCTGCGCCTACCGCCCGGGCGACCGCACCGGCGAGCGGGCCTGCCCCTTCACCACCGGCTACTGGTCCTTCGTCCACCGCCACCGCGCCGTCCTCGCGGGCAACCCCCGCACCGCCCGCGCCGTCCAGGGCCTGGACCGGCTCGGCGACCTGGACGAGGTGCTGCGCACACAGCGGGGGCGCGGCGCCGGACCCCCGTGACGCCGCGCCCCCGCCCCCGCACGTCCTCAGCTCAGCTCGGCACCCTTCGCCGCGGCCTGCTCCTCCGTGTGCGCGCCACCCGTCGCGAGCGTGCCGCCCGCGCTCTCCAGGTGGGCCCGCACGAACCACTGGAACTGCTCCAGGTCCCGCAACTGCTCGATCAGCAGATCCTCCGTGGCGGGGTCGATCTCGCCCGCCTCCTTGATCGCGGCCCGTACGCCCTCGATCACGCCGGTGTAGACGAGGTCCAGGGCACCCAGATGGGCGATGGCGTCACCCCGGCCGATCGAGTAGTCGTCCCAGGTGCGCTCCTCCACCAGCTTGCCCGGCGTCCCCTGGGCCACGCCGCCCAGCGCCGCGATGCGCTCCGCCGCGTCGTCGGCCATGTCGCGCACCCGGTCCACCTGCGGGTCGATCATCTCGTGCACGGCGACGAAGTGCGGCCCGACGACGTTCCAGTGCACGTGCTTGAGCGTCAGATGCAGATCGTTCAGCGCGTGCAGCCGAAGCCGCAGCAACCCGATCAGCCGTCCCGCCGCCTCGCGCTCGATACCGGGGACGGTGTACTTCGGGGTCAGGTCCTTGATCTCCTTCGTCATGATTCACCTCAGGTCTCTTCACAGGCGTGCGTTCCTTGCCTGGTGACAGGTGCCCCGGACCGGCGCGCTCAGACCTGCCGGGTTCCCGGCCGGCCCGCCTCACCGGTCTCCGCATCCACCGGTTCGGCTCCCGGGCCAAGCCGTGCGGCGCTCGGCTACGGATTCCCCACGGCGGCCGACGATCACGACAGCGGGGAGCACGGCGGATGACGACCGACAGCACGGCCACGGACAGCCCGGCCACCAGGAGCGCCCTGCTCGTACGGCACGCGCCGAATGCCGTACGGGCCGCCGTCCTCACCGCCCACGGCGGCCGCGCCGAGGACCACACCCTCTCCCGCCCCTGGCACCTCGCCGCACTGCGGATGCGCCCCCTCCTGCGCGCGGTCGGCGCGGGACTGCCCGCGGACCACGTCCTGCTGGGCGAGATCCGCTACCGCCACCGGGGCTGGAACGACGGCGCCGCCGCCGACGACGTCCGCCGCGCCCTCGCCGAACTGGCCGCCCGCCACGGCCCCGTCCCCGTCGTCCTCGTCGGCCACTCCATGGGCGGCCGGGCCGCGCTGCGCGTGGCCGACCACCCCGCCGTACGCGGCGTACTCGCCCTCGCCCCCTGGCTGCCGCCCGGCGAACCCACCGCCCACCTGGACGGCGCCCGCCTGCTCGTCCTCCACGGGGACGCCGACCACGTCACGTCCGCGGCGGACTCCAGCCGCTTCGTCCAACGGGCGCGCGCCGGGGGAGCCCGTGCCGGGATGGTCGTCCTCGCCGACACCGACCACGCCATGCTGCGCCGCCTGCCCACCTGGCACACGCTCGCCGCCGAGGCCGTCGCCGACCTGCTGCGCGCCCGGCCCGTGCCCGGGGGGCTGGTCGCCCGGACCACCCTGCCCGACGCCCCGGCCGCGCATCTCTAGCACCGGGCGCGGTCGTACCCGTTCAGACCAGGACGTATCGTGACGCATCCGAATCCGGTGTAGGAAGTGAAACAGATCCATGGAAGGCGGCCGAGATCCCCCGGTGGCCGCAGTCCCTCCCGAGCACGAGGAGGAACCGTCCATGTTCACGGTCGACCCGGCCGGAGTCACCGCGATCCTGGCCGCCGCTGACCCGGATCAGCTGCTGCCGGCGCGAGAACAGATGGCCTTCACCCTGGGCTTCCACATCATCCTGGTCCCCTTCGGCGTGGCGCTGACCTCCCTCATGCTGATCGCCAACTACCGGGGACTGCGCAAGGGCGACGAGGCGGCCCTGCTCCTGGCCCGGCGCTGGTCGAAGGTCGCCGCCGTGCTCTTCGCGGTCGGCGCCATCACCGGCACCGTCCTCTCCTTCGAGCTGGGCATCCTCTGGCCCGGCCTGATGAAGACCTACGGCGCCGCCTTCGGCTTCCCGTTCGCCATCGAGGGCCTCTTCTTCTTCCTGGAGGCCATCTTCGTCGCCATCTACATCTACGGCTGGGACCGGATGCGCCCCTGGGCCCACTTCTGGGCGGGCGTGCCGGTCGCGCTGGCCAGCGTCGGCGGAGCCGCCGCCGTCATCGCCGCCAACAGCTGGATGAACCAGCCCGGCGGCATCACGATGCGCGACGGCAAGGTGACCGCCGTACGCCCGGCGGAGGTCTTCTTCAACGGCGCCTTCTGGTGGCAGTTCTGGCACATGCTCCTGGCCGCCTACATCGTCGCCGGATTCGTCGTCGCCGGCGTCTACACGGTCGGTATGCTCCGGGGACGGCGCGGCCACTACCAGCGGCTCGGCTTCCTCATCAGCTTCGTCACCGCGGCCGCCGCCCTGCCCGTGCAGATCTTCGTCGGCGACACCATCGCCCGCGAGGTCTTCGACGACGAGCCCGCCAAGTTCGCCGCCATCGAACTCCTCCCCACCACCGGCAACCACGTCCCCGAGACGTTGGGCGGCTTCCTCATCGACGGCGAGGTGCGCTACGGCATCTCCGTGCCGAGCGTCGCCTCCATCCTCGCCGGATTCAAACCGTCCACCACCATCAAGGGACTCGACGCCGTCCCCGTGGCCGTACGGCCCACCGCCGAGCAGGTCAACATCGTCCACTGGGCGTTCGACATCATGGTCGGCACCTCCACGGTCATGCTGGCCGTCGCCGCCTGGTTCGTCTGGGTGTGGTGGAAGCGCCGAGGCACCCTGGAGACCGACCGCTGGTTCCTGCGCGCCGCCTCCGTCTGCGGGCTGCTGTCCATCCTCAGCCTGGAGAGCGGCTGGGTGGTCACCGAGGTCGGCCGCCAGCCCTGGATCGTCGTCGGACTGCTGCGCACCCGGGACGCCGTGGCCACCCAGGGCAACCTGTGGATCACCTTCGGGGTCGTGCTCGTCCTCTACGCCGCCGTCGGCTCCGCGGCCATCTGGGTCCTGCTGTCCATGAAGAGACGCTGGCAGAAACAGGGCGACGGGACGGTCGACGTGCCGTACGGACCCGACGCCTCGCGCGAGCGCACCGAGGGGAAGGTGTCGTAAATGGCCGACGTGGTCGCGGTGTTCCTCTTCATCGGCGTCATCGCCTACGCCGTACTCGGCGGAGCCGACTTCGGCGCGGGCTTCTGGGACCTGCTCGCGGGCGGCGCCCGGCGCGGCCGCGCGCCCCGCCACCTCATCGACTCCTCCCTCGCCCCCGTCTGGGAGGCCAACCACACCTGGCTCATCTACTGCCTGGTCGTCCTCTGGAGCGGCTTCCCCACCGCCTTCGCCGCCATCACCACCACGCTGTACATCCCGCTCGTCCTCGCCCTGCTCGGCATCGTCCTGCGCGGCGCCGGATTCGCCTTCCGCAAGGCGACGATCAGCACGCCCGAACGACGCGTGTACGGCGTGGCCTTCGCGCTGTCCTCCGTCCTCACGCCGTACTGCTTCGGCACCATCGCGGGCGGGCTGGCCTCCGGGCGCGTACCGACGGGCGGCAACGGCGACGCCGTCTCGAGCTGGGTCAACCCCTCCAGCATCCTCGGCGGCGTCCTCGCGGTCCTCGCCTGCGGATACCTCGCCGCCACCTACCTCACCGTCGAGGCCCTGCGCCGCGACGAGCACCCCCTCTACCGCTACTTCCGCAACCGTGCCCTCGGCGCCGGTGCGCTCACCGGCGCCGGGAGCATCGCGGGCATCTTCGTCCTCCAGGCCGACGCGCCCCGCCTCTTCTCCCATCTCACCGGCCGCGCCCTGCCGTTGGTCGTCCTGGCCGCGGTCGGCGGCATCGTCGGGCTCGTCATGCTCCGCGCCCGCAGGACCTTCGGCGTCCGTGCCATCGCCGCCGGGGCGGTCGCCCTGGTCGTCGCCGGCTGGGGCGTCGCCCAGTACCCCTACCTCCTCGGCACCCACCTCACCCTCGCCGAAGCGGCCGCCCCCGACGCGACACTCGCGGTGGTCGTGGGTGTGGCCTGCGTGGCGGCGGTCCTCATCGTCCCGTCCATCCTGCTGCTGTTCCGCCTGAGCGGGCGGGGGAGTGTGGGGGTGGCAGACAGATCGCTGTGAGGGAGGCGCGCGAGACGCATCGGAAGGAGCCACACAAAGGGTGACATCCCGCTAAAGTGGGGCGACTTGGGCGCATCCGCGAAAAGGGCACCCCCCCCGCGTGAACCGGAGCGTCCCCGCATCCGGCGAACGAGGAACCCCCACGGTGAACCCGTACACCCCCGCACCCCCACCGCCCCCTCCGGTACGCCCCTGGTGGAAGACCACCCCCGCCGGACTGGGCCTCCTGGCGGCGGTCGCCCTCATCGGCGCGTTCAGCTTCCCGCTGGGCTTCCTCGCGCTGATCGCCACCGTCGCCCTGCTCTGGTTCCTCCCGCCCTGGCGCTGGTTCGCCAAACTCGGCGCCGGCGTCGGCGCGTTCGTCCTCCTGGCGATCGGCGCGGCCGCGGGCGGACAGCTCGACGACACCACCGCCCGGACGGACGCCAAACCGTCCGCCGTGCGGACCCACCTGCCGAGCACCGAGCCGTCACGGCAGCGGACGAACGAGCCCGCGCCACCGCCGAGTTACCGCGGCAAGCCGCTCGACAGGGCGGAGACGGAGGCCCGCGCCGCGGGCTACACCGCCGCCCACCACGACGCCTCCGCCGACCACCGCGCGATCGTCGTGCGGGCGGGATGGGTGGTGTGCTTCCAGAGCGCTACCGGTGGGAGCGGCCGCAGGTCGATCGCCTTCGCCGCCGTCAAGTCCGGGGAACGGTGCCCGGAGAAGGACGGCGCGAGGATTCCCCGGCCGGTGATGCCGGATCTGCGGGGTCGTACATGGCGTGCCGCCGCAGGGGAGTTGACGGATCTCGGGGTGTCCGGGGAAGCGCTCCGGGCGCAGTCGCACTACATGAACGACGCGCTGCCCGAGGGGGATTACGGGACCTGGCGCGTCTGCGACCAGAACCCTGCGAAGGGCGACGAGATCACGGCCGAGGTGACGCTCCAACTCGCCTCGCCTAAAGCCGGTTGCGCAAGGGAGGGTTCGTACCTGGGCGACAAGGACGACGACGGGGTTCCGGATTACCGGGATCACAGCGATGACCGGGTGCGGAGTGCGACGACCGGGGGAGCGGCCGGGGGATCGGGAGGGACCGTTACGGGCGGCGGGAGTTCGTCCACGAACGGGGGGTCGTCCCCGAGTGGTGCGAGTGGCGGCTCATCTGCGAGTGGTGGCTCGACAACGGGTGGTGGCTCGTCCTCGACCTCCGGCGGCAGTTCCTCCGCCACGGGAGGCGGCGGCGGTCCGGTCGTCCACCCCGGCGCCTACTGTGCCCCCGCAGGGGCAAGAGGCGTCACTCGGGCGGGCACCTCCATGGTCTGCGGACCCGCCTCCGACGGCCGCAACCGCTGGCACTCGGGCTGACGGAACCGGAGGACGAGAAGCGCGGGGCCGTCCGATATCCCCTTGCTCCCAGGTCCGCATGCTGATGGGATGCAGGAGTTTCGACGGTGGGAGGAGTCGGCTTGGCGGTGTTCGGGTGCGCGGGCTGCGGTGCGGTGCTGACGGCGGCGGTGTCGAAGGTGGCGCTGCCGGTCCACGTGATCGACACCCACTGGGAGACACTGCACCCGCCCCTGCTGGAGGCCGGCTCCTACGCCGTCGACCCCGCACGCTCGGACGCCGTCCTCCTCGCCCCCGGCGACACACGCGGTACCCGGCTGATCCTGGAGCGGGCCGCGGGCTACTGCATGGGGATCGACGGGCGGGACGGCCCGAACCTCGCCTGCGTGGACTGCGATCTGCCGGTCGGCACGAGGGTGGACGACTGCGGCTGCTGGCAGGTCGTCCAGCTCGTCCCCGAGGCCGTGGTGCGGCTGCCCGCCCCGCCGGAGCGCCCGGTCATGGACTGGCCGGAACTGCTGGCCACCGACGCGCTGTGGCACCGGCTGAGCAAGTTCCGGGACATCCCGGCAGGCGTGGCCCTCGCCCACGTGGTGGTGGCCGCCGACGGCGCCCCCGTCGAGACGGCTCCCGGCCCGGTCACCGACCTCCTCGGCCGGGCACTCGGCGCGCTCGTGCCCACCGGAAAACCCGCGAAGCGGCTGGACCTCGCGGGCCCCGGGTACGGCGATCCGACCGCCGACCTGGTCCTCGTACCGGTCCACCCCCAGACCGGAGACATCTGGCAGCCGCGCTCCGGCGCGCGCCCGGTCCCCCTGGACGCCGCACTCTGGTCCGAACTCGCCTTCCCACCCCACCGCACCCGACTCCCGGTCGTCGGCGGCCTCCCACCCGGCACCGAACAGGACGACCCGCTCCCACCCCACCCGCCCTGCCCCTTCGAGCCGTCCCCCTACGCCTTCCGAAAAACCCTCGCGCTCATGCTGGCGCCCAGGGAACCGTGGCTGCGGGCGCTCTACGAGCGGGCCTGCTGACGGCGCGCCGGCCCGTTCCGCGCGCGGTGTCGATCGGAGTCGCCGTACCTCACCCGTCGAACTGGGACCAGGGAAACCCATGGTCGAGCAGCGGCGTCAGGGTTCCCCTGTGGAGCGCGCCGAAGAACACGCTCACCTCGTCCTCGTCACCGCTCACCTGGGCGAGCAGGCCGGGGGCCACGAAGAACCTGTCAGCGGTGTAAGCCGGCAGGAACGGGCTCAGCGGTACAGGCCGCAGCACGCCGCGCAAGGCGTCGAAGCGCGCGGCCGGCATGTAGGGCGTCGCCGCGTGGAACGGCGCGCCGCCTGTGGCCTGGGCCAGGGTGAACTGGAGGAGGAATCGGCTCAGCGGCTCTTCCTCTACGAGCGTCTCCGGGGTGCCGCAGGGGTCTTCGGTGTGCCACACCACGGGATCCGCCGCGCGTGGACCCTCCGACGACCAGGGGATGGACCAGTCCATCCCGGCCCCGTTCCACACGGCGAACACCAGCCGATCGCCGAGCGGCCCGGTGGCGATCCCGGGTTCCTCCAGCACGGGGTCGTGAAATCTGTGGAGCGCCGGTCGCAGGCGGGCCAGGCGGTGAAAGGCAGCCAACGCCGACGGCAGCTCGCCCCGTTCATCCGGTGTGTCTCTTTCCGCCTCCTCAGCGGGGAACCAGCCGACCACGAACGCTTCCAGAGCGCGGATCGGTTCGGTCTTCACCAGATCGACCCAGTCCACATCCGGCACCGGTCCGGGTTCGGGGACGGGCCGGACCAGGTCCAGCACCTCTCTGGCCAGCGGTACGTCGAGCCGCAGCTCCACGCCGACCAACCCGGCGGGCGATGCTGAGCTGCCCCGGCAACGTGCCGTGCCCAGCGGGAGGCAGCCCGGGCCCAGGCGCACGAAGACGTGAGTCGGCGGGGCGTCCTCGAACTCGAAGCGAGGGGAGAGGTCCGGAACCGGCTCTCCGCGCAGGAGCACCCCATGGGCATCCCGCACGCCACTGACCCTCGGGTCGTCCCCCGGCTCGACGACGACAACGGTCGCGTCCGCCCCCGCCGCGATCACCGCCGGGCCCATTTCGTACTGGACAGCTCCGGCCCCCGCGGCGGACAGTGCGTCCGCCTCGCCGACCAGGGACGGACGCGCTGTCTGTGTCATGTGGTCACCCTATGGTTTCCGGACCACATCCCAGGACGAGCTTCTCCAGGGCGTCCCGGACGGGGCCGAAGGTCGCCACCCAGGTCTCGACCAGGTGGATTTCTCCGTGCTGATCGATGCCCAGGAAGAACCGGCCTTCGTCGAGTTCGCCGATCGGGAAGAGGTCGCGTCCGATGGTCCGGCTCCAGTCGGCGAAGCGGTCCTCCTCGCCGACGAGGAATCCGGGCTCGAAGCCGAAGGGCGACTTGGCGCACGTGACACCCGGCCCGCCGATCCGCACGCTCAGGCCGCCGAACTCCGCCAGGAAGCTCCTGGCGGCCTCGTGCATGCGCACCTCGCCGCTCGCCTCCAGCCGCTCGCGCCACGGCTCGACGGATACGCACCGCCCGGGGAACCACCCGGCCGCACGCAGTGTCTCCTCGGTCTCCGCGGTGAAACCCGTCGCCGCGCGGACTCCCCGCAGGGGCGTCGCGATCGCGTCCCCCCACGCCTCGGCCGCCGGGGTGTCCTCCCGCACGACCTGCCCGTGCTCAGCGGTCCAGCCGGGCCGCCACTCGCTCAGCCACTCGTCGAAATCCTCCCTCAGGAACTGACGAGCCACCGGCTTGAGCCGCACTTGCGGGCGCTCATCGGCCCACCACACCTCGAACTCGGCAACCGTCCCCTCCTCCGGCCACCGCTCCGAAGCCCTCGGCAGCAGCAGCACGTCGACGAAGCCGCCGACGGGAAGGCCGATGTCCACGAAGATCCCGGTGGCCCCGGGGTTCGGAACGCAGGTCACCCTCCCCCGAAACCGCTGCCCGAGCCGCAGGCCAGTACGGATGCGATGCCACTCCTCCACGCTCACCACGCGGGCATCCTCGCACCCTGCCCGTAGGAGACCCAGCAGCCGGATGGCCGACAGTAGGGGGGAAAGGGGAATCAGCCCTCTCCAGGCGGCACTTGGCGGCGATCGTGATCCGGGGCGGCGGCGACGCCCGTGAGCTTCTCGGAGACAGACCTGGCGGCCCGCTCGATCTTCGCGCGGTGGGCCGCTCGGGCTTCCTCGTCGATCCGCTCCTCGTGTTCGGCGCGCATCCCGGTCCGGCCGTCGAGACCCTCGCGGAGGATGTCTGCGTGTCCGGCATGTCGGACGCACTCGCCGAGGACATGGACCATCACGGCGAACAGGTTCGTGTCGGCATGAGGCTCCGGCCACCACGGCACGTGGCCGGGGGCGTCGAGGGGAAGCGCGTTGATCGTCGCGTCCGAGTGTTCCCACGTGCGCCGGTAGAAGCCGATGATCTGATCGCGGGTCTCGTGCTCGGCCGCCCACAGATCGCTGCCGTCGGAGTCCTGCCACCGGGGCAGCGGTTCCGGGGACGGACGGCCGAAGACCTCGCCGAAGTAGCGGGCCTCGACGCCGGCCACGTGTTTGACCAGACCGAGAAGGCTGGTCCCGGTCGCAGTCAAAGGACGGCGGGCGTCGTATTCGGACAGACCGTCGAGTTTCCAGAGCAGCGCCGCGCGGTCCCGCCGCAGTCTCCCGTGCAGGTTGTCCTTCGCGAAGTCATCGATCACGCGGCACGAGGCTGCCATGGGCCGCTCGCGGTCTCAAGATCCCGGACGCGGTCCGCGACGACTGGCTGAGCCACGACTCGGCCACGGCCACCGCCCTGACCTGTGTCGGCGAGCGATCTCCGTCCTCGCGCGTGCTGACCCGTCGGCCGGGCAGGACGTGTGTCCAGCCGGACGGCTCGACGGCAGGACGGAGAACGAGATCCGCGCGGTCTCGCGACGGGCGACGACACGCAGCGAACCCCTCGTCCCCCCCACCGGGCCGGTGATGTGTGATTCTCCGGTCGATTCTCGTGGCGCGTGCAACCAATCGCCCCCCGGTGGGTCTTGTGAACGTAGACCCACGACAGAAGGACTCCGCGATGACGCACATACGACGCCCTGTTGACCCCGAGCACCGCGTGACCGGCGGAGCGACCCGTGCCCGCGTCACCGCGCCCCTCGCCGCCGCCCTGCTCGCGGCCACCGGCATGAGCGCACTGACCCTGTCCGCCGCCCCCGCCCACGCCGCCACCGGTCACGCGTCCCAGGTGACCAAGGCGGACGACTTCAACGGCGACGGCTACGCGGACCTCGTGATCAGCGCCTCGAACGGCACCGTCTCCGGCAAGGCGGCCGCGGGCTACGTCGCGGTGATGTACGGATCGGCCTCCGGCCTCTCGCCCGCGCACAAGTCGATCATCTCCCGCTCCACCAGCGGCGTACCCGGCGCGGCCGTCGCGAAGGAGGGGTTCGGTGAGTCCTTCACCAAGGGCGACCTCGACGGCGACGGCTACAGCGACCTCGTCATCGGCGCGGGCAAGAACGGCTCCGACGCCGTCGTCCTGTGGGGTTCCCCGTCCGGCCTGACCGGCGGCACCGATCTCGGCAAGTACCGCCGTACGCCCATCGCGGGGGACTTCGACGGCGACGGCAGGACCGACCTCGCCCTCTTCGGCGACCCGGACGCCTTCGGCGACGACCCGGTGGCCCAGCCCGCCGCGCTGTGGAAGGGCCCGATCTCCCGCTCCGGCAAGCCCGCCGCGACGCGTGACTTCATGGACAAGTCGACGTGGTGGGGCTACGGCGACGACGGTGACGACGGCCCCGACGCCTGCGCCGCGAAGGACACCTGCGTCAACGGACCGCACTCCATCGCCGGCCCCGTCGTCGCCCTGGCCACCGGCGACGTCAACGGCGACCACCTCCAGGACATCGTGATCAGGCTGTACACCGGCGACGGCAGCTGGAGCAACCGCGTGCTCCTGAGCACCCCGACCGGCTTCAAGGTCGTCCGTGCCCCCGGCGACGACGGCGCGATCGGCGTGGGCGACGTGGACGGTGACGGCTACGACGACGTGGTGTCCGGCTCCGGCGAGGACCGCCCCTCCGTCACGATCGGCTTCGGCTCGCCCGACGCCGACCTGACCAAGCGCACCCAGACCTTCGACCAGAGCCTCCCCGGCTTCCACGGCGCGCAGGAGGAGGGCGACGACCTGGGCTCCTGCGTCGCCGTGGGCGACGTGGACGGCGACGGAAAGGCCGAGGTCGCGCTCGGCATCAGCGGCGAGGACTTCAGCGGCCTCACCGACGCCGGCTCCTTCGCCCTGCTGCACGGCACGTCCACCGGTGTCACCGGCACCGGCAGCCAGGTCATGCACCAGAACACCGCCGGCGTCCCCGGCGTCGCCGAGACCAACGACCGCTTCGGCGACGCCTGCGCCCTCGTCGACACCAACGGCGACGGCCACCGCGACCTCGCCGTCTCCGCCTCCAACGAGAACGCCGCGGCAGGCGCCGTCTGGTCCCTCAACGGCACCTCCACCGGCCTGACCACCACCGGAGCGACCGCCTTCGGTCCCACGACCGTGGGCGCGCCGGCCACTTCGGCGCGCTTCGGACGGGCGCTGCGCTAGTCGCTCCGCTCACGAGACACCGGGCGGGCCACCGAGGGGGACTGCGGTGGCCCGCCCGGCGACGCGGCTCTCGTATGGGCGGACTCCCGGTTTCGTGAGCGGATGTAGTCGGCGGCGTCGCCAACGCCGAACTCCTTGACGACCAGGCACCGTTGGTGGCGGACCTCCCCGGCGTCCCCCCCCACGACGACCGACCCGTGGCCCGCGATCCACGGCTCGGCGGACTTCCTCCGCGCCTGGGCCCGGCAGCCCGGATTCCGGCTCCTGAAGCAGCTGCCCGCTGAGTACGCGTACTCATGTGGCCCCAGCCCCCGACTGCCAGCATCCGGAGGCGTGACGAGCGACAGACGAGCCCTGACGGCTCTGCACCTCTTCCTGGTGTGGGCGATGATGGCGACCGCCGTGCCGGTACTCGGACTCGTGCTGTTCGCCTCGGGGTGGAGCGGCGGAGCGGGCGCGATGGGACTCGTCCTCGCCCTGGGCGTGCCGCTGGTGGTGTGCGCGCTGGTCATCGCGGCCCTGCCGGCACGGACCGTGGTCCCGCGCTGCGGCTCCGTCCGGCAGCGGCTCGGCTGGGCGGTGTCCGTCTTCGCCCTGGGCACACTCGGCGTTCTGTCGGGCGTGGTCGCCTACACCGACGAGGTCGACCTGGGGAGCGCCGGTACCCGGATCGCGCTGGTGGGGGTGCCGTACGCCGTGGCCGCCGCGTTCTTCGTCCCGAGCCGTTGGGTCCGCCTGGGTGCGACGGCAGCCCTCGCGGCCGGGGTGGCGTACGGTGCCTTCATCGGCCCGGCCCACGCCCAACAGCGCCACCAAGACGCCGACTTCACCCGCTACCGAGAGCACGCGGAACTCCAGTACCTGGGCACCCCGCCCCCGGGCATGACACTCTCCCGCGTCGACATCGGCCCCGGCTACTTCAGCGCGTCCTACCGCCCCACACGGCAGGACGAACACGGATACCTGGATCTCGTGGTCCGCCCACCCGTCACACCGACGCTCCAATGCCCCGGTGTCCTGCAGAAGGGCGCAACCTGCAGGGTGACCACCCCGGGCACCATGCGCACGATCATCCCCTTCCCCGGCGGCCACACCACCACCCTCACCCGCCGCCACGACGACGCCGAGTTCGAAGTCTCCAGCCAGACCGTGGACGAAGCGGCCCTACGCCGTCTCCTGAACTCTCTCCGACCGCTGACCGACAAGCAGTTGAAGACGCTGATGCGTGAAAAGGAGATCTACCACAGACTCTGACCCCGCACGTGGAGACACCGGTTCCAGCCCCCGGACCACCGCAGTCGGCGCGGTCCGCCACCAGAGCGTCGCAGCCACGGCGTCCTGCCGCCCGCCGCGGGATCGCTCCGGCCAAGGCGCCGCCCGCCTGCGCGCGCCCGCAGCCGGAGCCGACGCAGCAACTAAGGTGACCGCACAGCCCGTTGACGCTATCGTGCCGCAGTGATCAGGAGCGAGGGAGCACCGGTGGGTGCGGAGGCCGCGCGTCGTTTGGCGGCGACGGGCCTCTACGAGTTCGAACCGGGCCTCACCGAAGACGAGTTCGAGCACATCGAGCACGAGTACGGCTTCGAGTTCGCGGACGACCACCGAGCGTTCCTCGCAGCCGGGCTCCCGATCAACGTCCCGCCCGAGGAAGGGCAGGCCTGGGCCAGGCCCTGGCCCGAATGGCGGGGCGGCGACCCGGACAGCTTGCGTGAGCAGCTCGACTGGCCGGTCGAGGGGGTGCTGCTCGACGTCGAGCACAGCGGGTTCTGGCACGAGAGCTGGGGCGAACGTCCGGCCTCCCAGGCGGTGGCGCTGGGCAGGGCGCGCCGGCACCTGGCGAAGACACCGGTCCTGGTGCCCGTGTACGCCCACCGTTACCTGCCCGCCGGCCGGGGAACCTCCGGACACCCCGTGCTCTCCGTGTGGCAGACCGACACCATCTACTACGGCGAGGACCTGGTCGACTACATACACCGGGAGTTCGACGAGACCCGGGGCGAGGTCGACGAGAGCTGGAACCCACGAGCGACGGTTCCCTTCTGGCGCGACCTGCTCGCCCGCTTCGAGAAGGTCACCCCACCCCAAAGGGAAACCACCTGAATGCCTCCCACCCGCATACTCGCCGGTGCTCCGCTGGCCCTGCTGCTCCTCGCCCTCTCCGGCTGCTCCTCCTGGGGCTGCACCGACACGACCGCGAAGCGCGGCAAGGCGGGAGTGAGGGTACAGGTCGAGGACGCGACCGGGCGCCCACTCGACGTCACCGCCGAGGTAGTTGACTGGCGCCTCGAGCCCCACCCGCAGGTGCCCGACCGAGGCGACGAGGTCCACTTCCACTACCGCTTCGACGGCGCCGACGAGTATTCCGGTCCCGCGGTGGACGCCTGCGCGGTCGACAAGCAGCGCGTGGCCATGCTGTGTCAGACGGTCTACTCGTCCGAGGCGTTCGGCCCGAACGGCAACCACACCGGCGACGCCTGGCTCGAGGTCGAGCACCCTGAGCAGGTCGCCGCCGTGCTGCTGATCCCCAACGACCGGTCCCAAGACCGCCGGACCTGCGAACAGGACGTCAAGGACGGCGGCGGCCCACATCCCCCGAAGCCGGCGTTCAAGGGGGACCAACTGTAAGCCGTCGTCCGATCGGCACGGGTCGTTGTCAGTGCCGTCCTCTAGGGTCGCGAACGCGCGGTCGGCTTCCGGGGGTTCCAGCTCTGAGAGGAATGGTTGCATCCCCGGCCTGTCCGGGGGCGGCCCGGACGACTGCCTGTCCGGGACCTAACCGACGGTCGGGCTACGTCGATGGCCACGAGGTGACCTGCCAGCGCCGACCGCGCACCGTCCCGGCAAGGCACGGAGTCGTCCTGAAGTGACAGCCGTCGTGGGCGAGGCGTATTTCTCCACAAGGGGGCGGCCAACGTATCTCGGCTGAAGCCATCTCTCCGGGGTATCCGCCTGAACATGCTGGCTCTGATTGCGTACCGCTCGTACCACGGCGCAGCGACCGTGTGGGCCTTCGTCGTTGCCATCCTCATCGTGCTGGTGGTGGGCTGGTACGTCCGCCGCCGGTAGCCGCATCACCCCCAGACTTGCTCTCCCGGCCCTGCCAGCCGCCACGGACAGTTGGTCAGGAGCTCGTGGACGATCTCGCGGTGCACGGTTGCCCACTGTCCACCTGTCCGATCAGCGCAACTGCGAAAGTCGCAGCAGGGCCTCGTCGCGGACCTCTGGGTCCGGGTCCGATGCCAGAGTCCGCAGCTGTGTGATCAGCTCGGCGCCGCCCTCTCCGGTCGCCCAGCGCGGGTCGCAGTCGAGCTCGGCAGTGAGCTGGTCAGCCGTCCCCTCGTCGGACGCCACCGCACGGGCCGCGAGCACGGCCCGCAGGCCGGCCAGATCCTTCCGAGCCAACAGAGCCGCAGCGGTGTCGGAGGTCACCCCGGTGTCCTGAGCGTCCAGGAGGAGACGGCGCAGCACACCGGCGATGCCCTCGATCCGGGGCGCCGCCGCCAGCCGTCGTCCTGCGGCCGCCCTGACCTGCCAGGCCGGAGAGTCGGCCTCGGCGACCGAGCGGCGAAGTCCTCGCGCTGTGAAGTCTTCCACGGCACCAGCCTCCCAGCCGGACATCTCGATCAAGCTTCGGTCACTTCCCGCCGCGGAGGCTCAGCGCACGGCGAGTGCCTCGGTGAACATCGCGAGGTAGCTGTCGTGTGCGAGGCGCAGTTCCCCGAGTTCGCCGTCCTGGAACCACGCGATGTCATCGTGCTCGTCCAACGCGACATTGACCGGAGTTCCCGTCCAACTCTCGATCAGCCAGACCCGCATGTCGACGGCATCGGTACGGGAGGTACCGGGAGCCCGCTGATTCCGAGGGCGGGTGCTTCGACACGTACTCGACACGCGAACCGGCGGCCAAGCGCTTAGAGGTCATCTCATTTGGCTGAGTAGGCTGTCCGCTGTGGTGGGGATCATTGAACGGCTGGTGCCGGACGAGTTGTGGGAGCTGTTCCAGCGGGTCGTGCCAGAGGCGCCATCGCGGCCTCAAGGTGGCGGCCGGCGCCGGCACGGCGACCGTGAGGTGCTGGCAGCGATCGTGTTCGTGGCGACGTCGGGCTGCACGTGGCAGCAGCTACCCGCGGCGTCGTTCGGACCGTCCGGAGCGACAGCTCACCGCCGGTTCACCGAGTGGACGAAGGCCCGCGTGTGGGCCAAGCTGCACCGCCTGGTCCTCGACGAACTCGGGTCCCGCGGGGAGTTGGACTGGTCCCGCTGCGCGATCGACTCGGTGAACATGCGGGCCCTGAAAAAGGGGACCTGACAGGTCCGAATCCTGTCGACCGGGGTAAGTACGGTTCGAAGATCCACCTGATCACCGACCGGACCGGTCTGCCCCTGTCTGTCGGCATCTCCGGTGCCAACGTCCACGATAGCCAGGCCCTGATGCCGCTCGTGAAGGGCATACCGCCGATCCGATCCCGGCGAGGACCCCGTCGGCGCAAGCCCGGCAAGCTGTACGCCGACAAGGGATACGACTACTCCCACCTGCGGCGATGGTTATCCCAGCGAGGCATCCGACACCGCATAGCCCGCAAGGGAATCGAGACCTCTCAGCGACTCGGCAGGCACCGCTGGACCATCGAACGCACCATGGCTTGGCTCGCTGGATGCCGTCGCCTCCATCGTCGCTACGAGCGCAATGCCGAGCACTTCCTCGGCTTCACCAGCATCGCCTGCACCCTCATCTGCTACCGCAGACTCGCCAAATGAGATGACCTCTTAGAAGATGCGGGCGCGCCTTGGCGGGACGGTCCGCCTGCACTCTGCCGCTACCGTGCCGGGTCGCGCAGTACCGCTGACGTCCGCTGTCGTTGCCGTCAGCGCTGCCGTCGCTGCCGTCGGCCGCGGCTTCTGTGAGCACCGCTTCAGGAGTTCGATCACGCCCCCATGTGATGGCGGCCCCCTGCGCGCACGGGTGCCGCACATGATTGCCGGGCGCCACCGCTGTCCGTGGTCGTTGATGTCAGTGTTGGATGTCAGCGCAACCGCTTTGGCACCGGGCCGACTTGCAATGGCTTGCCTGGCGGGCCAGCCGGACCGGACATGCCGACCGGCACACTTCCACGGCGATCGACAGGTCGGCGAAAGTGCAGATGCGGCAGTCTGCTTGGATGCCGGAGATGACAACGAGCCCTCCTGTCCCCCGCGCAGACGACGCCGATTCCGACCGCCTGGGAGCCCTATTGGAACGTGCCGCCAAGGGCCGGGACAGTCAGGCCTGGAGCGACCTCTGGACGGAGCTCTACCACAACGGCTCTCTGGATGTCGCCCAGCCGCTGGTGCTGCACACGCTGGCCGACATGGCGCAGACCGACAAAGCCAGCACGGCGACTTCGGCCCTCCACCTAGCCGGCGCCCTCCTCGTCCAGGCCGACCAGCGGTACGAGACGCGTAACCTGCGGTACCAGTACGCGCCGGAAGTCATACGGCTACTGGGCGCCGCAAACAGGTGGCGAACGCTCACCGCCGGCCGGAAGGACTACTGCTATCTGGTCGAGGCGGTCCTGAACCTGGAAGGCGACATCTCCTGGGCGGAGGACTTGATCTGGGGCGTCGTCAGCGAGGAATACGAGCTCGAGTGCCCCGATCCCGACGGATGCGCGACGGTGTGGGTGATTCTCGGAGAGCGAGGCTTCTTCAGCGTGGCGGAGGACTACGCCCTCTGCGACGACGACACCGAGACCCTCCCTCTCCATCCGGCCGATCCATGTGCCCTGGAAGGTCTCGGCCGGCGCCTCTACGACCTTGCCCTGGCCGACGGTCATGAGGACGTCGCGCGCGCCCTGACTTATGCCTTTGGTGAGGCGACCTGTCCGGAGTGTGAGCAGCGCTTCTCCGTTGTCGGGCAGGTTGTCTCCTGTTCCAGCTGAGAACCGCGCGGGGGAGACGGGTCTTGAATCCACGACCTGCTGCCCGGAGCTCTGTCCAGGCTCGTTCACTTGCGTTCGCGTGCGGTCGAACGACGGGCGGCTTCTCGCTTATGGCCCCTCCCGAACGGGCCTGAACGTCGCTGAATGAGGCGGAAACTGAGACGGTGCCCCTCATGAGCGAGACACCAGACCCCGGCAACCCGAACGGCCTTCAGGTGGGCGACATCTATGAGGACTGCTCGTTCCATCCGGTGCTGTGCACTGCGGTTGATGAGGCGGCGGGCATCCTACTCAGCGGCGTCTCCCTCATCGACGGCAGCTTTCCCCGCTCCTGCGATGCGCTGCACTGCGGGCCGATCCACCTCCGCGTCGAGGACGTCATGGCCATCAAGCAGGACCTGGAGGGCTACGCCCGCCGACGAAAGGAAGAGCTACGGATCAGTGACAACACCTGATCCGTAGCTCAATGTGGATCGGTCATCGACGGTCGTAGCGGCCACGCATCGGGTTTCTGCGGCTGCCACTGCTCCTATAGACCACGTAGCGCCTCGTGCAGGTCGCTGTAGGCTTCCCAACAGTCGATGCTGCCGTCGTCGTTCAGGTTGCCCATGTACCAGTCGTCGTCATCGGTAGGCTTCACGAGACACAGGCTGTGGAATCCGAGAACGATCTCAGGGTGTGGCATCTCGTGGGCCTCGCCGACGCTGACCCACTTCACTGGCCGAGTGGGATCCAGGGCGACAGCCTCTCGATCCCCGGACACCTCGCGGATCTGCTGAAGAGTCCATCCCCGAGGTAGTCGCGCGTCGGTCATCTACGGATGATCTCACTCGCATGGTGTGAGGTCACCGCTTTTAGAACTCCTAACGAAATGATCTTCGTCGTGGTTGGATCGCCTTCAGTCTGACGATCTGGGGGTGTGGGGTGGCGCGGTCCAAGCCGTGGGAGGTCGACGACGAGCTGTGGGCGGTGGTCGAGCCGCTGCTGCCGAAGGTCGAGCGTCGGGTGCGGCATCCGGGACGCAAGCGGCATCCGGACCGGCTGGTGTTCCAGGGGATCCTGTTCGTGCTGCATACCGGGATCGCCTGGGAGCACCTGCCGCAGGAGCTCGGCTTCGGCTCGGGCATGACCTGCTGGCGCCGCCTGGCCGAGTGGACGGAGGCCGGAGTCTGGCCCCGGCTGCACGAGGTTCTGCTCGCCAGGCTGCGGGGTGCGAACGCTCTGGACTTCTCCCGGGCGGCGGTCGATGGTTCCCACGTCCGGGCGTTAAAGGGGGAGCCAAGACGGGACGAAGCCCTGTCGACCGGGGCAGGACGGGCAGCAAACACCATCTGATCACCGACGCCACCGGGATCCCGCTTGCCGCCACCTTGACCGGCGGCAACCGCAACGACGTCACCCAGCTGATCCCGCTCCTTCAGGCCGTGCCGCCCGTGCGGGGCAAGCGCGGCCGACCCCGGCGCCGCCCTGACGTGGTGCTGGGCGACCGCGGCTACGACCACGACAAGTACCGCCGCCTGGTCTGGGAGCTCGGTGTGAAGCCGCTGATCGCCCGGCGGGGCACCGAGCACGGCTCCGGACTCGGTGCCCAACGCTGGGTCGTGGAGCGGGCGTTCGCCCATCTGCACTGGTTCCGCCGACTGCGGATCCGCTGGGAGATCCGCGACGACATCCACGAAGCCTTCCTCACCCTCGGATGCGCACTGATCTGCGGGCGACGCCTGAAGTCATTGCGATAGGAGTTCTTAGGCACGCCTTCGACCCGGTGTCCCGCTGCCGTCGAGGTCATGGAAGAGGTCCGGCACCGGACAGGGCTCCAATGGCTCGTCCGGTCGGTCGGCCCAGCCCCACCAGACATGCCGATCGGTACACCGCCACAGCGATCGGCAGGTCCGCCGACTGTCGTCCACTCGTTTCGACAGCACAAGGCCGCCGGATTCCATGTGCCGGCCGCACTGAGGGCAGGCTGGGGCGTGGTCGGTCATGCGGCGTACCTGGTTCCTGGCTTCCACGTGGAGCGCGCGGCTGTACGACGTACCACATCCGCCGCCGGCGCCTGCAGCAAAGCCCCGACAGCTGGAGCGGACAAGCCGAGGGCCTCCAGCGACAGGTCCAAGGTCACCCGCGCCACGTCACCGGAGGTGTCCTGGTGGCGGAGGGCTGACGGCTGCCGCCCGTGCACGGCAAGCGCGGGCGACCCCGACGCCGCCCGGACGCAGTGATGGCTGACCGGGACTACCGCCACGACAAGTACCGCCGGCTGGTCCGGGACCTCGGCGTGAAGCCGCTGACCCCGCCGCGCACCGAGCACGACTTCGGTCCGGGCACCCAACGCCGGTTCGTGGAGCCGGTGTTCGCCCAACCGCATGGGTTCCGGTGCCTGTGGATCCGCTCGGAGACATGCGACGACATCCATCGAGCCTTCCTTGCCCTCGGGAGCGCGCTCGTCCGTTGGGGGCGCCCCCCGAGTCCCGGAGACGGGTGCCTACTGTGCCACCTCAGGGGTGGAGGAGATCTCCTGGATGACGTTCCAGAAGTCATCGGAGCCCGGCGTGCTGGTGTGCTTGAACAGAGCGCGGCGGACTGCCCGTGCGTGAGCCGGGCGGGCGGCGGCGAGGGCGGTCTGCCCTTCGTCCGTCGCGGTGACGAGCACGCGCCTGCCGTGTCCGTCTTCGCGTCGAAGGAGTCCGCGGTCGGCCATACGGGAGAGCTGGCGCGACAGGCGGGCCCGTTTCCAGCCCAGCATGGTGCCGAGGTCCTGTTGGGGGATGTGGCCGTCGCCGTTCTCGATCACGCGTGAGAGGACGGCGAAGTCGGCTGCGGACAGCCCGGCCGCACTGTGGATCTCTTGTGCGACCGCGGCGAGTACCGCCTCATTCGCTCGCTTCCAGGCGGTCCACCGCGCCACCTCGGCGTCGTCAAGGGGCTGCGTCATGGGGTCACCCTACCTGCGAGTTGCCGTGTAAACACAAACGGCTCATGATGGTTTACATGGAAACTCGACAGAAGCGCGCGGTGCTCATCACTGGCGGCGGCTCCGGCATAGGGCTCGGCCTGGCCGAACGGCACCTCTCCGCCGGACACCGCGTGATGATCACCGGCCGCAGCTCCGCCCGGCTCGACGCGGTAGCCGACCGTCTGCCGGGCGTCGAGACCCTCACCAACGACATCGCCACGCCTGAAGGGCGGCAGCACCTGGCCGATCACGTCCGGCGGACGATGCCGGAGCTGGACGTGCTGATTAACAACGCCGGCATCCAGCGACGGGTGGGCATCGCCTCGGACCGATCTCCCTGGGCCGAAGCGCAGAACGAGATCGACATCCTGTTCGCCGCGCCGGTCCACCTCGGGCGGTTGCTCGTCCCGCACATGCTGGCCCACGGTCGTCCCGGCGTGCTGGTCAACGTCACGTCGGGCGGAGCCTTCGTCCCCCAGCCGTTCGCCCCGCTGTACAGCGCGGCCAAAGCCGCACTGCACAGCTACACCGTGAACCTGCGGCACGCCCTGAACGCCACGTCGGTCCGGGTGGTGGAACTCATGCCCCCGGCGGTGGCCACCCATCTCGCCGGTCCCGGCCGGGTACACGGTGTCGAGCTGGACGAATTCTGCGACACCGTGTTCCCCCTGCTGGACGGCTCACACGCGGAAGTCGGCTTCGGTCCGACCGCGGCCCGCGACTTCGTCGAGCGGCGTGCCACCGATCAGCGCACCTTCGAGACCATGTCCGACCGCTTCGACGTGCCGGTTTACCGGCCCGACGGTCGTGTGGAGGACTGATACTCCGGAATCGGGCTCAGGACACCGAGGCAGTCGGAGCGGACACCTCGTCCGCCGAAGGACTCGCGTCCCCCCTGCGCAACACCTCCCGCTCGATCTGCTCCAGCGACCGCCCCTTCGTCTCCGGCAGCAGCCGCTTGACGAAGACGCCGGAGGCGAACGTCGTCACGGCGAAGACGACGAAGTTCGCGCCCGCGCCCCAGGCGTGGAGGAGGGAGGGGAAGACGAGCGCCACGGCCATGTTGAAGAGCCAGTTGAAGACGACGCAGACGCCGACCGCGCCGGCGCGGATGCGGGTGGGGAACAGCTCGGGGAGCATCACCCACTGCACCGGGCCCCAGGAGGCGGCGAAGGCGGCGACGTAGAGGGCGACGCCGAAGAGGGTGAGGGGGGCGAGGAGGGAGCCGTGGCCGAGGGGGGTCAGGTTGACCGCGGCCAGGACGGCCATGCCCGCGCACATGCCGACCGAGCCCCACAGGAGGAGGGGACGGCGGCCGCGGCGGTCGATGAGGCGCATCGCGGGGAGGGTCATCAGCATGTTGACGAGACCGACGCCGACGTTCGCGAGGATCGCGCCGTTGTCGCCGAAACCGATGCTCGTGAGGAGCGTCGGGGCGTAGTAGATGATCGTGTTGATGCCGCCGAAGTTCTGGAAGAACACCAGCAGCAGACCGACGACCAGCATGGGTCGCAGACGCGGGGACCACAGGTCCCGCAGCGTCAGCCGCTGGGTCGCCGCCCGCTCCTCCGCCAGCGTCTTCTCGATGTCGAGCAGCTCGGTGCGGGCGGTCTCGCCGTCGCCGCGCAGCAGGGTCAGGGCGGCGCGGGCGTCGTCACGGCGGCCCCGTCCCGCCAGCCAGCGGGGACTCTCCGGCTGGGTCAGGATGCCGAGGGCCAGGACCGCCGCGGGCAGGACGCCGAGCCCGATCATCCAGCGCCACGCGTGCGCCGGGGCCAGTGCGTAGTCGGTGAGGTAGGCCAGGAAGATGCCCACGGTCACCAGGAGCTGCATGAGGGAGGCGAGGCCGCCGCGCACCTCCATCGGCGCCAGTTCCGTCAGGTAGAGCGGGACGACGACGGACGCGATGCCCACGCCGACACCGATCAGCACCCGCGCGCCGATGAGGAGCGACGCCTCGGAGGAGAGCGCCGCGCCGACCGTGCCCGCGATGAACACGAGCGCCGCGCCGAGGATCAGCCGCCGCCGGCCCCACGCGTCGGACAGCTTTCCGGCGAGCCCGGCGCCCGCCATCGCGCCCACCAGGAGCCCGGAGACGACCAGACCCTCCATCAGCGGCGTCAGGGCGATGTCCTGGCGGATGAAGAGCATCGCTCCGGAGATCACGCCCGTGTCGTAACCCCACAGGATGCCGCCGAGGGCGCCGAACACCCAGATCAGGGCGTTCCGCAGCCGTGGCCGCCGCTTCGCCGCCGGCTCGGGTGCCTTCTCGGTCGCCGTCTCCGGCTCCGCGACCCGGCTCACGACGCCGCGTCCGTGGTCGCAGCCGCGTCGACGCCCTCAGCCGCAGCCGCATCCCCAGCCGTAGCCGTCGCGAGCCGCGCCGCCGCCTCGGCTGCCGCGGCCGTCGCCGCCTCGGCGGCCGCCGCGACCTCCGGCGCGACGATCACCGGGCTCTCCGCACCAGCCGCACCCCGTGCCACCGCCCCCGCCACCCGCGGATCATCAAGCTGCGGAGCCAGATGGATCTTCTGCCCCGCACCCGCGCGGAACAGCCCCACCGCCTCGTCGAAGCGCTCCAGCGGCAGTACGTCGCTGACCAGCGGGTCGAGGTCCAGCCCACCGGCGAGGATCTCCACCGCGGGCTGGAAGCCGTTGTGCACCGCCATGGAGCCGATGATGTCGATCTCGCGGTTGTAGACGAGGAACGGCGAGAACGAGGCCCGCTTGGCCGGGTCCGCCACGCCGAACTGCAGGAACGTGCCGCCCTTGCGGACGCGGCCCAGACCGTCCTCGATGGCCGCGATGACACCGGTCGCGTCGATCACGACCTCGAAGCCGTGGTCGCGGCCCAGCTCGTCGGCGTTCGCGGCGGTCGCATCCGCGCCCATGCGCCTGGCGAGGTCCAGACGGCGGGTGTTGGGGTCGACGACGGACACGGAGGCCGCGCCCGAGTGCGCCACCAGGGCCGCCATCATCAGGCCCATGGTCCCGGCGCCGTAGACGAGGTAGTGCTCACCGGGGCGGCGGGGGAGGCGGCTCAGGCCGTGGACCGCGCAGGACAGGGGCTCGACCAGACCGGCGGCGGCCTCGGACAGGCCCTCGGGCAGGACGTGGCAGCGGCCCGCGGGGACCGCGACGTACTCGGCGAAACCGCCGTCGCGGGTCACGCCGACGGCGGTGTAGTGCTCGCAGAGGTTGCCGCGGCCGATCCGGCAGTAATGGCAGGCACCGCACGGGGTGTTGGGGTCCACGGCGACGCGCTGGCCGACGAGCGGGAAGCGTACGTCCCGGCCGGTCTCCACCACGACGCCGGTCAGCTCGTGGCCGGGGACCAGCGGGTAGCCGACGGACGGCAGCTCGCCGCCCAGGATGTGCATGTCCGTGCCGCAGAGGCCGCAGGAGCTGACGCGGACGACCACCTCCGAGGGACCGGGACTCGGATCGGGTATGACGGTCAGCTCGGCGCTTCCCGGCTGGGTGACCACGACAGCGCGCATGGCGCCTCCTCACAGCGGTGTGCGGACGGATGTCCGAAGACGCGGGAAACATAATCGCCACGTAAGCGCTTGCGCAAACGCTTACGTGTGACTTTTCATAGGTCTTCGGCGTCTGTCCTTCCGGCGGACGAGGTCTCATGGACGGACGGCCCGCGCTTCCCCCACCGCGCCCGCCGCCGTCCGGCTCCACCGCGGGCGGGAGAACACGCGGAACCACGCGGTACGGGGCAACACGAAGGAGTACGGGATGCGGACGATGGCGGACGTGGCGAGGCACGCGGGCGTCTCGGTGGCCACGGTCTCCCACGTGCTGAACGCCACACGTCCGGTACGGCCCGCGACCCGCGACGCGGTACTCCGTGCCATCGACGAGCTGGGCTACATCCACAACTCCCTCGCCCGCTCCCTCGTCACCTCCCGCACCCGCTCGGTCGGCCTCGCCGTCTCCGCGATCAGCAACCCGTACTTCACCGAGATCCTCCAGGGCGTCGAGGCCGAGGCGCTCGCCGCCGGGTACGGACTGCTCATCGCCGACCCGCACGACGACCCCGAGCACGAGCTGAGCGTCGTCCGGATGCTGCACGAACGCCGCGTCGACGGCGTGATCATCGCCCCCTCGGCCCAGCCGTCGGCCCTCCTGGACTACCTCGCCCGCGCCGCCGTCCCCGCCGTCTTCCTGGACCGCCGCGTCGACGAGTCCGAGGAACCGGCGTACGACCAGGTCTGCGCCGAGGGCGTCGCGCCCGTGCGGGAACTCGTGGAGCACCTCGCCTCCCTCGGGCACCGCCGGATCGCCATGGTGGCGGGCCTCGCCGGGCTGAGCACGACGACCGAGCGCGTCGAGGGATACCGGGAGGGGCTGCGTGCGGCCGGGCTTCCTTACGACCCCGAACTGCTCGCGCACGGCAGCTCCGCCTCCGAGGGCGCCCGTCTCGCGACCGAGCGCCTGCTGTCCGGCAGCGCCCGTCCCACCGCCCTCATCGCGGCCAACAACGCGATGACCATCGGCGCGCTCCAGGCACTCCGCGACGCGGACCTGCGCATCCCCGAGGACATCGCGCTCGTCAGCTTCGACGACTTCGAGTGGGCGGACCTGTTCTCGCCCAGCCTCACGGCTGTCCGCCAGCCGAGCCGGGACGTGGGGCGGGCGGCGCTGCGGCTGCTCCTGGAGCGGCTGGACGCGCCGGGGCGCGCCGCCCGGACGGTCCGGCTGCCGTGCGCGGTGGTCCACCGGACGTCCTGCGGGTGCCCGCCGGGGGCTGCCGCCTTCGGCGCGGGGGCGACCGACTTCCCGGTGGGGTCGCCGTAGCCCGTCCCAAGTCCCTTGCTCTGTTGGTCAGTTACGACCCTTCCCGCCCCGCCGCTCCACGGCGCACCGAAAGGAATCAGCACAGTGATCGTCGTCGCCGGCGAGGCGCTCATCGACCTCGTGCCCGCCCCCGTCACCCACTCAGACTCGGCGTCCCCGCTGCCGCCGCTCCTCCCGCAGCGGGGCGGCGGGCCGTACAACGTCGCCGTCGCGCTCGCCCGCCTCGGTTCCCCGACCTCGTTCTGCTCCCGCGTGTCCACGGACGCCTTCGGCGCGGCCCTGCTGTCGGGGCTGCGGGACGCGGGTGCCGACACGGCGCTGGTCCAGCGGGGTCCCGAACCGACGACGCTGGCCGTCGCCGACGTGGGCAGCGACGGATCGGCGGGCTACGGCTTCTACACCGAGGGCACCGCCGACCGTCTCTTCGCGCTCCCGACCGCCCTGCCGGAGGGCGTCACCGCCCTGTCGGTCGGCACCTGCTCGCTCGTGCTGGAACCGGGCGCGAGCGCGTACGAGGCGCTGCTGCGCCGGGAGTCCGACAACGGCGTCTTCACCGCCCTCGACCCCAACATCCGCCCCGGTCTGATCGCGGACGCCGACGCCTACCGGAAGCGGTTCCTCTCCTGGCTGCCGTACGTCGCGCTGCTGAAGCTCTCGATCGAGGACGCCCGCTGGCTCGCGGACCTCGGCCCCGACGGCGACCTCGACGCCCGGCTCGCCGAGTGGCTGGAGTACGGCCCGGCGGCGATCGTCCTGACCCGGGGCGGTGACGGACTGAGCGTGTGGAGCCGGGGCGCGGGCCGGGTGAGCGTGCCGGGTACGAAGGTCACGGTGGTCGACACGATCGGAGCGGGCGACACGGTCAACGCGGCGCTCCTGCACTGGCTGCGGGAGATCGACGCGCTGAGCCACGCGGCCGTCGCGGGCCTCGACGCCGAGGTCTGGCACGACGTCCTCGGCTTCGCGGCCCGCGCCGCCGCCCTGACCTGCTCCCGGTCCGGCGCGGAACCGCCGTACGCCTGGGAGCTGTCGGCCTGAGACGCCCTCCGCACGTCGGCCCACGAACAGCCGCGTGCGGAAGCGGAGTTGTCGATTACATCTCTGCCCACCGCTCTGTTTATGATCTTGGTGTGACTGTGCAGAACGTCGGCAAGACGCCGTCCCGCAAACAGCGACTCCAGGAGAAGCAGCGCCGCCAGCTCGCGGTCGTCGACACCGTCGACAAGGCCGAGGTCAAGCTGCGCAAGGCGGAAGCCGAACTCGCCCTGGCCGTCGCCGAGGCCGTCCAGGTCTTCGGCGACGAACACGCCGCCTCCCAGGGGCTCGACATGTCCCCCGAGGCGATACGTCGTTTCATCGACATCGCGGCCGCCGAGACGGCGGCGGCTGCCGAGGAAGCGGTCGAGCAGCCTCAACCGCAACCCTGACTCCTTCGCCGGCCGCCACCGCCCGGCCGTGAGGATGATGCCGCTGTTCGCTGCCGACGCGTCCGATGTCGTGCGCCGGCACGGTGCCTACGGGTTCGGCGGCATCTCCGGCGCGGGCAGGTCCAGAGCACGGCCGGGGGCGACGATGACACGGGTGGCGTCATCACGTAGGTGTCGACGACCTCGAGCCGGTCGCGCCTCTCGTTCAGCCCGTTGCGGCAGCCCGGCAGGAGCGTCCCGGCGGGGGCTCGTACCTGAGCCGGGGAATCCTCGTCCATGGGATCGGGCAGCTCTCGTACCCCGGCAGGGCAACCCTCGTGCACGAGCCGGGCTGCCCCCGTACGGGAGCCGGGCAGCCCTCTTTCCCGGGCCGGGCGACGCGCGGGGCGCCGGTTGCGTCCGTTGGCGCGGGCGCCAAATATGGACACGGGGATTCCCGCCTCACATGTGTGGGTGATCTCCGCCTCGGGGTAACCGTCACCATCAGCGGCCGGACAGGCCGCGCGACTATCGACTCGTGTGCCCGTCCCAAGGAGTGGCCATGACCGACATCCCGCCGCCCGTCACGCCCTACCTCGAACCCGCCGCGAAGGAACTGGCCGAGGCGACCGACCCGCACCCCCGGATCTACGAGGTGCCACCGGAACAGGGCCGCGCCATCCTCGCCGACCTCCAGAGCGACACCAGCGTGCCCCGTCCCGAGGTCGACGAGGAGTGGGTCGACGTCGACGCCGGTGAGTGGGGGACCGTCCGCACCCGCATCATCAGGCCCAAGGGTGTGACGGGTCCGCTGCCCGTGCTGTTCTACATCCACGGCGCCGGCTGGGTCTTCGGCGACGAGAACACCCACGACCGCCTCTTCCGCGAACTCACCGTCGGCGCGGGCGCGGTGGGCGTCTTCCCCGTCTACGACCGCGCGCCGGAGGCGAAGTACCCGACCCAGGTCGAGCAGAACTACGCCGTGGGCCAGTGGGTCCTCAAGAACGGCGCGGACCACGGCATGGACACCTCGAACATCGCCGTCACCGGCGAGTCCGTCGGCGGCTGCATGTCGGCGGTGTTCGCGCTGATGAACAAGGACCGCGGCGGGATCGACCTCAAGGCACAGTGCCTGCTGTACCCGGTGACCGACGCCGACTTCGACACGCCGTCGTACCACCAGTTCGCCGAGGGCTACTACCTCACCCGCGACGGGATGAAGTGGTTCTGGGACGCCTACACGGCCGACCCCGCCCAGCGCGCCGAGATCTACGCCTCCCCGCTCCAGGCCAGCCTGGAGGAGCTGCAGGGGCTGCCGCCCACCCTGGTCATCACCGACGAGGCGGACGTGCTGCGCGACGAGGGCGAGAAGTACGCCAACAAGCTCCGCGAGGCGGGCAACGACGTCACCTCGGTCCGCGTCGCGGGCATGGTCCACGACTTCCTGCTCCTGGACAGCCTGCGCGACACCAAGGCGGCCGACATCGCCCGCAAGATCGCCATCGACTTCCTGGGGAACGCCCTGCACCAGGACGACTGAGACAGCGGGCGCGATCGCATGTGTTGACGGTGCTTACATTGGTGCTACGCTGATGTAATCACCGTCAACATGCGATCCGGGAGCCCCTCCATGCCCTCGTCCCAGCCCCAGCCCGACACCGTCAAGGTCGACCTCGGCGGTCGCGCGGTCACCGTCCCCAAGGGCGGCCTCTACGACCGCTACCGGATGGACACCGACCTGGACGCGGTCGCCCGTGACCCCCGCGTCAGCGGTGTCGACTTCTTCCGGAAGCTGCCGAAGACCAAGGTCGACTCGCCCGTCGGCGAGACCCTCACCCCGAACTTCTACTACCGCATCTCCACCGCCCGGCTCACGATGCTCGCGCCCACCCGCGCCATCCGCTCCCGGCTGCCCCGCGAGCTGGCCCCGCTGGAGGTCGCGCCCGGGCTCGGTCTGGTCTCCGCGATGTTCTTCCGGTACGACGTGTGCGACATCGACTTCTACACCGAGGCCGCCGTCGGCATCGCGGTGAAGCCCGCCCGGCACGGGAAGCTCGGCTTCTTCGACCTCGTCGCCGCGCTCAAGAACGAGCACCTCGACTCCTATGTGCTGTCCCTGCCGGTCAGCACCGAGATCGCCCAGGTGCGCGGACACGACGGCTACGGTTTCCCCAAGTGGGTGACCGGTCTGGACGTCGACATCGACGCCCACCGCACGACCGCGCGCGTGGCGAACGACGCGGGCGGCATCGACCTCGCGCTCTCGGCGCCCACCCCGGCCCAGAACAGCTTCCCGAGCGGCAAGCGCGTCGCGTCGCTCACCTCGTACACCTCGATCAACGGCGCGTGGCACTCGACCCTCAGCCAGACCAACGTGCTCTCCGCGGGCACCTCGCTCGTCCCGCGCGATCTCCAGCTCACGGTGGGGGAGGGGCGGATGGCCGACGACCTGCGCTCCCTCAAGCCGATGCGGACCATCCAGTTCGACGTCGTGACCGAGGGGCAGCTCGCCCTGCACATGCCGGTCCCGACCTCGGTCCGCAGCCGGTAAGCGAGGAGCCCGCCGTGACCACCGCCCAAGCCTCCACCGCCCGAGCCTCCCGTGCCCCCCTGCCCGCGTCCCTGACGCCGGAGCGGATCGAGCGGCTCGCGGCCCGCGTCACCGCCGCCCCCGACGCCGTACGCGTGACCACCACCGCCCCCTACACCGGCGCGCCCCTGGCCGACCTCCCGGTCTCCGTGCCCACCGACGTGGAGGACGCCTTCGCGCGGGCCCGCATCGCCCAACGCGCATGGGCCGCCACCCCGTTGAGTCGCCGCAAGCAGATCCTGCTGCGCTTCCACGACCTCGTCCTCGCCCGCCAGGAAGAGGCGCTCGACCTCATGCAGGCGGAGAACGGCAAGACCCGCCGGGACGCGTTCCTCGAAGTCGTGGACATCGCCATCGTGTCCCGCTACTACGCCCGCAACGGCGCCCGTTACCTGGCGCCCAAGCGCCGTCGGGGCGCGATCCCGCTGCTCACCCACACCACCGAACTGCGCCACCCCAAGGGCGTCGTCGCGGTCGTCTCGCCCTGGAACTACCCGCTGAGCATGGCCGCCAGTGACGCCATCGCGGCGCTGATGGCCGGCAACGCCGTTGTCCAGAAGCCCGATACGCAGACCGCGCTCACCGCGCTGTGGTCGCTGGAGCTGATGCGGGAGGCCGGACTGCCGTCCGGTGTCTGGCAGATGGTGATCGGGCGGGGCAGCTCCATCGGCGGGGCGCTGATGGCGGGCGCCGACTACATGATGTTCACCGGTTCCACCGCCAGCGGCCGAAAGATCGCGCGGGACGCGGGGGAGCGGCTCATCGGCGCCTCCCTCGAACTCGGCGGCAAGAACGCCATGTTGGTGCTGGATGACGCGGACATCGAGAAGGCAGCCGACGGCGCCGTCGCCGCGTGCTTCCCCTCGGCGGGCCAACTCTGCGTCTCCATCGAGCGCTTGTACGTCGCGGAGTCGGTCCACGACCAGTTCGTGGACGCGTTCGTCGCGCGCGCGAAGCGGCTCAAGGTCGGTGGCGCGTACGACTTCGGTTGCGATGTCGGCAGCCTCACCACGCCCGCCCAGCTCAAGACCGTCACCGAGCACGTCGACGACGCCGTGGCCAAGGGGGCGAAGGTTCTCGCGGGCGGCAGGGCGCGCCCGGACCTGGGACCGCTGTTCTACGAGCCGACCATCCTCGCCGGTGTCACGCCCGACATGACGCTGTACGAGCACGAGACCTTCGGGCCCGTCGTGTCGGTCTACCCCGTCCGCGACGACAGCGAGGCGATCGCGCGCGCCAACTCCACGCCGTACGGTCTCAACGCCAGCGTCTGGTCCCGTAGTTCCTCTCGGGGGCGCGCCGTCGCCGCCCGGCTGCACGCGGGCACCGTCAACGTCAACGAGGCGTTCGCCGCCGCGTGGGGCAGCGTCGACGCGCCGATGGGCGGCATGGGCGACTCCGGGCTCGGTCGCCGGCACGGTGCGGAGGGCATCCTCAAGTACACCGAGGCGCAGACCGTTGCCCACCAGCGCGTCCAGGGGTTCGCCCCGCCGAAGAGCATCCCGCCCGAGACGTGGGCGGCACTGCTGACCGGGGCGCTGAAGGTGCTGAAGGTGATCGGCTCCCGCTGAACCAACACCGAGGTGGCGCGGCTCCGTTGGAGTCGCGCCGCCTCGCTGTGCGGGAAGGGTCCGCGCTACGCGGCGCGCCGCACCGTCTCCAGCCAGGAGCGGTAACGGCGCAGCGCCCGCCGCTGTTTGCGCCGCTCCGCGAGGAGGGCGACCGCCGGGTGGGTGCCGGGCGTGGGACGGCTGCCCCGGGCGATCCGGCGCATCTGGTGGCGGACCTGGGCCATGCCCGCCGCCGAGGCGAGCGCCTTGTCGGACCAGGTCACCGGACGGAGCTGCCGCTCGGCCTCGCGGCCCGCGCGCCAGCGCCCGGGCAGGTCGGGCGTGACGGCGAGCGCGGTGCCCATGCCGATGACGGCGACTCCGCCGGCGAGGACCCGCTCGGCGGTCTCGCGCCGGGTGATGCCACCGGTCAGCATGAGCGGCAGCGGACTGGTCCTGACCAGGTCCTTCGCCAGGTCGAGGAAGTACGCCTCGCGGGCCTGGGTGCGCGCGTCCGCCGGGCGCCCGGACATCGCCGGGGACTCGTAGCTGCCGCCGGACAGCTCGACCAGGTCGACGCCGAGCGGAGCGAGCATCTCGATCACCTCACGCGCGTCGTCCGCGTCGAAGCCGCCGCGCTGGAAGTCGGCGGAGTTGAGCTTGACCGCGACCGCGAAGGAGGGCGAGACCGCGGCGCGTACGGCGCGGACGATGTGCAGCAGCATCCGCGCCCGGTTCACCAGCGAGCCGCCCCACTGGTCGGTGCGCTTGTTGACCAGGGGCGACAGGAACTGCGAGAGCAGATAGCCGTGCGCGGCATGGATCTCGACCCCGTCGAAGCCCGCCTCCTCGGCGCGCTAGGCGGTCACCGCGTACCGCGTCACGGTCTCGCCGATCTGCTCGGCGGTCATGGCGACCGGGCGGCCGAAGCGGCTGCTGTGCCTTCCGAGGTCGACGCTGACGGCGGACGGACCCCAGACGACGCCGGGCATGTCGGAGCCGATCTGGCGCCCGGGGTGGTTGATCTGCATCCAGATCTTCCCGCCCCCCGACTGGCCCGCCTTCGCCCACTCGGTGAACGGCTCCAGCGGCGCCGCCTCGTCGAGCACGACACCGGCGGGTCCGGTCAGCGCCTCGGCGTGGACCATGACGTTGCCGGTGATGAGCAGTCCGGTGCCGCCCTCGGCCCAGCGCCGGTAGAGCCCGAACAGCTCATGGCCCGGCAACTGGCCTTCGGCGGCCATGTTCTCCTCCATGGCCGCCTTGGCGATCCGGTTGCGCAGTACCTGCCCGGAGCGCAGGGACAACGGCGAGAACAGTTCGCTGGTCATACTTTTCCCTCTCGATCTGCATCGCTTACAATGTGTGCAGCGTTTACATTAGGTCAGGGATGTAAGCGTCGTGAACTTCAAGGAGTGTGACCTATGCCGCAAGCGACCGGCTCCTACCATCACGGCGATCTGCGCGCCGCCTGTCTGCGTGCCGCGCTGGGGCTGCTGGAGGAGGACGGCAGTGCCGGTCTGTCGCTGCGCGCGGTGGCGCGGCGGGCGGGGGTGTCGGCGACGGCTCCCTACCGCCACTACGCGGACCGCGACGCGCTGGTCTCCGCCGTCGCCGCCGAGGGCTACCGCGAACTCGCCGGATATCTGGCCGCCGCGCACCCCGCGCCCGCGACCCCGGACGACCTCGCCGCCGTCGCCGTCGCGTATGTGCGTTTCGCGCTCGACCGCCCCGCGATGTTCCGGGTGATGTTCGCGGAGCCGTGCGACCCGACCAGTGAGGAGCGGGTCGCGGCGACCGCCGCCATATCCGAGTACGTCCGCTCCATCGTGCGCGGCGCCTTCCCTGGCGCCGCCGACCCGGACGCGCTCGCGACCACGGTGTGGGCGGTCGTCCACGGCCTGGCCTTCCTCTGTCTGGACGGAAAGCTCGACGCCTCGACCCCTGAAAAGGTCGACGCCCAGGTCCGTGGGGCTGTCCGGGCGCTGTTCGCCGCGTCGGCGGCGATGTCGCGGCAGGGCGGTCCATGTTGACAGTGCATACACCCGCAATCTAATGTGTGTGCTGTAAACATCGAGCTTCCGGACGTGCGCCGATGCGTGCGCGGGAGCCCGCAGCCCTATGAACGGAGCGTCATGAAGGCAGTGTCGATCAAGGAGCCCGGCGGTCCCGAGGTCCTGGAGTGGACTGACGTCGAGGACCCGGCCCCCGCCGCCGGTGAGGTCGTCGTCGACGTGGTCGCGAGCGCGCTCAACCGCGCCGACGTGATGCAGCGCTGGGGTCTCTACCCCGTCCCGCCCGGCACCTCGCCCTACCCGGGACTCGAGGTCTCCGGCCGTATCAGCGCCCTCGGCGAGGGTGTGACCCGATGGCAGGTCGGCGACGAGGTCTGCGCGCTGCTCACCGGAGGCGGCTACGCGCAGAAGGTCGCCGTGCCCGCAGGACAACTGCTGCCCGTGCCCGAGGGGATCAGCCTGGTCGACGCCGCGGGTCTGCCCGAGGCCGTCGCGACCGTGTGGTCCAACATCGTCATGACCGCAGGGCTGAAGAAGGGCGAGACCTTCCTCGTCCATGGTGGCGCCGGAGGCGTCGGCACCATGGCGATCCAGATCGCCAAGGCACTCGGCGCCCGCGTCGTCACCACCGTCGGCGGTCCCGAGAAGGCCGCACGCGCACGGGAGTTGGGCGCCGACGTCACGATCGACCACCGCGCCCAGGACTTCACCGAGCACGGTCCCTACGACGTCGTCCTGGACGTCGTCGGCGGCAGCTATCTCGAACGCAACGTGCGCTCCCTCGCCCCCGACGGACGCCTGGTCGTCATCGGACTCCAGGACGGTCTGGAAGCGACCCTCAACCTGGCGGAGCTGGTCTTCAAGCGTGCCTCCGTGCACGGCACGACCCTGCGGACGCGGTCCAAGGAGCAGAAGGCAGAGATCGTCGCCGAGGTCCGGGAACAGGTCTGGCCGATGATCGAGAGCGGCGCCGTGCAGCTCGTCGTCGACCGGCGGTTGCCGATGTCCCAGGCAGCCGAGGCACACCGGCTCATGGAGGAGGGCGGCCACATCGGCAAGATCCTCCTGGTGAACGAGTAATCGGGGAGAAGGCCATGGACTCCCACGTCGACCTCGGTGACCTGCCCGTCGACACGAGCACGCCGGTCCTGGTCACCGGGGCCACCGGCTACGTCGCCGGCTGGATCGTGAAAGCCCTGCTCGACGCGGGGGTCACCGTGCACGCCGCCGTCCGCGACCCGGGCAGCACGAAGAAGGTCCGGCACCTGCTGCACGCCGCCGACGGCGCGCCCGGCACGCTGCGCCTGTTCGCGTCCGACCTGCTCAAGGACGGCTCCTACGCGGACGCCATGCGCGGGTGCCGGATCGTGATCCACACCGCCTCGCCGTTCGTCCGCTCCGTACGGGACCCCCAGCGGGACCTGGTCGATCCGGCCGTACAGGGCACCCGCAACGTGCTCCGCACCGCGAACGGGGTCGGCGGCGTCGAGCGGGTGGTGCTGACCAGCTCGGTCGCCGCGATGTTCGGGGACGCGGAGGACACCCTCGCGCTCCCGGACCGCACCGTGACCGAGGAGAGCTGGAACACCACCTCCTCCCTGACCCGCGAGCCCTACAGCTACTCCAAGACGCTGGCGGAGCGGGAGGCGTGGCGGATCGCGGAGGAGCGGGACGACTGGCGTCTGGTCACCGTCAACCCGGGACTGGTCATCGGACCCGCCCTCAACTCCGCCCCGACCAGCGAGAGTTTCACCATCGCCCGGCAGATGGCGAGCGGGCGGATGCGGAGGGGCGCCCCGCGCATCGCGCTCACCGTCGTGGACGTGCGGGAAGTCGCCTACGGGCATCTGGCCGCCGCCTTCCTGCCCCACGCGCGGGGGCGCCACCTCCTCGCGGCCGAGTCCACGGACGTCGTCGACCTCGCCCGGCGGCTCCTGCCCCGCTACGGCGCCGACCACGCGCTGCCGCGCCGCGCCCTGCCCAAGGCGCTCGCGGTCGCCCTCGGACCGGCCGCCGGACTCGAACGCGCCTATCTGCGGCGCAACATCGGCTACGACCTCCGCGTCGACACCACCAAGAGCCGCCGGGATCTCGGCGTGCGCTACCGCCCCGCCCAGCGGTCCATGGAGGAGATGTTCGCGCAGGTCGTACGGGCGTGAACGCACCGGTGGAGGCCCGCTCGCGGACCTCCACCGTGCGACGAGCGGCTGCTACTTGCGCAGCGAGGCGGGTACGTCCGCCGAGTCGCCGATGCTCACCAGGTACCGGGCGTACTCCCGCACCGTGGACTTGGTGACCAGCTTGCCCTGGAGGGTCTCCGTGGCCGACACCTTCTTGCCGTCGAGGACCTGGCCGGTGAGGCTGACGACCTTCTGACCGAGGGCGTACGGCGACTCGGCGTTGGTGGCGTACATCGTGCCGGCCTGGATCGCGGCGAGCGCGTCGGCTATGCCGTCGTTGCCGACCAGCTTGACCTTCCCGGCGAGGTGACGGGACTTGAGCGCGGCCAGGGCGCCCATCGCCATCTCGTCGTTGGCGGCGTAGACACCGTCGATGTCGGGGTGCGCCTGGAGGACGTTGGTCATGACGTCGAGCGCCTTGGCCCGGTCGAAGTCGGCCGCCTGCTTGGCGACGGTCTTGATGTGCGGATACTTGGCGATCTCCTCCTCGAAGCCCTTGCTGCGGTCCTGGGCGACGTTGGTGCCGAGCAGCCCCTGGATCTCGACGATCGTGCCCTTCTCCCCGAGGGACTTGGCGAGCGCGTCGGCGGCGTTGCGGCCCGCCTGGATCGCGTCGTAGCCGATGAAGGACGACAGCTTGCCGCCCTCGGGCTTGCGGTCGAACGCCATGACGGGGATGCCCGCGCCGTTCGCCTGCTTGACGGACGCCGTCGCCGACGTGCTGCTGACCGGGTCGATGATCAGGGCGCCGACCTGCTTGGAGACTGCGGTGGTGGCCAGGTTCAGCGCCGTGGAGTCGGAGTTGTTGGCGTTCTGCACGCTCAGCTTCACCCCGGACCTGGCCGCCTGGGACTTGGCACCGTTGCCCACACTGACGAAGAACGGGTTGTTCAGGGTGCTCATGATCAGGGTGGCGGTCTTCTTCCCGGACGCCTTGCCGGAGGCGGGGTCGGCGGCCGAGCCCCGGCTGCAGCCGGTCAGGGCGAGCGCGGTGACGGCGGCGAGCGCGGCGGCCGCTCTTACGGTGCGGGTGACGGACATGGTGCGGCTCCTTCAGGGGACGTGCGGGGGACGTTCAGCGGTGCTCGGGAGGTGCTCATGGTGCGTAGGGGGTGCTCAGGGCGTGTGATGCGCGGCCGGCGCGGAGGCCGGGGCGAGGACGGTCTCCGGTGCCGCGGGCTCGGAGGGCCGCGGCGGCTTGCGCCAGGCGACCATCGCCCGCAGCCCGTCCACGTTGCGGTCGAGGAAGACGGCCAGCAGGATGACCACGCCCTTGACCACGCTCTGCAGGAACGGCGACACGTCCAGCAGGTTCATGCCGTTGTCGATGACACCGAGGACCAGCGCGCCGATCAGGGTGCCGAGCAGCTTGCCCCGGCCGCCGGCGAGGCTGGTGCCGCCGATGATGACGGCGGCGATCGACTCCAGCTCCAGACCGGTACCGGCGGTCGGCTCGGCCGTGGACAGACGGGCCGTGAGGATGAAACCGCCGAGCGCGGCGAGGAGCCCGCTGATCACGAAGGCGAGCACCTTGACCCGCTGGGTGCGGATGCCCGACAGGCGCGCCGCCTCCAGGTTGTCGCCGGTCGCGTAGACGAAACGGCCGAAGCCGGTACGGGCGAGCAGCACGCCGAAGACGACGTACCCGGCCACCATCAGCCACACGGGAAGGGGGATGCCGGCGAGGTAGTCCTGCCCGATGCCCTGGAAGCCGTAGTCGTCGACGCCGACCGGGTTGCCGTCGGTGAGCTGGAGCGTCAGCCCGGACAGGATGGACATCATCGCCAGCGTGGCGATGAAGGACGGCATCCGGGTCCGGGTCACCAGCAGCCCGTTGACCAGACCGGCCGCCGCGCCCACGCCGATGCCGGCCGCCAGGGCGGGCAGCAGCCCGTGGTCGCGCAGGACCAGGGCGGTCACCACGGAGGAGAAGCCGAGGACGGCGCCGACCGACAGGTCGATCTCCGCCAGGACGATGACGTACGTCTGGCCGATGGCCAGCAGCGCGACCACCGAGGTGGCGAGCCCGACGTTCAGCAGGTTGGTGCTGGTCAGGAACACCGGCGAGGCGATGCTCAGGACCACACCCACCAGCAACAGCATCCATACCGCCCGCAGTTGGCGGCCCACGGATTTCAGGACGGAGGTCATGCGGCACCCACCAATGCGTGTTCCAGGACGGACTGCTCGCTCAGCCGGTCGCCGGCCATCTCGGCCACCAGCCGCCCCTGGCGCATGACGACCGCGCGGTCCGACATGGCGACGAGCTCGGGGAGGTCGGAACTCACCAGGACGACGGCCACGCCGTCCGCGGTGAGCTGGTTGATGATGCGGTAGATCTCGGTCTTCGCCCCGACGTCGACCCCTCGGGTGGGCTCGTCCATGAGCAGGACCCGGGGGCCGGTGAGGACCCACTTGGCGAACAGCGCCTTCTGCTGGTTGCCGCCGGACAGCGAGGTCACCGCGGCCTCCGGGGAGGCGGTCCGTACCCGCAGCCGGGACATGACCTCGCCGGTCGCCTCCCGCTCCCGGTTCCGGCGCACGAGGTCGCCGGGGCCGGTGTGCCGGCGCAGGGTGGCCAGCGAGACGTTGGCCTCCACCGACAGGTCCGGGCACAGGCCCTCCGCCTGCCGGTCGGGGGTGACGTAGGCGATGCGGGCGGCGATGGCGTCCCGGATGCTCCGCAGCCGCACGGGCCGGCCGTCGACCTCGACCGTGCCGGAGGTGAGCGGTTCCAGACCGAACAGCGCGCGCAGCAGACTGCTGCGGCCGCAGCCGACCACACCGCCGATACCGAGGACCTCACCGGCGCGGACGTCGAGGTCGACCCCCTGGAAGACGGTGCCCGAGCCGCCCCGGACCCGCAGGACGACCTCCTCCCGGGCGTTGCGCTCCTTGGGGTAGAAGTCGTCCACCGCGTTGCCGACCATGGCCGCGACGACCTGGGCCGGACCAGTCTGCGCGATCGGCGTGTCCAGCGCGACCAGGCCGTCCCGCAGGACGACGATGCGGTCCGCCAGCTCGAAGATCTCGTCCAGGCGGTGGCTGATGTAGACGATGGACACGCCCTCGTCCCGCAACCGCTTCACCTGCTCGAAGAGTTGCTCCGATTCGCGCTCGTCGAGCGCCGCCGTCGGCTCGTCGAGGATGAGCAGCCGCAGCTCGTGCGAGGTGGCCTTGGCGATCTCGACCATCTGCTGCTCGGCGACGCCCAGCGTGCCGACCGGCGCGAGCACGTCGATGCCGTCCATGCCGAGCGCGGCGAGCGTCGACCGCGCCTCCTCGGCCATCCGCTTCCGGGAGACCAGCAGCCGCCCGAACCGCCGCTCGCGGTCGAGGACGTGGATGTTCTCGGCGACGCTCAGATGCGGGAAGAGGTTCTGCCGGAACTCCTGGTAGATGACCTCGATGCCCCGGGCCATGGCGGCCTGCGGGTTCCTGAAGGTCACTGGCTCGCCGTCGATGACGACCTGCCCTGAGTCCGGCTGGTGCGCGCCCGAGATGACCCGGGTGAGCGTGGACTTCCCCGCTCCGTTCTCCCCGGCCAGGGCCACGACCTCGCCCGGACCGACCTCGAAGGTGACACCGCGTAGCACGCTGTTCTCGCCGAAGGACTTGGTGACGTCCTGAAGTCGTAGCCTCATGCGGCGCTCCTCAGTACACGACGCCCGCCGTGAGCAGCACGTTCGCGTACGGGGTGAACTCCCCGGAACGAACGGCGGCCCGTGCGGCGGCGGTCGCCTGCTTGAAGGTGGTGTGGGGGACGAAGCGCAGGGCCACCCCCAGTGCGGTGAACCGCTTCTCGATCTCGGCGAGCATCTCCGGGCTCGCCTCCTTGATCTCCTCCGACAGGAGCACGTCCTCCACCGCGACCTCGGCGAGAACCACGTCCAGCAGCTCCAGGAAGCGCGGCAGGTTCTCGGCGACGGCCAGGTCCACCCGCTCCACACCGGGCGGAACCGGCAGCCCCGCGTCGGTGACGACGAGCTGATCGGTGTGGCCCAGCTCGGAGATGACCCGGGCGAGCTGCCCGTTGAGCGTTCCGTTGTTGCGCCTCACGAGGCGGCTCCTTCCAGGTCGGTCGCGGCGCCGGCGGTGGCCGGGCCGGTGGTGGAATCGGTGTCGGTGTCGGCATCCGAGTCCGCGTGGGTCTCGGTCTCGGCTGCGGCGAGCAGGGCGTCGACCGCGGCCAGGTCGGGGAGCGAGGGGCTCGCTCCGGGACGGGTGGTGGCCAGGGCACCGGCCGCCATGCCGCGTCGTACGGCGGTGTCGGCGTCCAGACCCGCGGCGAGGGCCGCGCCGAACGCGCCGGTGAAGGCGTCGCCGGCCGCCGTGGTGTCGACGGGGGTGACCGAGAAGGCCGGGAAGTGCCGGACCGCGTCCGCGGTGACCGAGACCGCCCCGGCCCCGCCGAGTGTGATCAGCGCGTGCCGTACGCCCCGGTCGAGGAACCAGCGGGCCGCCCGCTCGGCGGACTCGGGCCCGTCCACCTCGACACCGGTCAGCGCGGTGGCCTCGCTCTCGTTCGGCGTGACGACGTCCACGTACTCCCAGATGTCGTCCGGCAGTCGCTGCGCGGGCGCCGGATCGAGGACCACGGTGAACCCGGCCTCGGCGCCCGCCCGCGCCGCATGACGGGTGACCTCGGCCCGGACCTCCAACTGCAGCAGCAGGACGCGCGTGCGGTCCCGGGTCGCGGCGATGCTCTCGTCCACCATCTCGGGCGTGAGCGAGGCGTTGGCCAGCGGTGTGATCACGATGTCGTTCTCACCGGAGGCGTCGACCCGGATGTGGGCGACACCGGTGCGCCCGGGGACCGTACGGACCTCGGAGGTCTCCACGCCGTGGGCGCGCAGGCCGTCCAGCGCGAGGTCCCGGAACAGGTCCTCCCCGACGCAGCCGGCCATCCAGGTGGGCGCGCCCGCCCGGGCGGCGGCGACGGCCTGGTTGGCCCCCTTGCCGCCGAGGACGAGGGTGAAGTCGTCCCCGAGCACGGTTTCGCCGGGGCGGGGCAGCCGCCGCGTGAACGCGGTGACGTCCGCGGTGATGCTGCCGACGACGAGAACACCGGTCCGTGTCATCGCGGTCTACCTCCTGTTGGGGACATGAGCGGCTCGGGACTGAGCGTTTTTGGCATGGGTGGGGGAGGGGCGCGGCGAAGTGCCGTTGCCCTGAGGGGTGTCGGAGTCCGTATGTGCGGTGTGCCGCGCCGGCCCGGCGCCGTCGGCTAGCGCCGCGGTGGTGCGGTGGAGCCGCGCTGGACCAGCTTGGTGTCGAGGGTGATCCGGCGGGACCCGCCGCCCTCGTCGTCGTCCTGGCCGAGGCGCTGGAGCAGCAGGCGCATGGCGAGGACGCCCTGTTCGACCATGGGGCGGTCGACGACGGTCAGGGGCGGGTTCAGCAGCGGTCCGGTGTCGAGGTCGTCGAAGCCGATGACGCTGATCTGGTCGGGGATGCCGACGCGCATGTCGTGCAGCGCCTTCAACGCCCCCAGGGTCATGAGGTTGTTGGCGGTGAACAGGGCCGTGGGCGGCTCGGCCGCGGACAGCAGACGCAGCGTGAGCTGGTATCCGCTCTCCTCCCGGAAGTCACCGATCAGGTCGAACTCCGGCAGGAGTTCCACCCCGGCCTCGGCCAGCGCCGCCACGAATCCCTCACGGCGGTGCCGTCCGGGCGTCGTCTCCTGCTGGCCGCTGACGGCGGCGATCCGGGTGTGCCCGAGCGCGAGCAGATGCCCGGCCGCCTGGCGTCCGCCCTCGTGGTTGTTCACCAGCACGGCGTCGAAGTGCTCGCCGCCCGCCAGATCACGGTCCACGAACACCAGCGGCACGCCCGCCTCCCGCACGTGCAACGGTGTCTCGTCCTGCTCGGTCGCGGGGGCCAGGATCACCCCGTCGACCTGATGGATCATGTCGGAGAGCACGTCGTCCTCGCGCTCGCTGCTTTCGTCGCTGTTGGCGAGCAGGATGCGGTACCCGCGGTCCCGGGAGGCCGACTCCATGCCCTTCACGACGGCGGCGAAGTACGGGTTGTTGATGTCGGGAACGACGACACCGATCGTCCGTGTCCGCCCGGACTTCAGCGACTGCGCGACGGCACTGGGCCGGTACCCCAGCGCGTCCACGGCCTCCTGGATCACCTCCGCGCTGCGCACACGCTGTCCGCGCAGATGCCGGGAGACGGTGGCCGCGGAGACCCCGGCGCGGGCAGCCACATCATGAATGGTGCTCACAGAGGATCTCCCGTTTCGTCGCTGAAACCGTTGTCAGAGAACGATTGCAGTCGGGCGGGGGAGCGTCAATGAGTGGTGCGGGGATTTTTCAACCGGCGGTTTTCGGCCTGGTTTCGTGGAGTTCGCGTACGAGTGCGGGGTGCTCGCGGCGACCGGTCATCGCTCGACGAGAGGCAGGAAAAGGTCGTCGACGATCGATTGGATGCGTGCGGTCGGCACGGGTGCGAGCCGCATGAACAGATCGTGTCTGACCAGGTCGTAGGGCATGGCGAGCACGGCCGGCGGGGTGCGCTCGAGGTCGATCTCGCCCCGGGCCTGGGCGCGCTCGTAGATCGTTCTGACGCGGTCCGCCGGGTGCCGGCCGAAAATTCGCTCGCGCACTTGAGCGGGGCTGAGTCCGCTGCCGGCCAGCAGTCCCGACAGGCCTGCGGTGACGGCGGTGGTGAAGAACGAGGCGCGCTCCTGGCCCATGCCGGTGAGTGCCGACAGCAGGTCGCCGCGCAGGCTGCCGGTGTCCGGGAGCTCGACCGGATGGCTGTCGCGGTGGTGCTGCAGCGCCGCGAGGACCAGCTCGTCCTTGTTCGCCCAGCGGCGGTACAGCACCGCGATCCCCGTCTTCGCGCGGGCGGCGACGGACTCCATGGTGAGCTTCGCGAAGCCGGTGTCGACCAGCTCGTTCCACGCGGCGTCCAGCAGGGCCGCCTCCAGGTCGGCCCCGCGACGGCGCTGTGCGGGCTTGGCGGCCGGTGTGCTCATGCCGCCATCGTAAGAGAGGCTTGCGTCTCTTATCAACGACCCCGTATAAGAGATGTCAACCACTCTTATCGCGAGGACGAGACCATGACGAAGTCCGAGCCACCACCCCACGCCCCCACCGTGCTCATCGTCGGCGCCGGTCCGACCGGCCTGACGCTTGCCTGCGAACTCGCGCGCCGTGACGTGTCGTTCCGGCTCATCGAAGCCGCTCCGGGGCCGCGGCCCGGCTCGCGCGGCAAGGGCGTCCAGCCGCGCACCCTCGAAGTGTTCGAGAACCTCGGCGTCATCGACCGCGTCCTCGCGCACGGCCGCCTGGCGATGCCGATGCACTCCATCGCCCCGGACGGCCGGATGACGGTCGGCGGCGCGGTGCCCGAGTCGCTGGCGAACCGCCCCGACATCCCCTACGCCGCGAGCCTGATCACGCCCGAGTGGCGCGTCGAGGAGGCGCTGAGGCTGCGGCTGGCCGAACTCGGCGGCGCGGTCGAGTTCGGCACCTCACTGGTCGGCTTCGACCAGTCCGAAGACGGCGTGTCGGCGCGGGTCGCGGTGGGGGAGGACGGCGAGATCGCGACCGTCGCCGCGCGGTGGCTGGTCGGCTGCGACGGCGGCCACAGCGTCGTCCGCAAGCGGGCCGGTATCGCCTTCGAGGGCGAGACTCGGGAAGAGGTGCGGATGATCGTCGCCGACGTCCGGGCCGACGGCGTCGATCGCGACGCCTGGCGCGTCTGGCGGCACGCGGAAGGCGTCGTCGCGCTCTGCCCGCTGCCCTCGACCGACGTGTTCCAGTACCAGGCCGGCGTCGCGCCCGGCCAGGACCCGCGGCTCACCCTCGCGAACCTGCAGGCCACGCTGGACCGGCGCACGGGCGGCACCGGCATCCGCCTCCACGACCCGGAGTACTCCTCGCTGTGGCGGGCCAACATCCGCCTCGCCGACCGCTACCGCGAGGGCCGCGTGTTCCTCGCCGGAGACGCCGCCCACGTCCACTCGCCGGCGGGCGGCCAGGGCATGAACACGGGCATCCAGGACGCGGTCAACCTGGGCTGGAAGCTGGCCGCGGTCGCGCGGGGTGCCGCTTCCTCCCTCCTCGACACCTACGAGTCCGAGCGGCGGCCGGTCGCGGCACATGTGCTGGGACTGTCCACCGCGCGGCTCGAGCGGATGATGAGGGCGCAGGACATCCCGACGCGGCGTGACGCGAGCACGATCCAACTGGACATCAACTACCGGGACTTGGCGCTCGCCCGCGACGACCGTGACGACAACGCCCCGCTGCGCGCGGGCGATCGGGCTCCGGATGCGACGGAGCTGGCGACAACGGGCGGCAGGAGAAGGCTGTTCGACCTGATGCGCGGCGGACGCTTCACGTTGCTGTGCTTCGGGAACGCGGCCGACGTGGCGTTCCCGCAGCTCGGCGGCAGGACACTCCGGGTCGTGGACGACGTGGCCGGCGGTGATGACGTCGCCGACACGGCCGGTCATCTGCGGCGGGCGTACGGGGCGGGCGAACGTACGCTCGTCCTGATCCGGCCGGACGGGTATGTCGGGGTCGTCTCGGACGAGGGCGACGCGTCGGTGGTGGCGGGATATCTGGGGGCGGTGGGCGGGGCGGCGGCGTGACCGGGTGCGGGGTGGGGGGTGCCGCGTGTCCTGTGCGGGTTGGTCGCCGGTCGCCGGTCGCGGATCCCCGGGCCGTCGGCCGCACGCTGGTAAAATGACCGTACGCTTCGAAACACACAGGACCCGTGCCGACCAAGGCGCGGGTCCTGTTCCGTTCGGGGTCACCAGCGAAGGAAGGTCCCCATGAACGCGAAGACGCCGCACCCCGGGCAGCCCGGTGCCGACGACAATGACCGTGCCGAGACGCCCGGGCGCGAGGGCGCGGCACCCGGTGCGACGACGCCGGGCCTGCCGCCGATCGAGGCGTTCGCCGAGCTGGACCTGCCGTCGGAGCTGGTCCGCACGATGACCGAGCTGGCGGTGCGGGAGCCCTTCCCGATCCAGGCCGCCACGTTGCCGAACGCCCTCGCCGGCCGCGACGTCCTCGGCCGGGCGCGTACCGGCTCCGGCAAGACGCTCGCCTTCGGCCTCCCGCTGCTGGTCCGTACGGCGGGCCGCCGCGCCGACGCGAAGCGGCCCCTCGCGCTGGTCCTCGTACCGACCAGGGAACTCGCGCAGCAGGTGACCGACGCCCTGACGCCGTACGCGGAGGTCCTCGGCGTCCGGCTGGCGACCGTGGTCGGCGGTCTGTCGATCGGGCGGCAGGCGGCGTCGCTGAAGACCGGGGCCGAGGTCGTCGTCGCCACCCCGGGACGGCTGACGGACCTGGTCTCGCGCCGGGACTGCCGTCTGGACCGCGTGGAGATCACGGTGCTGGACGAGGCGGACCAGATGTGCGACATGGGGTTCCTGCCCCAGGTCTCGGAACTTTTGGACCAGGTGCGCCCCGACGGGCAGCGGATGCTGTTCTCCGCCACGCTCGACCGCGACGTCGAGCGACTGGTCGAGCACCATCTGCACGACCCGGTCTCCGCCTCGGTCGACCGGCCCTCGGGATCGGTCACCACGATGGAGCACCACGTGCTCCTCGTCCACCCGGCCGACAAACTCGCCACCGCCACCGAGATCGCCGCCCGCGACGGGCGGGTCCTGATGTTCCTGGACACCAAGGTGGCAGTCGACCGGTTCACCCGCCATCTGCGCGACAGCGGCATCCAGGCCGCCGCCCTGCACAGCGGCAAGTCGCAGCCCCAACGCACCCACACACTGGGCCGGTTCAAGGATGGCGACCTCACGGTGCTGGTCGCCACCAACGTCGCCGCCCGCGGCATCCACGTCGACGACCTCGACCTCGTCGTCAACGTCGACCCGCCCACCGACCCGAAGGACTACCTCCACCGCGGCGGCCGCACCGCCCGCGCGGGCGAGTCCGGCAGCGTGGTCACCCTCGTCACCCCCGGCGAGCGCAGCGAGGTCCACCGCATGATGTCCGACGCCGGCATCCGCCCCACGGTCACCCCCGTCCGCTCCGGCGAAGCGAAGCTGACCACCCTCACCGGCGCCCGCCGCGCCCCCTCCGCGGCCCCCGCCAAGAACACCAACGCTCCCTTCCGCGGCATGGGCACCCGCCCGGGCCGCCCGGCGAAGGAGACCCGAAAGGCGGCGGAGGCGCGCAAGCTCGCGGAGGCGAGGAGGGCGGCGAAGGCGCGGAAGTCCCGCTGAGGGCGGTCCACACGGGCTCGGGAGTCGGCGGACACCGCCGATTCCTGTTTCGCCCACCCGTCCCGCAGCTTCTTCGTGGCAGGTCTCATCCGGCGGGCTGACGGCTGCTCAGATGTACGCCTCCCGGAACGCCCGCGCGAACTCCTCGTCCGTCACCCCTCCGTTGCCCCCGCCTCCTGTGCGATGCCCGCGCTTCGAGAGGGCGAGCACGGGGTCGAGTACCTCGCGCATGTAGTGGCCGGTCCAGTCGGAGGGCTGGCCCTCGTAGGCGGGCAGCGGGGTGAGGACCGCCAGGCTGCCGCCGGGGTGGCTGACGACGCCCCAGACGATCCGGTACATGCCGACCCGGCTCACGATCAGACCGCCGGAGGTGATGTCGTGGTCCTCGGACAGGCGTGGAGCCGCCTCGACGATCTCCGCGACCGTCTCCGGGATGCCGGTCGAGGTCTGCACCGTGGTGACGAGCCCCGCGGAGACGACCAGTTGGTGGAGCAGCTCCACCAGCGTCCCGCGTCCTTCCGGGCCGAGCGTCAAGTCGTGCACGAGGAGGTCCCTTCGGCGGGGCGCCCACTGGGCCGGACGCGGAGAAGAACCGCGGGGAGCCGGAACGGCGTTCGTGTGCAGGGCGGTTGATACGAGGACGAAAGGCTACCGGTTCGGACAGTTCTCCGGAACCACTTCGCGGCTACCGGCTGACGACCGCCGTACCCGGCTCCCCCAGCTTCCCCGAATGCCCTGCGGGAAAGGTGACTTGGCCTGATAATCCGGCCATGACCACGCAACCTCCGCCCCCCGAAGCCGGTGACGTCAGATTCACCGGCACGACCGTGGAGTACTTCGACGGAAGCGACTGGGTCGAGCACGAGGAACTGCCCGACGACCAGTTGCCGCCCCAACTGCGGGGCCACACCGGCGACGAGGACGACGAAGCTCCCGATGACCTCCCGTTCCCGGCGTGAGCAGCCCCGCCGACGGTCAGGCCCCGGACCCGGGACCCGATCCCGTCCTCGCCGACCTCCAGGCATCCGTGAGCGACATGCGGGCCACCGCGCGATGGCTCATCGGCGCGGCGGCGGGAGTCGGCGCGCTGGTGCTGGCGGGCGGACCTCTCGTGATCGTGAAGGACCTGGACGACACCGGTGACGTGATCGCGGCGGTCGGCGGCATCCTGCTCGCGCTCGCGGGCGTGGTCTGGGCGGTGTGGCGTACCAGCGACGTGCTCGGTCCACGCACCGCCGTACTCGACGACCTCGACTCGCCCCGCCTCAAGGGCCTGCGCGAACTCATCGACCGCGGTCCCGCGGACTTCTACGGCCCCCGCGCCACCGGCCCGGCCGCCCTGCGGCGGGAACACCGCCTGCGCCTGACCGTCGCCGCCCGCCTCGAAGCCATGCTGGCGCGCGAGAACGATCCCGCGCTCATCCGGGTCCTGACCCACGAGGCGGCCGTCGCGCGGCGCAACGCGCTCCTGGCTCAGCGCCTGGAACGCCGGCTGCTCGCCTGGATCCACGCCTGGCAGGTGGGACAGGCGCTGCGGCGGGCCCGCAGGGACACGCTCCTGGCCGCGCTGCTCGTACTCGCCGGTGCCGCGCTCTACGTCACGGCACCGCTCGACTCCAAGGACGAGCCGACCGTGGTGTACGTCTGCCGGCCGGACACGCCGCCCCTGCCACTCGGCTCCCACGCGGAGGAGGATCCCTGTGCCCGATGACCCCGCGAAGGGCTCCCACTGGCGGCTGGAGGTACGGCGTACCGCCGTGACCCTCAGCGCCGGTACGAAGACCGTCGCCCAGGGGCCCGGCGTCCAGGTGTCCTACCCCCTCGCGGAGACCGTCCGGGCGCTGAACCGGGCGTACGAGACCGCGGGCCGGGGTGCGCGGCGACGGGCCACCGGTGTGCCACCGGCGGTGCTCACCCGCCGCCTCGGACGCCTGCTCGCCGAGGCGGCGGGCTCCGCGGTGACGCTCGCGCTCGCCGCAGCCGAGCGCGAGACGGCCGGGGAGCACGGCCTGCCGCTCGCCATCGAGGCGGAGCCGGGTGAACTCGCCGACCTGCCCTGGGAAGCCCTCACCCTGCCGAACCAGACGGTGCCGCTGGCACTCCACCCGACGATCCGGCCGTACCGCGCCTTGGCGGGGACAAAGGCGGCGACGGCCGGACCCGTGCACACCGCAGGCGCGGACGGACGCCCGCTGCGCCTGCTCGTGCTGCTCGCCGGCCCGCGTACCGCCCCGGGCCGCCGCGAAGCCCTGCTGGACCTGGACGCCGAGACGGCCCGGCTGGCCACCGCGCTGTCCCGGATCCCGGGGACGGCCGAGCTGCGCGTCCTCAGCTCCGGCAGCCTCACCGCGCTCCGGACGGCCCTGGCGGAGAAGCCCGCCGACATCGTGCACATCGTCTGCCACGCCGGGCCCGGCGAGCTCCTGCTGGAGGACGACCGGGGCGGACCGGCACCGGTGACCGCGCACGCCCTGTGCGAGGCACTGCGCGACGGTCACGGCGTTCCCGCCGTGGTCCTGGCGGGTTGCTCGACCGCGTCGTCGGTGCGCCGGAACCGGCCGCACCCGGGCCCGGAACCGGCGCACGACACCAGGTATCTGCCCGGACTGGCCCAGAGCGTGGCCGAGTTCGGCTCACCCGCCGTGGTGGCCATGTCCGCCCCGGTACGCGACGTCTACGCCGGTGCTCTGATGGCGGCCATGTACGCCGAGCTGGCCGCCGGCCGGCCCCTGTGGGACGCGCTGCACGCCGCCCGCTCCGAGCAGGAGCGGCTCAGGCGCTCCACGAACGAGCGATGGCTGCCGGAATGGCACGTACCCCTGCTGTTCGCCGGACCCCGCCCGACGCGGAGGCCGCCGGACGCCGACGAGGTGCCGGGGGAGTCCGCCGCTGCCGTGGCGCCGCTCGCGCTGCCGCTCGGCGCGTTCGTCGGCCGCCGTACGCAGCTGCGCGCCGCGCTGAAGACACTCGCCGAGGGCGCCGGGCTCGTGGTCCACGGTGTGGGCGGAGTCGGAAAGAGCGCGTTCGTCGGGGAGTTGCTGCGGTTGCGGGCGCTGCCCGCGCCGACGGTGCTGCTGAGCGGACCGGTCGGCCCGGATTCCATCCTGCGGGAGACCGCGGCCGTGCTCGCTTCCGGAGCGGACGCCGAACAGGTGCGAGCGGTCCGCGACCCGCAACGGCCCTGGTCCGCGAGGCTGGACGATCTCGCCGCCCTCGGCGCCGGCCAACTCACCCTTGTACTGGACGACTTCGAGACCAACCTGAGCCGCGACGCACAGGGTCGTACCCGGTTCACCGACCCCGAACTGGGGGAGTTCCTCGTCGCCTTAGCCGGCCGGCAGTCGGGCACGAGCCTGCTGATCGCCTCGCGCCATCCCCTCCCGCTGCCGAACGGGCCGGCGGCCGGGCGGCTGCGTCAGATGCCGCTGCCTCCCCTCAGCCGGGACGAGACCGACCTCCTGCGGCTGCGGCTGCCCCTGACCCGGCTGCTACCCCCGAAGTACTGGCAGCGGATCCGGCACGCCGCCGGGGGGCACCCCCGTACGTACGCCTACCTCGAAGCGCTCCTCGGCACCGGCCGCCCGGCCGACGACCTCGCCGAGCGGATCGGCCGCCTCGGCGGCGGTCTGGAGGTGGCGCGCTCTCGCGTGCGGGGCCAGTTGCGTCCCGCCCTGCGCGAGGCGCTCAGCCTCACCGCGGCCGACACCCTGCTCCAGGAGCTGCTCGCGACTCTGGACCCGGAGAGCCGGACCCTCCTGCACCGTGCGGCGGTGCACCGCGTCCCCGTGCCGGCACGGGCGTTCGGCGTCGTGGACGACGTGGACGACGTAGCCCGCACCGGCGACGCCGACCGAGGGTGCGAGCCGCCGGTAGCCCTGGCCGCCCTGGTGGACGCCGGGCTGCTCGCCGAGGACGGGGTCGACGAGGCGGGCGTTCCCCTCTGGAGCGTCCACCGGTGGATCGCCGCCGAGCTGGAGCGCCTCGACCCGTCGGCCGCGCGGGACGCCCATCGCCGCGCGGCGGCTCATCACGAGGCGCGCTTCCACGGCGACGGGCCGGCAGGCGACGGGAACGCCCCGAAGCCCCATGCCGTACCTGCCGCCCTGTCCGACGCCGCACGCGTCGAGGCGGCGTTCGAGGCGTTGCACCACCTCGGCGCGGCCGGACGCAACGAGCAGGCGGGGGTGCTGGGGCGCGGCCTGTGCCGGATTCTGCACGCCAAGGGCCGTTGGAGCACCGAGCGGGCGCTGTGTCTGCGGATGCTGGAGTGGAGCGAGCCGGGCACCGAGTCGGAGGCCGTCGTCCACCGCCAGCTCGGTCTCATCGCGCGGGACCGGGGCGAGATGCACGCCGCGCGGACGCACCTGGAGCGGGCGCTGGAGGTGAGCACCGGCGCGGACGACGTCCTGGGCGTCGCCTACGCCGAGCACCAGCTCGGGTCCATCGAGCACGAGCAGGGAGACCACAGGGCGGCCGAGTCGCGCTATCTGAGGGCGCGGGCCGCCTTCCGCGAGCTGGGCAGGGAGCGGGACGCGGCGGCGACGCTCTACCAGTTGTCCATGCTGAACCAGTACGACGGACGGCCGGAGCGGGCGGCGGCGGGTTTCGCGGAGGCGATGGAGGTCTTCCGGCGGGAGGGTGACGTGGGCGCGGTCGTCGCCTGCCACCGCAGCCTGTCCTATCTCGCGGAGGACGAGCAGGACTTGGCGACGGCGATGGACCACTGCCGGGCGGCGGTGGCGTTGTGCGAGGAGAGCGAGGACCTCGCCCAGGCGGAGGAACTGCGCAACCAGATCGGCACCCTGCACGTACTGGCGGGCGAACTCAGCGAAGCGCACCGGGAGTTCGACGCGGCTCTGCGTTCCGCCGTCGCCCGCGACGCACCGGAGGAGATGGCGCGCTCCCACCAGCACCTCGGGATCTGCTCGGAGCGCATGGGGGCCATGGAGATCGCGGAGGAACACCTCCGCACGGCCCTGAGGCTCAACGCCGAACTGGAGCGCGTGGTCGGACAGGCGCAGTGCCTCACCGTCCTCGCCCGGCTCACCCGGCTGCGCGGCAGGCCTGCCGACGGCCTCTCCCTCGCCCGGACCGCCCTCGCCCTGTACGCCCGTACGGACGAGGTGCGGGACCGGTCGGGGACGTACCGGGTGATCGGCGACTGCCTGCGCGAGCTCGGCCGCAGGGAAGCCGCCCGCCGCTTCTACACGGCAGGGGTGCGGGACGCCCAGAGCCCGCGTGACCGGGAGAACAACCTCGCCGCTCTGCGGGAGTTGGACGCCTCCGAATGACGCCCCACGAGGGGCGGAAAGACGGGGGAGCGACGCGATCCGGCATATGCCAGTCGCGTTCCGCGCCTATTGCACCCTTGTGTGCGGCCTGTACGGTCTGTCCCCGGACCATCGGTCCCGACACCGGGGGGTGCTGTGAGCCGTTCCGTGGAACGCGCCGTGGGAGTCCTGCGCCAGTGGGCGGAGAGCGACTACCCGTCGGGCGTCGTCGACATGACGGTGTTCGACCTGATCGACACGCAGTGGGGATTCGGGATCCACGACCAGGGCGCTCTGACCCTGGTGTGGGCCGACATCACCGACCGGCCCGCGGACAACTGGTCGGTGCAGATCTCCAGCGGGCTCGCCATCGACGTGCCCGACCTCGTGGGACCGGTGCAGTGGGCGAACGCGGCCAACCGGCAGGTGGTCGTCGGCAAGTACTTCTGCGCGCTCGCGTACGAGCAGAAGATGTCCGCCGCCGTCTACGAGACCTCCCTGCCCACCCTCTATTTCGACCTGCTCTTCGACGGCCCGCACGGCCCCGGCACCTTCCAGCGGCTCGGCGGATGGCTGCGGGCACTTCAGCGGAACAACGTCGTCGCTGCCGCCGAGGGCGCCCGCGAGGTGATCGGCTCCTACGGCGGACGACGGTTCGGCCCCACGGAGGCGGACCTGATCGCGCTGTTCACCGTGGCCAGCGCCTGAGCCGCGACGACTTCGACCGCCCCGGAGGTGGTGGCAGTGGCCGGTCCGAAACCGACGATCCTCATCGCTTCCTCGAGCTTCGACGCGCACACGCACCGCCCGGTGCGGGAGAGGCTTCTCCGGCGCGGCTTTCCCGTCGTCGTCTACCAGACGGACGAGATCATGGCGGGACGGCAGCGGTTCGGGCTGCGTATCGATCCCACCGGACGACTGGCCGTCACCTGCGACGGCCACGACATCGCACCGGACGCGATCGCCGCGGCCTGGTACTGGAAAGTGGCCGGCTTCCGCGTCGCCGACGCCGAGCGGAACGTCGCGAAACAGCTCTCCATGGTGAACGAGATCGCCCAGTGGAACAGCAGCCTGTGGGGCCTGTATCCGGAGCGTCTCTGGCTCAGCTCGCCCCGGGCCGTCGCGGTGGCCAACCAGAAGCTGCTTCAGCTCGTCACGGCGCGGGACGTGGGGTTCACGATCCCGCGTACGGTCGTGGGAAACGACTGGGACGCCGTCGAGGCCGAAACGGCTCCCGACGGGTCGGACATCATCGTCAAGATGATGCGCGGGGTGCTGGCGGACCAGAACCGGCTGAAGGGGCTGTACACCACGCCGCTCGACCGTTCCGCGATCGAGAGCCTGAAGGAGAGCACCATTCCCTTCCCCGGAATGTTCCAGCCGTTCCTGAAGAAGGCCAGGGAATGGCGGATCACCGTGGTCGGGGACGAGGTGTTTCCGGTGGCCGTCCACACGGACGCCGACGCGCGGGACGACTGGAGACGGATGCAGAACACACCGTCGGTGGAATTCCGCGTGGAGCCCCTTCCGGCCGGGGTGGCGGACCTGTGCCGCTCCTATCTGCGGCGCTTCTCCCTGAGGTACGGAGCGTTCGACCTGGTCGAGCAGCCGGACGGCCAGGTCGTCTTCCTGGAGTGCAATCCGAACGGTCAGCACAACTGGCTGGAGGAGAAACTGGGTATCCCCGTGGCCGAAGCGCTGGCCGCGGAACTGGCACGGACGGCAGAGGCGGACTGACGGCTTACGCAGGGGGTCGCCTCCCTGCGACAGCCCCGGTCCGTGACGCGGAACATCCCTAGAGAGGTCGTGACCATGGACGAGCAGCAGCCCGAGACGCAGAAGATCTCCCTGTTCGAAGCCCTCGCGGACGAACTCGTACCGACGGGCCCCAACATGTCCAACCAGTCCACGAAGACGGCGGGGGACGCCGACGACCAGTGACGTCACGCGGCTCGGCCGGGGTCGGCGCCGGAACGTTCGGTGCCGGCCCCTTCCACGCGGTCATGTGACCGGCATCACAGTGCATCAACTCTCGTCATCAGGTCATCATATGACCTGATCGTTGGCGAAGGGGCCGGGCAGGGAAGGGCGCCCGGGCGGCCACAGCGAGACAAGGATGTTGCGCGTGAACGACCAGGAAAGGTCCGCCCTACCCCGGGTGGGCGTGGTGGGACTCGGGGCCATGGGGCTCGGAATGGCACGGAGCCTGCGGAGCGCGGGGTACGAGGTCGGGGTCCACGATCTGCGGTCCGACGTGGCCGCCGAGTTCGCCCGGGAGGGCGGCACCGCGTTCCCGACGCCCGGTGAACTCGCGGCGACCGTCGACGTCCTGGTCGGTGTGGTCGTCAACTCGGCGCAGACCGAACAGGTGTTGTTCGGCGACGGCGGAGCCGCCGAGAGGTTGCGGCCGGGGACCGTGTTCGTGATGTGCTCCACCGTGGACCCCGCCATGTCGGTCGAACTGGAAGGCCGACTGGCCGAGTCCGGCGTGCTCTACCTGGACGCACCCGTCTCCGGAGGCGCCGCGCGCGCCGCGTCCGGGGAGCTGACCATGATGACCTCCGGGTCCCCTCAGGCGTACGCCGTCGCCGGTCCGGTGCTGGACGCGATGAGCGCGACCGTGCACCGGCTGGGCGCGAGCGCCGGGCTCGGCTCCAAGGTCAAGGCCGTCAACCAGTTGCTCGCCGGCGTCCACATCGCCGCGGCCGCCGAGGCGATGGCACTGGGCATCAAGGCCGGCATCCCGCCGGAGACGCTGTACGAGGTCATCACGCACAGCGCGGGCAACTCGTGGATGTTCGAGAACCGCATGGCACACGTGCTCGCCGGTGACTACACACCACGGTCCGCCGTCGACATCTTCGTCAAGGACCTCGGGATCGTGCTCGACTCCGCCCGCCTCGAGCGCTTCCCGCTGCCGCTGGCCGCCACCGCCCACCAGATGTTCCTCCAGGCAGCCGCCTCGGGTCTCGGCGGCGAGGACGACAGCGCGGTGATCAAGATGTTCCCGGGGATCGACCTGCCGAAGCCGGAGGATGACTGACATGGGAATCCGACTCGGCGCCATCGCCGACGACTTCACCGGCGCCACCGACCTGGCGAACAACCTGGTGCGTGCGGGTATGCGCGTCGTCCAGCTCATCGACGTCCCCGAGGGCGGCGGATACGACGCCGCGGGGGACGCCGACGCCGTGGTGATCGCGCTCAAGTCCCGCACCGTTCCCGTCGCGGAGGCGATCGACGCCTCGCTGCGCGCGCTGACCTGGCTGCGGGGCGCGGGCGCCGAGCAGATCTATTTCAAGTACTGCTCGACCTTCGACTCCACCCCCGCCGGGAACATCGGGCCGGTCACCGAGGCCCTGATGGACGCGCTGGGCACCGACTTCACGGTCGCCACCCCGGCGTTCCCGGACAACGGGCGCACCGTCTTCAAGGGCCATCTCTTCGTGGGCGACGTGCTGTTGAGCGAGAGCGGTATGAGGGACCACCCACTGACGCCGATGACGGACTCGAATCTCGTCGACGTCCTCGGTGCGCAGACCACGCGTCCCGTCGGGCTCGTCGACCACACGGTCCTCGCGGCCGGCGCGGAGGCGGTGCGGGACCGGATCGCCGAACTCCGCTCCCAGGGTGTGGCGTTCGCCGTCGTGGACGCCGTCTCCAACGACGACCTCGTGCGGCTGGGTGAGGCCGTGAGTGAACTGCCACTGGTGACCGCCGGTTCGGGGCTGGCCATCGGGCTCCCGGCCAACTGGGGGTTCGAACCCTCCTCGGCGGCAGCCGAGTTGCCGGTCGCCGGTGGACAACGGGCCATCGTCTCCGGCTCGGTCTCCGCGGCCACGAACGGTCAGGTCCGCGCGTTCCTGGACAGCGGACGCCCCGCGTTCAGCGTGGACCCGCTGCGCATCGCGGACGGTCAGGACGTGGCCGCCGAGGCGCTCGCCTTCGCCGACGCCCACCTGGCCGACGGTCCCGTGCTCGTCTACTCCACCGAGGCGCCCGACGCCGTACGCGGAGTGCAGAGCAGGCTCGGCGCCGCCGAGGCCGGCGAGCTGGTGGAGCGCACCCTGGCCGAGGTGGCACGCGGGCTCGTGGCGCGCGGAGTGCGGCAGCTCGTCGTCGCCGGGGGAGAGACGTCGGGCGCCGTCGTCCGGGCGCTCGGCATCACCGGGCTCCGCATCGGCCCGCAGATCGACCCCGGTGTGCCCTGGTGCGCGGCGGCTCTGCCCGACGGGGAGACGCTCCATCTCACCCTGAAGTCGGGCAACTTCGGGGGACCGGACTTTTTCTGCGCCGCCTTCACCCTGCTGGGGAAGTCATGACGAGGACCGTGACCGACCCGGTGGAGGAGGCCCGGCGCGAGATCGTCCGCGTGGGCACGAGCCTGTTCGCACGCGGCTATGTCCACGCCAGCGCGGGCAACATCAGCGCCCAGGTGGGCGACTCCCGCCTGATCACCCCGACCGACGCCGCCCTGGGCTTCCTCGACCCAGGCCGGCTGGCCCTCGTCGACGCCCGGGGCGAGCAGCTCGCGGGCGACCGCGCCAGCAAGACCCTCACCCTGCACCGCCGCATCTACGCAGCCGACCCCACCGCCCGCTTCATCGTCCACACCCACTCCACGCACCTGGTCGGGCTGACCCTGGCCGGAGTGTGGAGTCAGGACGACGTGCTCCCGCCGATCACGCCGTACTACGTGATGAAGGTCGGGCACGTCCCGCTCGTCCCCTACCACCGGCCCGGCGACCCCCGCGTGGCCGACCTGGTGACCGCCCGCATCGCCGAACGCGCGGCGAGCGGTACGCCGATCAGGGCCGTGCTGCTCGACCGGCTCGGACCGGTCGTCTGGGGGCCCGACGCGGCCTCCGCCCTCGCCGTCCTCGAAGAACTCGAGGAGACGGCCCGCCTGTGGCTGCTCACCGACCGCCGCCCCGCACCGCTGCCCGAACCCGCCCTCGCCGAACTGCGATCCGTGTTCGGCGCCCGCTGGTGAACCCGCCCGCCCCCGCACCCGCTCGCTCGTCCCCGGAATCCCCCTGAGCCGCTCCAAGGATTCGTCATGTCTCTCCCCACGGTCGCCACCGAAGTCGACCTCACCCGCGAGAACGCCGTCTTCCGCAAGGTCGTCCGGCGGATCGTCCCCTTCCTCGTCCTCTGCTACATCGTCTCCTACCTCGACCGCGTCAACGTCGGCTTCGCCAAGCTCCAGATGTCCGGTGACCTGGGATTCAGCGAGGCGTCGTACGGCCTGGGCGCCGGGCTGTTCTTCATCGGGTACTTCCTCTTCGAGGTCCCCTCGAACCTGCTGCTCCAGCGGGTCGGCGCCCGCACCTGGATCGCCCGGATCATGATCAGTTGGGGGCTCGTCTCGGCGGCGTTCGTGTTCGTCACCAACGAGGCGACCTTCTACGTGCTGCGCTTCCTGCTCGGCGCGGCCGAGGCCGGGTTCTACCCCGGCGTCATCCTGTACTGCACCTACTGGTTCCCCTCGCACCGCCGGGGCCGCGTCATCGCGATGTTCATGTCGGCGATCCCCGTGGCGGGCATCTTCGGCAACCCGCTCTCCGGCTGGATCCTGGACGCCTTCCACGGCACGGGCGGCTGGCAGGGGTGGCAGTGGATGTTCGCCCTGGAGGCGCTGCCCGCTCTCGCCGTGGGCGTGGCCACGCTGTTCTACCTGGACAACGGGTTGCGGGACGCGAAGTGGCTCAGCGACGAGGAGAAGGACGTCGTGGAGCGGGCGCTCGCCGAGGACGCCACGCACCGGACCGTGCACGGCAGGGTCTGGGACGGCTTCCGCGACCCCAAGGTGTGGCTGATGAGCCTCATCTACTTCTGCTTCGTGATGGGCCAGTACGCGCTGACGTTCTGGATGCCGACCTTCGTGGAGTCCACCGGCATCAAGGGCAACCTGGCCATCGGCGTGCTCAGTTCGGTGCCGTTCCTGGCCGCACTGGTCGCGATGAACCTGTTCGGACGGTCGGCCGACCGGCGCCGGGAGCGCCGCTGGCATCTGGTGGTCCCGAGCCTGATGGGCGCCGTCGGCTTCACACTGGCCGCCTCCTGGTCCGGCTCGACCGCGCTGTCCCTGATCGCCCTGTCCTTCGCGGCGGCCGGCGTACTGACCTGCGCCCCGCTGTTCTGGTCGCTGCCCACCGCCTTCCTCGGCGGCACGGCGGCCGCGGCCGGGCTCGCCCTCATCAACTCCGTGGGAAACCTTGCCGGTTTCGTCAGCCCGTACATGATCGGCGCGCTCAAGGACGGCACCGGCTCGGCCGCGATACCGATGTACGTGCTGGCGTTCAGCCTCGTCGTGGGCGCCGCCGCCGTACTCACCACCAAGAAGGACGTCGTCAACCGCTGACCGGCGCCCACCGGCGTCATGGGAGTGACCATGCCGAGGTTCGCAGCGAACCTGTCCATGATGTACACCGAGCACCCGTTCCCGGCCCGGTTCGCCGCGGCCTCGGCGGACGGCTTCGAAGCCGTCGAGTACCTGTTCCCGTACGCGTACGAGGCCGCCGATCTGCGTCGCCTGCTGGACGACCACGGGCTGCGACAGGTGCTGTTCAACGCCCCGCCCGGCGACTGGGACGCGGGTGAGCGCGGGACCGCCGCACTGCCCGGACGCGAGGCGGAGACACGGGCCGGAATCGACCGGGCACTGGAGTACGCGGCCGTTCTGGACTGCCCGCGCGTGCATGTCATGGCCGGGCTGCTGCCGACCGGAGCCGCCCCCGCAGATGTCGTCCGGCACCGCGACACCTACCTCGCCAACCTCGCCTGGGCCGCCGACCGGGCGGACGCGACCGGGGTGGACCTCCTGATCGAACCGATCAACCACCGCGACATGCCGGGTTACTTCCTCAACCGCCAGACCCAAGCACACGCTGTCGTACGGGAGCTGGACGCCGACAACGTCAAGGTCCAACTGGACCTCTACCACTGCCAGATCACCGAGGGCGACCTCACCACGGTCCTGCGCCGGGACCTGCCGACCGGCCGGGTCGGGCATCTCCAGATCGCGGGCGTGCCCGACCGGCACGAACCCGACGCGGGCGAACTGAACTTCGGCCATCTCTTCGCTGTCATCGACGAGTTGGCCTTCGAGGGGTGGACCGGCTGCGAGTACCGCCCCCGCGCCGGGACGAGCGAGGGGCTCGGCTGGCTGCACGACTACCGAGGAGCACACGCATGAGGATCGTCATCACCGGTGGCTTCGGCTTCCTGGGCCGCCAGGTGGCCGAACGGCTGCTGGAGACGCGGACGTTCAACGCTGTACCCGTGGACCGGCTGGTGCTGGCCGACCTGTTCACACCGGACGCGTCACCGCTCACCGCCGACCCGCTCGTGGAGGTGGTCCAGGGCGATCTGACCGCACGGCTGGGTGAGTTGTTCGCCGAGCCGGTGGACGCGGTGATCCACCTCGCCTCCGCCGTGTCCGCCGAGTGCGAGGCCGACTTCGACCTCGGGATGGCCGCCAACGTCGACACCACCCGCGCCCTGCTCGAAGCCGCCCGCGCGCAGTCCGCCGCCGGGGGACCGGTCGTACGGCTGCTGTTCTCCAGCAGCGTCGCGGTGTATGGCCCGGACCCGGCGCTGCCGCTGCCCGAGGTGGTCAGTGAGGCCACGCTGCCTGCCCCACGCTCCAGTTACGGCGTGCAGAAGTTCGTCTGCGAGCAGCTCGTCGCGGAGTACACGCGCCGTGGCTTCGTGGACGGACGCGTGGCGCGGCTGATGACCGTGTCGGTGCGGCCGGGCAAGCCGAACGCCGCCGCGTCCGGGTTCCTGTCCGGCATCGTCCGGGAGCCGCTGGCCGGGCTGCCGGCCGTCTGCCCCGTCGACCCCGCCCTGCGGGTCGCCCTGGCCTCGCCCCGGCGCACGGTCGCGGGCATCCTCCGGGTCGCGGAACTGGAGCGCGGCGAGGGCCCCGGTCAGCTCGACGGGCGGCTGCCGGTCAACCTGCCCGCGCTGACGGTCTCGGTCGAGGAGATGCTCCTGACCCTTCGCCGGGTGGCCGGGGACGCGGTCGCGGACCTCGTGACCGTCGCGCCCGAGCCCGCCGTCGAGGCCATCGTGGGCTCCTGGCCCGCCGACTTCGACAACGCGCGCGCCGCCACCCTGGGCCTGGCGGCCGACCCGGACTTCGAGTCGGTCGTCCGGGAGTACCTCACCGACCACGCCGACGCGGTGACCGCCGTCACCGGGCTCGGAGCCGGGCGGCAGAGCGCGGATCGATAGACTGAAAAGCATGTTTTCCAAGGTGAGCGGTCCGATACGGCTCGCGGACCAGGTCGCCGCGATCCTCGCGGAGGAGATCGAGTCCGGGCGGCTCGCCGAGGGCGACAAACTGCCGACCGAGGTCGCGCTGGTCAAGCAGCTCGGCGTGAGCCGCACGGTCGTCCGCGAGGCGGTGTCCCGGCTGCGCAACGCGGGACTGGTCGAGCCGCGCCAGGGCCTCGGCGTCTTCGTCCTGCCCCGGCGCACCCGGCCGCTCGACCTGGAGGCGGAGTCCCCGGGCACCAAGTCCCGGGTGCTCCAGATCGTCGAGGTCCGCGCCGCGCTGGAGGGCGAGGCGGCGGCCCTGGCGGCGACCCGTGCCATGCCGGACGACATCGCCCGGATGCGCGGGGCACTGGACGCGCTGGACGCGGCGGTCGCGGCCGACGGCGACGGTGTCGACGAGGACCTCGCCTTCCACCGCTCCATCGCGGAGTCCACCGGCAACCCGGTCCTCGTCCAGACGGTGCGCTACCTGGGCGAGGTCGCCCGCGGCGGCATCCGCGTCACCCGCGCCAACGAGGCGCGCCGCAGCGACTTCATCGAGGCGGTGCGCCAGGAGCACCACGCCATCCTGGCCGCCGTGGAGGCCCGCGACCCCGAGGCCGCTCAGGCCGCCGCCCGCCTCCATCTGCGCCACGCCGCGTCCCGCCTCCAGGACGCGGACGACCGGTTCTGGACGGAGAACGACGGGCTGGACGTACGGCTGGGGCCGGGCTCGGACATCTGACGCCGCGCGCCCGCTCGCCGTGATCTGCGTCATTCCGGGCAATGCGCGGAATGCGGTCGGCCACCTGAAAGGTTGGTGTTTACATCTGTCAGCCGAGATCGCGAGGCACCCGTGAACCACGCCCCCACCGAGCAGCCCGCCGACACCGTCGCCCGCCTGCGCGACACGTTCCGCACCGGCCGGACCAAGTCCGTCGAGTGGCGCAGCGAGCAACTGCGCCGCCTGCGCGCGCTGCTCACCGAGCGCGGCGCCGACCTCGCCACCGCCCTCCACGCCGACCTGGGCAAGAGCGCCACCGAGGCGCACCGCACGGAGATCGACTTCACGGTCCGCGAGATCGACCACACCCTGGAACACCTGGAGGAGTGGCTGCGCCCCGAGCCGGCTCCGGTCCCCGCGCACCTCGGCGCCGACGCGACGGCCTGGACGCAGTACGACCCGCTCGGCGTCGTCCTCGTCATCGCCCCCTGGAACTACCCGGCCCAGCTTCTGCTCGCCCCGATGGTCGGCGCGCTGGCCTCCGGCAACGCGGTCGTGGCGAAGCCGAGCGAGCTGGCGCCGGCGACCTCCGCCGCGCTGGCCGAGCTGATCCCGGCCTACCTCGACACCGACGCGGTCGCCGTGGTCGAGGGCGGCATCCCGGAGACCACGGCCCTGCTGGCCGAGCGTTTCGACCACATCTTCTACACCGGCAACGGCACGGTGGGCCGCGTCGTCATGCGCGCCGCCGCCGAGCACCTCACCCCGGTCACTCTCGAACTCGGCGGCAAGTCACCGGCGTTCGTCGACCGGGACACCGATCTCGACGTGGTCGCCGACCGGCTCGCGCGGGGCAAGTTCCTCAACGCCGGGCAGACCTGCGTCGCCCCCGACTACGTCCTCACCGACCCGGACACCGCCCCCGCCCTGGAGGCGGCACTCGTCCGCGCGGTCGAGGGCATCTACGGCACCGAGCCGGCGACCTCGCCCGAGTACGGCCGGATCGTCAACGAGCGCCACTTCGACCGCCTCTCCGGCCTGCTCGACTCCGGGCGGGTGGTGGTCGGCGGGGCGAGCGACCGTGAGGACAAGTACATCGCGCCGACCGTCCTGGCCGACGTCGCGCCCGAGGCGCCCGTGATGCGGGAGGAGATCTTCGGACCCATCCTGCCGATCGTCACCGTGCCCGACCTCGACGCGGCGGTGGACTTCATCAACGACCGCGACAAGCCGCTGGCGTTGTACGTCTTCACCGAGTCCGACAGCACCCGCGACCGCATCGCCGCCGAGACCTCCTCCGGCGGCCTGGGTCACGGCCTGCCCCTCGCCCACCTCACCGTCTCCGACCTGCCCTTCGGCGGCGTGGGGGAGAGCGGCATGGGCAGCTACCACGGCCGCTACTCGCTGGAGACCTTCAGTCACCGCAAGGCGGTGCTGTCCAAGCCGCTGAGCTGAGCTGCCGTCTCACAGACCGCCGGCGAGCCGGCATCACCCGTGCACGCACAGATCACGCGCAATTGAAGACGCCTTCGCCCTGTCCGCTCCGCGAGGACAGGGCGAAGGAGAGCGATCGGACCACCGGCTACGCCGCCGGAAGCGTCCACTTCTGTGCCGCCGAGCCGTTGCAGGAATAGATCTGCAACCGGGTGCCCTCCGCCGTGGCGGAGTTGGGATCGTCCAGGCACAGACCGGAGTTGGTGTTCTTCAGCGAGCCGTCCGAGCCGATCGTCCACGCCTGGGCGCCGGTGCCGTTGCAGGTGTACAGCTGGACGAGGGTGCCGTTGGCCGTCCCGCTGTTCGACACGTCGAGGCACTTGCCGAGGGTGCGCAGGGTGCCGTCCGAGGCGACCGTCCAGTCCTGGGCGTACGTCCCGTTGCAGGTCCAGAGCTGGATCGCCGTGTGGTCGGCCGTACCGGAGTTGGCGTCGTCCACGCAGAGCGAGGAACCGACACCCGCCTTCACCGGACCCACCCGGGGCTTGGCCGGCGCCGAGGTGTCACCGGGGTACGACGGGGGAGCGGCGGAAGTCCCGCTCGCCCAGCCGGTGTTGGCCGTGGTCCCCAGCGTGAAGCCGAGGGTGCCGCCCGACGTGATCGCGGACGTCGGAGCGTAGGCGTTGTTCCACGCCGAGCCGTTGAAGGTCGCGGACTGGACGTAGGGGGCGTTGTCCGCCGCGCCGGAGCCGTTGACCGTGAGCGTGTTGCCCGACGGCAGCGTGACCTGGGCCTGCGGGAACAGCGGGGAACCGAGGGCGAGATCGGACGTGCCCGGTGTCATGGGGAACATGCCGAGCGCCGACCAGACGTACCAGGCACTCATCGCACCGAGGTCGTCGTTGCCGTCGGCGAGTCCCGCGGGAGAGTTGGACCAGATCTGGTCCTGCACCGCGCGCACGGTGGACTGGGTCTTGTACGGCATACCGATGTAGTCGTACTCCCAGGGCAGTTCGATACTCGGTTCGTTGCCGACCCAGGCGTAGCCGTTCGCGCCGGTGTAGCTGCGCAGCACGGTGTCGAGGTAGTCGCCCATCACCTTGTCGCCGCCCTTGGCGGTGGCGAGTCCGCCCACGTCGAACGGCACCATGCCCGTGTAGATCCAGGAGTCGGCCTCCACCATGTCCGTCCCGCTGGTGGGGTCGAACCCGCCGGTCCAACCGCCGTTGGCGTTGCGCGGCTGAACGAAACCGGAGGCGGGGTTGAGGACGTTGCGCCAGTCCTGCGCCCGGCGGGCGTACGTCTTCTGGTTCTGGCTGTCGCCGAGGGAACCGGCGAGTGCGGAGAGTGCGAAGTCGGCGGTGTCGTACTCCAGCGTGGTGGCGACGGGGCCGTAGAAGTTGCAGCAGCCGTAGCTGCCGTCGTGCGGCTCGTAGCCGGGGCTGTCGAGGTAATTGAGACCCGGCCGGTCGTTGTTCGCGGTGCTCGCCTGCTTCAGCAGCCCCTTGAGCGCCGTCGAGGTGTCGAAGTCCCGTGCGCCGAAGGCGTAGTAGTCGGCGATGATGGCCGCGGCCGGGTCGCCGACCATGACATAGGACTCGCCGTTGTTCTCCGACCACTTGGGGAAGATCCCGGTCTGCTGGTAGTCGTCCACCATCGACTGGGCCGTGTCGGAGGCCACTTGGGGACTGACCAGTGCCTCCAACTGTGCCTGGGAGCGGTAGATGTCCCAGCCGGAGTAGTTGGCGTACGCGGCCCGGTGCCCGGAGTCGACCTGGTGCGTCCTGCCGTCGAAGCCGAAGTACTGGCCGTTCGTGTCGCTGATGACGTTCGGGTGCAGCAGGGAGTGGTAGAGCGCGGTGTAGAAGATCTTCTGCTGGTCCGAGGTCCCGCCGCCGATCAGCACCTTGCCGAGCGCCGAGTCCCAGGCGTCGTGCGCCGAGGTGCGCACGGCGTCGAAGTTCCAGTTGGGGTTCTCCGCGGCGCGGTTGGCGCTCGCGTTGGCGACGGAGACATAGGAGACGCCCACCTTGGCCTGGACGACCTGGTTCGAGCTGGTGTCGAAGGTGACATGGGCGTTGGACGCGGCGGCCTCGGGGGTTGCGTCGCCCTTGGCGGCCGCCTTCGGCCCGGCGCCGTGCAGACGCGGGTGGTTCGGCTTGTCCGCCGCGTTCTTCCCGGCCCGCTCGGTGCGCGGCGCCGGCTTCGACGCGGCGAGCGAGCTGCCGCTGCCGGCGAAGGGCCGGTCGAAGACCATGTCGAAGTAGACGGTGTAGCTGTTCCCGGCCCCGCAGAACCGGCCGCTGGTGACCTGACCGCTGACCTCGGTGTTGGACACCACGTTGAACTGGGTCGAACTACCGCCGTTCTGGCTGCCGTTCAGCTTGAACAGCAGGTTCGCCTGAGTGGTCGCGGGAAAGGTGAACCGCGCCATCCCGCTCCGCGTGGTGGTGGCCAGCTCGGTGGTCACCTTGTTGTCGAGCGCGACCTTGTACGAGCCCGCCGTGGCCGACTCGTTGGCGTGCGAGAAGGAGTCGGTGGCCGAGTTGCTGACCGCGCCGACCGTCGGCAGCACCGGCACGTCACCCGCCGCGCCGCAGCCGGGACCGGCGATGTGCGTGAGGCTGAACCCGGTGATCGAGGAGTCCTTGTACTCGTACCCGCCGCCCGGCGGCCGCGAGGAGGTGTCAGGGCTCCACTGCACCATGCCGAAGGGCACGTCCGCGCCGGGGAAGTCGTTGGCGTCGTTCGACGTGCCGATGAACGGGTTGACCAGGTCGGCCGGATGGGCGACGAGGTCGGCGGGGCGGGCGGCCGCCGCCGCTGCGGGCGCGGGCAGCGCGTAGGCGCCGAACAGCGCGGCCCCGGCCACGGCGCCGAGGGCTGCGTACCCCCGGCGCGACCGGGACGACCGTGGCCCGACCGGGGCGGCGCCCCGGCGTCTGCTGAACAACGAGTTCCCGAACATCGCGATGTGCCTCCTGGGGAAGTGGGGGAGGGGCGGACTCGACGCGGTTCCTGGGTAGGGGTGACAACGTTGTCTCGAAGGTGAACGGGGCTTCCTGGTCGAGGGTGTCGGGGTCGTTCGAGGTGCACGTGGCGACGACTTGTCACGGCGGAGGACAAGGCGGCTCGCACGGGGAGCGCCGGTGGGTGCCGAAACGCTGTCGCAACGTAGCGATGAGACGTGAGCACGTCAATGCTACGCGTGACGGGTGCGGCTACTTCGGGCCGTGGCGCCAACCTGCCGGTGTGCGGGCCCCGTTACTCGTTCCCGTCGGCGCGCAGGGTCAGGTCGAGAAGGCCGGGGAAGCGGGCGTCGAACTCCTCACGGCGCTGCCGGTGGAGCCGCCTGGGGCCCTGGTCGCGCTGTTCGACCAGCCCCGCGTCACCCGCTCCGGCGATCCCCCACGGTCCCGACGGGAACGAACTCCGCCACCACGCCCGGGGCGGTCCGCTCCGGCTCGCCCGTCAACCACTTCACCTGCGCGGTGGCCGGCGCCGAGGCCCTGCTCGCGATCCGGATGCGCTGCGTCGTACCCCCTGGGCGCGGTTGGCCGACGCTCATGCCGACACCTTGTCCGCCCCTCGGGGCCGATTCGTCACCCCGGCACCCGTCACCCCGGCACCCGTCACCCCGGCACCCGTCACCCCGGCACCCGTCACCCTGGCACCCGTCGTACCGGCACCCCCAAGGAGCCGCCTCTCAGGCGTCCGCTCCCGCATCGCAGTGGCGTACCTTCGCGCCGGGACCGTGCCAGTCGAGGCACAGCACGGTCGCGTCGTCCCTGAGGTCGCCGTCGCAGGTGATGACCGCGTCGACCAGGGCGCGGACGACCTCGCGCGGATGCTCCGTGGCGGTCGCACCGATGATGCCGGGCAGGTCGACGGACGCCGCATTCCGCTCCTGCATGCCGTCCGTGTAGAGCACCAGGCGGTCGCCGGGACGCAGGTCGAGATCCTGCACCTCGTACGGGCCCCGCTCTCCGGCGACGCCGAACGGCAGATTGACGTTCAGCGGGACGGTCTCGACCACGCCGTCGCGCAGTCGGAGCGGCCAGAGGTGTCCGGCGTTGACGAGCCGGGCCCCGCTCCCGTCGAGGGCGACTTGCAGCAGCAGGCCCGTGGCGAAGGTCCGCCGTCCGTGATCGAGGAGGGCCTGGTGCGTGCGGCGGGCCTGCTCGGCGAGGTCCGCCCCGGCACGGCGGGCGCCGCGCGAGGCGTTGACCAGCAAGGTGGCCATCAGGGAGGCGTGGACGTCGTGGCCCATCGCGTCGGTGACGGACAGGTGCAGGGTGTCGTGGTCGAGGGTGTAGTCGTAGGTGTCACCGGCGATGTTGTCGGCCGGGACGAGCGCGCAGGCCAGCGCGAACTCGGCGGCTTCGCAGGAGGGTGCGGAGGGCAGCAGTTGCCGCTGGATCTCCGCCGCCAGGCTCACCGGGGTGGTCCGCTGGCCCCAGTGGTAGAGGTCGGTGAAGCGGCGGTCGGTGACGACGATGTACGCCAGCGCGTGCGCGGCCTCCGCGACCTGCTCCAGCACCTCCTCCGTCACCTCGGGCAGCCACAGCTCCAGCACCCCGATGGTGTCGCCGCGGTTGGTGACCGGGGCGAGGACCAGCTGTCCCGTCCCGGCGTTCGCCGCCCGCAGCACCTTCTGGGTGCGCAGCACCTCCTCGTAGACGCTGCCGGCCAGCGGGATCTGCTCGGCGCGGCGCCCCTGCTGGGTGGCCCTCTCCTCGGTCACCCTGACCACGCTGCGGCTGACGAGGTCGACGAACAGGAACGACACGTACTCCGCGCCGAACCGCTCGCGCAGATTGCGCGCGACCACGTCGAGCGAGGCCACCGGAGCGGCGGCTTCCGCCGCCTCCAGCACATCGGTCAGTCCCATCCCGTCGCGCGTCACATCAGCCTCCCTGAGTCGACCATTCTCCTTCCCGCCGCTCGAAGGGGCACTCGTTGGTGATCCGGACCGGCCCGGGCGCCCCGTCCCGGAGGGCGGTCAGGACGAGGACCGCCTGGTCGTCGTCGATGCCGTCGGATCCGGTGAACGCGCGGACCGCGCTGGTCAGGGCGGTGACGGCGTCCTCGGCGGTGTGGGCGGCCGGAAGCGTGCCGAGTGCCTGGAACAGGCGTTCCTCCCCGAACTGGCCGCGGGTCCGGTCGCAGGCTTCGGTGATGCCGTCGGTGTGGAGCAGGAGGCTCTCACCGGGGGACAGGCGCATGTGGTGGGCGGGCAGGTCGGGATCGGCGGCGATGCCGATGAGGGGGCCGGGGACCTCCACCGGCCGGGCGTTTCCGCCGGCGTCGATGTGGACGGGGTACTCGTGTCCGGCGCGGACGAGGGACAGGTCGAGGCCGCCGCCGTCCACGGGGACGAAGTGGCCGTAGACGAGGGTGACGAAGCCCCCGTCGTGGTCGGTGGGCCGGTCGAGGAGGGCCTGGTTGATCGCCTGGACCACGGCCGGCGGGTCGGGCAGCAGGCGGGCCACGGCGCGGGCGGTGTGGCGCACGAGGGCGGTCGTCGCGGCGGCGGTGGCGCCGCGGCCGCAGACGTCGCCCAGCAGGAACGCCCACCTGCCGTCGGGGAGCGGAAAGACGTCGTAGAAGTCGCCACCGATGTCGAGGCCCTCACCGGCGGGGTGATAGTAGGTGGCGATCCCCGCGCCGGGCACGCCGGGAACCCGGGGCATCAGCAGGCCGGCCTGCAGGTCCCGTGCGAGGGCGGCACGCTGGGTGTACTGGCGGGCGTTGTGGGCGGCGGAGGCCGCGCGCCGGGCGAGTTCCTCCGCCAGGGCGACGGTGTGACCGTCGAACACGTGCCCACCGGTGGAGAGCAGGGTCAGCGTGGCGAAGGTACGGCCGCGGTCGGTCAGCGGGATGCACAGATAGCCGGTGACGCCGAGATCCCGCCAGGGCCCCGGGCCCGTGGGAGCGCGCCGGGCGACCTCGCTCACGCCGGTCGCCAGCACCCGGGCGACCGCGTCGTCCTCGGCGTCGTAGACCGGGATGTGGGAGGCGAGGAGCCTCTCCGCCGCGTCGGAGGGGGCCGCGGTGGCCACCCGGCGCAGTCGTCCTGCCTCGGCGATGTCCACCGCGCACAGCGGTCCCAGCGCGGGCACGCAGAGGGCCGCCAGTTCCTGGAGCGTCTGCAGATGGTCCAGGTCCGAGGTGAGCGCCGTGCTGGCCTTCAGCAGGAACGCCAGGTCCTCGCGCGCGGCCTTCTCCCTCGCCTCCGCCTCCGCGCGGGCCCGCTCGGCCCGATGGCGCTCGATGGCCAGGGCGGCGGTCTCGGCGAACACCCTGGCCAGGGCGAGGTCGGAGTCCTGCGGCTCGCGGGGCACGCGGTGGTACATCGCGAAGGTGCCCAGCAGCGAGCCGTCCCGGGCGAGGATCGGAGTGGACCAGCAGGCCGCGAGCCCCGCGGCGGTGGCCAGGTCGCGGAAGTCGTCCCAGAACGGGTCGGTGGCGATGTCGCTGACGATGACGGGTCGGCGCCGGTGGGCCGCGGTGCCACAGGAGCCCACGCCCTCCCCGGTGGCGATGCCGTCGATGGCCCGGTTGTAGAAGTCCGGCAGGCTGGGTGCGGCACTGTGCCGCAGCCGCACGCCGTCGGCGTCGGCGAGCAGCACCGAGACCAGCACCTCCTCCGGCATCAGCTTCTCGATGGCCCGCGCCATGCCGTCCAGCACCTGCTCCAGCGGCGCCTGCCGGGCGATCTGCTCCAGCAGCACACGGTGTTCGGCCGTCAGCCGCTGCGCCTGCTTGAGGTGCGTGGTCTCCACCCCGACGACCCGCACCCCGACGCAGTTGCCGCCCACGTCGAGGCGCGGCTCGAAGGTGAAGTCGAAGAACGCCTCGCGCGCACCCGGCCCGGTGCCCACGAGAACCCGCGCGTCGTACTCGGTGTACGGCGTACCGGTGCGGTAGACCCGGTCCAGCAGGGCCAGAAGACCCTGCTCGGCCGGCTCCGGCATCAACTGCCCCAGCGGTACCCCGGTGCGAGTCCGCTCGCCCCCTCCGATGGCCTCGAAGAACGCCTCGTTGGCGGTCTCGACCATGTGGGCGGGGCCCGCGAGGGAGGCGAAGACGGCGGTGGACCTGCCGAACAGTGCCCGGAGATCGTGCCCCGACGAGGTGGACTGACCCTCCTCGCCGGGCCCGGCGTTCTGAGCGGGCTCTCGTCCCGGGACGCTCATCATGCCCCTGCTGCCCCCTCACTCACGGCACCCGGTGCGGGTGCGCTGTCCGAAACCGACGTCCGCGCGCCGTCACCGGCGGCGAGGGCGTCCGCCGGCGTGCCACGGAGACCGACGGCCTGATCCAGACCCTCGCGGCGCGCTTCTCACGGAGACACCGCGGGGACGGCCATGACACTCCCCAGTGATCGGCCGTCCCCGCAGCACATCCGGAACCCTGCTACCCCGGGTCCTCAGGAGCAACACGGTCCCGCACGTGACTCCGCTCACACGATTGCGCCTGTCGGGTTCCGTTGCTGCGCCGTTCGGAGGTCTTCCGGCCGCACCAACCCGGCTTCGCCTTCCCTCGCCCGCCACTAATGGCTCGTCACGGGCAACGCCCGTGTGTCCGGTGCCGGGTGGCACCGGCCGGGAAGGGACAGGGAAGAGACTCGAATGAAGCTACTGCGTCGCCTCATGGTGGGCGCGCTCACCTCGCCGCTCCTGCTGATCGGCCTCGCCCCGGGCCCCGTCGAGGCCGCCGGCGCTCGTGCCGGGGTCGCCGGCGTCGCCGGGCAGGACTGCCCGACCGTCCACCGGTCGCCCGGCACGACCACGGCACCGCCGACCGGGCTGGAGACGTACTACCGGGACGACTGGCGGCTGGGCCCCAGCCATCTGCCCCGCACCGGGCCCATCGCCCGGATGCTGCGCGGCTGGAAGCCGCAGGACAGCACCTCGCCGTACTGGTTCCTGGGCTGCTACTGGCAGACCGACCAGCAGAACAAGTCCGGCTGGTGGTACCCGGACAACAACGGGTTCGTCCTGCGTGACGGGCGCCCGGTGCACGAGACCAGGACGCTGAGGGCGGGCCAGATGGTCGACCTGTTCGGCAGCGGCCGGGGCAACTTCCTCGCCCCGCAGGGCACCCCGTACATCCGGCGCGCGATTCCGCCGACCAACCTCGACGAGTACAACGCGTCGGACCCGGCGTACAACTACCACCTCTACAAGGTGGTCAAGCCGTTCACGGTGGAGGCCGGTCCGATCCGCCCGTGGTTCGGCCAGCCCGGGCTCGGCACGCAGTACGTGACGAACACGACGATCCCGAACCTCGTGAACGCCGGAAACCTGCGGGAGGTCACCCCGGCGACCTGACCCCGCCCCACCCGACCGCCCCGCGCCGCCCCGGCCGCGGGGCGTCGCGTTCCCCCCGGCGTGCGCTTCGGCGGACTTCCCGTGAACGCGTCGCAGCGGCTGTTCGCCGCCCGGCCCGCCGCAACCCGCCCGACCGCCCGCGACGCACAGGGCGCCTCACGCATGCCGGTTGACGGGGCGGTGCAGCTCCACCACTGCTACCGCGTCACCAAGTACGACCCCGCCGACCGTGACGAACACGGGTACCGCGTCGGCGGCGAGGACACCGCCGGCGATCACGGCGAGCGGCCCAGTTCGGCGTGGAGCCACCTGTGGACGGCTTCGGGCTGGACGGGCTCCCCGCGCCCGTCTCGCCGTCTGGCCGTCCCTGTCCACCGACATCGACGCCGTCCTGCGAACCCTGCCCGTCGATGGCCTGATCGAAGGCGTCCGGCAGGACGACGACGGCACCATCACCATCACCATCACCAGCGCCATCGCCGAGGACGACGAGTTCCCCGAAACGGCCACCCGGATGTCCCGCGCCCACGCGGCCGCGCTCCTGCCCGTGTACGCGGGCGAACGCAGGCCTCTGTACACCGCCGTCATGCCCCACAACGACGTTTTCCTGCGGGCCCGTTGGTGAACCGAGCCGACACCGGGCGGCCGGGACCGGGCACTTCGCCGGCGCCGGGGGTGAGGGACGGGGCGGCCGGGTCACTCACTCGAGGGATCTTGCGACGTGCGAGGCGGGGACTGCACACTGATTCCGGAACAATCAGTGGGACAGCAGTAGATTCCGCGCACGGCGGCATGGTTCCTGCGGGCCTCTCGTGGCAACCCGACTCGTCATCGACAGCCCGGCGAAAGGCCGTTCATGAAGAGAACGTTCACGTTGATCACCGCACTGGTCGTCACCGTCCTGTCGCTGACACCGGCGCACGCCGCGGTCAAGAAGGCCAAAACACCGCTCAGTTGCGAACAGCGGACGTTCACCTCCACCCCGGGCGCGCGCTTCAACGACCCGGAGGACCCCGCCGCCCAGATGAAGATCATGGGTCCGATCATCGACTCGATCAACAGCGCCAGTTGCGGGCAGACCATCCGCGTCGCCATGTACTCGATCGGCAACACGGCACCCGGCCCGGACTTCGCCAACGCCCTGATCGCCGCGCACCAGCGCGGAGTCGTCGTCAAGGCGCTGATGGACTCCCACAGCGACAACGCGGTCTGGCAGTCGATGGTCACCGAGTTGGGCAACGACCCGCGGGCCTCCAGCTTCGCCGCGCTGTGCCCGGGCGGTTGTCTGACCCACTACAGCGGCTCCGCGCTGCACGCGAAGTACTACATGCTCAGCGGCGGGCAGGACGCGAACAGGACGGTGACCGTCAGCAGCGCCAACCCCACCTCCGCCCAGGCCGGTACCGCGTGGAACAGCAGCGCCACCGTCAAGGGCAACGTCGACCTGTACAACTCCTACGTGCGCTACTTCACCGCCATGGCCAAGGGAGCGCTCAACGGCCCGGGCCCGCTGGTGCCCGACTACTACGACTCCACCGACGGCAAGGCGGCCAGGAGTCTGTCCCCGCACTCCTACCAGTGGCCCAAGGCCCGCTCCGGCAGCGACACCTGGGTCGACTTCCTGAACAACGTCAAGGCCCCCGCCGCGATCAACATCGCCATGTTCCAGTGGACTTCGCACGGCCAGCCGGGCGACCGCAACTATCTGGAGCTGCCGAAGAAACTGGTGAGCCTGGCCCGGACCGGCGTCAAGATCCACATTCTCCTCACCGCCGGCCAGGTCGACGACAGCGTGCAGAGCTATCTGAAGGACCGGCCGAACATCGACGTGCACGACACCACCCGCGGCACCGACACGAACGGCAACGCCCTGCACTACACGCACGACAAGTACATGATGGTCAGCGGCACTTACGCGGGTGCGGCCAATTCCAAGCTCATTTTCGTCGGTTCCTCGAACTGGACGAGCAACGGCATCTGGCACAACGACGAGACGGACCTGAAGCTGACCGGCCAGTCCAACTACGCAACGTTCATGACGGACTGGCAGAACCAGTACGACCGCTGCTGCGGCACCGCGGCCCAGGGGCTGACCGCCGAGAAGCGCGCCGAGAACACGGCACGGGAGATTCCGGTCGACCCGAACCAGGCCCGGGAATAGGCGTTCCGGCCAGACCTCACCCTCGCGTGCGCCGCCCAGGCGTGACGCGGACGCGCCGGGGCATCGGGTCTGTCATGGATTCAAGTGTTCTGACCGAGGGTGGCTGGGGGCAGGCGCGGCGAGCGGCCGACGGCCCGGTGATGGTCGCGGCGGCGAAGGCCGGCTTCGCGGCTCGTGGACTGATCTACCTGCTCGTCGGCGTCATAGCCCTCCAGATGGCCCTGGGCGGTGACAGCGGCGGCAAGCAGGCCGACCGCGGCGGCGCTCTCGCCGAACTGGCGGAGAAGCCGTTCGGCGCCGCCATGCTGTGGATTCTCGGCATCGCGCTGGCCGGCATGGCCCTGTGGCGGCTGTCCGAAGCGGTGTTCGGCGCCGCCGGGGGTGATGGCCACAAGGCGTCCAAGCGGGCGCTGTCCGCCGCGCGCGCCGTCTTCTACGCCTTCGTCTGCTACTCGGTACTGTCCTACGCCGCCGGGGACAAGGGCAGCGGCAGCGGCTCCTCGGACAAGCAGAGCGACGACGTGACCGCGATGGTGCTCAAGTGGCCCGGCGGCCAGTGGATCGTCGGGGCCGCCGGACTCGTGGTGGTCGGCGCGGGCATCTACATCGCGGTACGGGCCGTCATGCGGAAGTTCTGCAAGCACCTGCGCACCGGCGAGATGTCCCCCACGGTGCGGCGGACCGTCGAGATCCTGGGCGTGGGCGGCGGCGCCGCTCGCGGCATCGTCTTCGGCGTGGCCGGAGTGTTCGCGCTGATCGCCGCCGTACAGCACGAGCCGGGCAAGGCCAAGGGCATGGACGACACCCTGCGGTCGTTCCGGGACCTGCCCGCCGGGCCTTGGCTGCTGGCGCTGATCGCGCTGGGGCTGGCCGCGTTCGGCGTGTTCTCCTGGTGCAACGCCCGCTGGCGCGAGGTGTGACACCACCGGGCAGGTCCGGTCATCGTGAAGCAGTCACGCGGTCACGCGCGATGGCGCCCCCGGTGACCGACGGCGCCGGCCTCCGCCACGAACGCCGTCCGCGGACTCGCCTCGGCCACGATGCCGAGCCCGGCGACATCCGCACCGGCGACCGCGAGCGCGACCGCCGCGCGGCGGCCGGTACCCCGAAGCCGCCCGGTCACGACCGGCACGCGCCCGGACAGGGCGGTGCTGTCGGGCGGGCCGGGGCCGCGGTGGGGGAGCCTGCCTCAGCCGCGGGGCGGACGGGTGGCGGTCTCCAGGTAGAAGGCGTCGATGCTCTGGACGGCCTGCTCGAACTCCGAGAGGTTCACGGGCTTGGTCACATAGGCGTTGGCGTGACTGTGGTACGCGCCCGTGACGTCGTCCGGGGCGGAGGAAGTGGTGAGGACGACGACGGGAATGGTCTGGAAATCCTCGTCCGCCTTGAGGATCTGGAGCAGCTCCCGGCCGTTCATGCGCGGCATGTTGAGGTCGAGCACGATGAGGTCGGGACGCACGCTGCCCGGGGCGCGCAGGTGCTCCAGCGCGGCGACTCCGTCGGTGACCTGGACCAGGTTGCGCGCGCCGCGCTCGGAGAGTGCCTCCTCGATGAGGAGGGCGTCGGCGACGTCGTCCTCGACGAGCAGGACGTCGTAGGGGCGAGCGGGGGTGGTCATCATCGGATGCTCCGTGGGTGCTTCATTGGAGTGGGTGAAGAGTCCCGGCCAGCGCCGCCGGGCGCCCTGGCGTGTCATGCCGCCGGCTTCGCCGATCTGGGGGTAACCGGCGCCCGCACGTGCGGCGTCCACGGCCGCAGCACGCTGGAGGCGTTCGGCGGCCCGCTGGATGTGGGTCAGCACGTGCAGCCGGGTCAGCGCCTGCGAGGGATCGTCCGGCAGCAGGGAACGGGGGACGCCTTCCGTGAGCTGACGGGCGATGCGCCGCGAGAGTTCGTCGACCGCAGCGTCCGCGAGCGCGGCCGTCTCCTGCGGGGTGGTTGGCGCAACGAAGTTCTTGCCAGGCATGACGAGCAGGGTAAGTCCTCGGCGTCACCCCCGACAACAACGGTTGTCGTCGTCCCATAAGGTGTGGCTGCGCCGCCGTGAGCGCGGCCGTCACCGCGGAGGAGACAGAGGATGACCGTCGTCGAGAAGCCGTCACACGGGCGGGAGTTGTCCCAGTGGACCACCCGGCGCTGGCTTCGCCTCGGAGTCACCGTCGCGATGTCCGTCCTGCTGCTCCTGGGAGCGACCGGAGCCTGGGTCCTGGAGCGGACCGCGTCGATCAGCGACGACCTGGTGGACGTGAAGTCCCCCGCGCTGACGGTCTCGATCCGGCTGGAATCGGCGCTGCTCAACCAGGAGACGGGCATTCGCGGCTACGGACTCACGGGCCGCGCCGACTTCCTCGCGCCCTACCGGCAGGGGCTCAGCCAGCAGAAGACGTCCATGAAGAGCCTGTCGGTCCTCCTCCGGGGCAACACCGCCCGCCTGCGTGACCTGAAGGACGTCGAGGACCACATCGAGAAGTGGCAGGCGCGGATCGCGCGGCCGGTCGTGGCCTCACCGGCCGGCAAGCCCTCGCCGGTGGCCGCGCAGAGCGCGGCCGGGGGCAAGGCGGACTTCGACGCCATGCGGAGGGCCATGGCTGCCCAGCAGGACCGGCTGCGCGCCGACCGGGCGTCCTCCCGGGCGGAGCTGGCCGCCACGATGAGCCTGCGGAACTGGATCTTCGCAGCCATCGCGGCCGTCATCGTGACCCTCGCCGTGATCGTCTTCGAGGCGCTGCGCCGGGGCGTCACCACGCCCCTGGAACAGATCGGGGCGGACGCCCGGACCATCGCGGAGGGCGACTTCGGCCATCCGATCACCCCGACCGGCCCCGCCGACCTGCGACAGCTCAGCGGCGAGATCGAGTCCATGCGCCAAAGGCTGGTGCGGGAACTGGAGTTCAGCGAGGACGCCCGGCTGCGCCTGGACGCGCAGTCCGCCGACCTCAAGCGGTCCAACGCGGAGCTGGAGCAGTTCGCGTACGTGGCCTCGCACGACCTCCAGGAACCCCTGCGGAAGGTGTCCAGCTTCACGCAGCTCCTCCAGCGGCGGTACGGCGGCCAGCTCGACGAACGGGCGGACCAGTACATCGACTTCGCGGTCGACGGCGCGAACCGTATGCAGACCCTCATCAACGACCTGCTCGAGTTCTCCCGTGTCGGACGCGTCCATCACGCCCACCAGAGCGTCGACCTCAACACGGTGATCAAGCGGACGCTGACCGCCATCAGCGTCAGCATCGAGGAATCCGGAGCGGTGATCACACGGGACGAGCTGCCGACCCTGATCGCCGACTCCACCCAGATGGGCATGTTGTGGCAGAACCTGGTCGGCAACGCCATCAAGTTCCGCCGCCCCGGCGAGACACCGGCCATCCACATCTCCGCCGAACGGGAGGGTGACTTCTGGCGGTTCGCCGTCACCGACAACGGCATCGGCATCGCCGCCGAGTACGCCGAGCAGGTCTTCGTCATCTTCCAGCGGCTGCACACCAAGGACCGGTACCAGGGCAGCGGCATCGGCCTCGCGATGTGCAAGAAGATCGTCGAGTTCCACGGCGGAACCATCTCCGTCGACCTCGAACACACCGAAGGCACCCGCATTGTCTTCACCCTGGCGAGCAGGCCCGCGGCCCCGGAGACGTCCGAGGCCCCGAGTCCCGACGCGGTGACGCGCTAGGGGGCGTCTCCCCGGTGTTCCACCGTCAGGCGCGGACCTCGTACACGATGTTGAACGGGGTCTCTGCCGCCCGGCGGAACCGGGTCAGGCCCGCCTCCGACGCGACCTGGCGGGTGCGCTCCTCGCCCGCCTGGGCGCCCAGGGCGCGGCCGACCTCCTGGGACTGCGAGGCCGGTGTGCAGATCAGGGCCGAGGCACCGTAGAACGTGCGGCCGAGCGGGTTCAGGTTCTCCTCCAGCCGGTCGCCCGCCAGCGGCTCCACGAGCATGATGCTGCCGCCCTCGGCCAACCGCTCCCCGCTGTGCGCCAAGGCGCCGACCGGGTCGCCCATGTCGTGCAGGCAGTCGAAGAACGTGATCAGTTCGTACGGCCCGCCGCCGAAGTCCTTGGCGCCGGCCACCTCGAACGAGACCCGGTCCTCGACACCGCTCTCGGCGGCCAGCTCCCGGGCCGCGTCGACGGACGGCCGGTGACTGTCGAAGCCGGTCACCAGCGCGCTCGGGAACGCCGTGCCGATCATCATGGTGGAGTGGCCCAGTCCGCAGCCCACGTCGGCGGCCCTGCCACCGGCGCGCAGCCTCTCCACCACGCCGGTCAGCGCGGGCAGCCACTCGTCCACCAGATGCGCGGCGTAGCCCGGACGGAAGAAGCGGCCCGTCCCCGCGAACAGGTCCGGGTGATGTTCCTGCCAGCCCACGCCGCGGCCGTCCCGGAAGGCCCGCTCCAGCCTGTCCCGTTCCTCGGCCGAGCCGCAGGACAGGAACGCCTGGTACCCGCCCAGCGCGAAGGCCGGGCTGTTCTCGTCGGCGAAGACCGCGCTCTGTTCCGGTGACATGCGGAAGCGGTCGTCGCCCTCGTAGGTCAGGTATCCGCCGGCGGCCATCGCGGCCAGCCATTCGCGGACGTTGCGCTCGGCGGTCCGGGTGCGCTCCGCGAGCTGCCCCGGCGTGACGCCCTCGCCGTCCGCCAGGGCCCGGAAAAGCCCCAGCCTCTCCCCGACCAGGACCAGGGGCGCCGCCGCGACCGCGCCCAGATCGGTCACGACCTTCCCCAGCAGTTCGTTCAACTTCGCTTCGTCCACGGTGCTCATGTCGACCGACACGACCACACCTCCGATCGATCCGGCCGGACCCGCAGCTGGCGGCGGAGGGAAGTCCTCTCGCCCTTCGTGCGGCCGACGCTACCCGGACCTATGGGTGACAGCCGTGCAAAACGCCACGTGAATCGACCGCCGGGAGGGTGGGCCGGTTCGTCCGGGACGCGACCGGCGGAGGCCGGTGCGCCGGTCAGACGGCGGTGGCGCCCAGCAGGAGGTCGAAGGCGTCGTCTGCCTCGCGGAGCACCGCCGTCGCGTCCGTGCCGCCCAGGCGCCACGCCGTCTGGTAGCAGCCGAGGGTCAACTGGGCGGCGAGGACGGCGGTGGCCGGCGCGGTGCCGTGGTCGATCAGGTGCTTCTCGAGGAGGTCGGCGTAGTGCCGGGTCTTGCGGGTGTGGCGGTCTTCCAGCTCGGGGTGCTGCGTGACCAGACGGTGGTACACCGCGTAGTGGCCGGGGTTGCGGGCGGCCTCGGTGCAGAGCGCGAGCAGCAGCCGCCGGGACGCGGCCAGTGCCGTTGCGAGCTCCTGGAGCGGCTCGGCGGGCGCCTCGCGCATGGCCGCGGTGAGCGCGTGCAGGAAGTCGTCCTCGGTCGAGAAGACGACTTCCTGCTTGTCGCCGAAGTAGCGGAAGAAGGTGGTGCGGCCGATCTCGGCCCGCTGGGCGATCTCGTCCACCGTGACGACATCGAACCCCCGCTCCATGAAGAGCGCGAAGGCCGTCTCGACGATCCGTTCCCGGGTCCGGCGGCGTTTGCGGTCCCGCAACGACTCCACGGGAGACTTGTCCACGCTCATTCCGCCAGGATATCCGCCCCTTCGGCCCCGCGGCCGGCCTCGACGAGGCGGCCGGCCTCGCGCCACAGCTCCTCCTCGCGCGCCTCGTCGTACGACTCCGGCGACGACGGGACGGCACGGCCGCGATCGAGGTAGGACCCGGTCGATGCCGTCGGCCCGGTCAGGATCGTCTCGGCGAGCCGGGCGCCCGCCTGTCGCGGCGTCATGCCCCGGCCGAGAAGTCGCTGGAGCCGGAAGTACCCGTCGAGCACACCCCGTACGGGGCCCGGGGCGTGGCGGAAGAAATCGGTGCCCGCGACGAGCGCCGGGTTGTAGGAGTAGACGCCGACGCCGTCGGGCGCGCGGCGGGCCAGCGCGTGGGCCAGGTGGATGACGCCGAGTTTGCTGGTCGCGTACGCCCGCCCGGCCTCCCGCGCCCCACCGGCACGCGGTGTGGCCAGTCGCTCAGGCGTCTCCCAGCGTGGCGCCGCCGTGGCGCCGAGCGTGTAGCGGAACTGCCCGAAGTGGCAGTCGCTCGAGGTGAGCACGATCCAGCCCGGTCCGGTGAACCGGGGCAGCAACTCCCTGACGAGCAGGTAGTGGGACAGCACATTGACCCCGAAGGTCATCTCGTAGCCGTCCGTGGTGCGCTCGCCGGTCGTCGTGAGCGTCAGGCCGGCGTTGCCGAGACAGCCGCCGAGCGGCGGGAGGGACCCGGTGTCGAGTCCACGCAGAATCTCCGCCACCGCCCTCCTGATCTCGGCGAGCGAAGCCAGGTCGCAGTCCAGGCCCGTGACCCCGGCGGCGCCGGTGGCCCCGGCGAGTTCCGCGGCGAGGCGATCGCCGCCCCGGCGAGCCAGTACGACGTAGTGGTCCTGCGGCCGTGCCCGGATCAGCGACTCGACGGCCTCGCGGCCGAAACCGCGGGTGACTCCGGTCAACACGATGGTTCGGCTGTCCATGGCGCACTCCTTGGTATCGAGTACCATCTGGTACTCAGTACCATAACACTTGCGGCGGAGCCGCTGCCGGGCCTGCGCCCCCGTCCTCGGCGATCGCCACGCGGATGTCGGTGGTCACGGCTTCAGCCCTTCCCGAGGCCGCCGCCCAGCAGCAGCGCCACGTCCAGCGCCGCCACGGCGACCGCCGCCGCGAACGCGGCCCGCTCCCGGCGGCGGCCCAGCACCGTCCCGGCCACCGCGATCAGCCCGGCCGCCGCCAGCGCGGCCACCTGCCGGGTGCCGGGCGGCCTGGCGGGCCCGAGCGCCAGCAGGGCGGACGCGGTGACCAGCGGCACCGGCAGCAGTAGCCGTACCCGGCGGGGGCCCAGTCGCTGGGGCCAGCCCCGTACGCCGGTCGCCAGGTCGCCCCGGATGTCCGGCAGCACGTTCCCGAGGTGGGCGCCGATACCCAGGAGCGCACCGGCGGTCAGGACCCACCAGGCGGGCCACGGCCGCCCGGGCAGACCCAGCGTGACGAAGGCCGGGAGCGCGGCGAAGGACACCGCGTACGGCGCCCAGGACCAGCCGGTCGCCTTGAGCCGCAGGTCGTACGCCCACGCGGCCGCGACGGCGGTCAGATGCACGGCGCCCGCGGACCACCCGCAGGCGAAGGAGAGCGGCACGCACACGGCCAGCGCACCACCCGCGGCCGTCCACACCTGCCCGGCCCCGATCGCGCCGTCCGCGACGGGCTTGCCCCGGCGGCCCGTGGCACTGTCCCGGCGCGCGTCGACGGCGTCGTTGCACCAGCCGATGGAGAGCTGCCCGGTGAGCACGGCGCCGGTGGTGAGCAGACAGCGGCCCGGCGCCTGACCCGCCGTCACGGCGAGCGCCGCCGTCAGCGCGGTGACCGCCATCAACGGGCCGGGGTGGCACGCCCCGGCCAGGGCGAAGACCTTGCGAGCCGGGATCGTCGACTGTTCGGGAGTCACCACCCGGCGATCCTAGGACCTGTCCGACAATTCCCGTCGTCGCCCGGAGGGCGGCCGCGCGGGGCGTGCCACGATCCCGGACGGCCGGACGGGCGATCTCTGGTGCCGGGCCGGCCGCCCCGGGAAGGGCTGGTGAGTCCACCCGGTTCGGTCGACGTACGGGAGCGCCATGACGCGGATCGCCGCCGTGCACGGTGCCCTCGCGCCGTACCGCTTCGCCCAGGCGGACATCACCGACATGGTGGCCGCCGCCTGCCTGCCCCGGGGCGCCGACCGCCTGATGCTGGACCGCCTGCACCGCAATGCCGGGGTCCGCTCCCGCCACATGACGTTGCCGCTCGACCGCTACGAGACGATGGACGGCTTCGGCGCCGCCAACGACCTCTACATCACCACCGCCACCGACCTGGGCGTCCGTACGACCCGGGACGCGCTGCGCGCCGCCGGGCTGTCACCGGCCGACGTGGACCTGCTGGTATTCACCTCGGTCACCGGGGTCGCCGTCCCGTCCGTCGACGCGCGGGTGGCGGTCCGGCTCGGGCTGCGGCCGGACGTGCGGCGGGTACCGCTGTTCGGGCTGGGCTGTGCCGGGGGCGCCGCCGGGCTGGCACGCGTGCACGACTTCCTGCTGGGGCGCCCCGAGCAGGTGGCGGTGCTGCTGTCGGTCGAGCTGTGCTCGCTCACCTTCCAGCGCGGGGACGGCTCCACGGCCAACCTGGTCGCCACCGGCCTCTTCGGCGACGGCGCCGCCGCCGTGGTGGCCTGCGGAGCCGACCGCGCGGACGCGTTCACCGGCCCCACGGTCATGGACGCCCGCAGCCGTCTGTACCCCGACGCGGGCGGTCTGCTGGGCTGGGACATCGGGGACTCCGGCTTCAAGGTCGTCCTCGACCCCGGCATCTCCCAGGCGCTCCGTCACCATCTGGCCGACGACGTGGAGGAGTTGCTCGGCGACCACGGGCTGAAACCGCAGGACGTGACGGCCTGGGTGTGCCACCCCGGCGGACCCCGCGTCCTGGAGGCCGTCACCGAGGCGCTCGACCTCCCCGGCGAGGAACTCGGCCTCAGCTGGCGCCACTTGGCCGAGGTGGGCAACCTCTCCTCGTCCTCCGTCCTCCACGTCCTGCGCGACACCCTCTCCGAACGCCGTCCGCCGCCCGGCACTCCGGGACTGCTGCTGGCCGTCGGGCCGGGGCTGGCCTGCGAACTGGTGCTGCTGAGCTGGTGAGCACGACAGGAGGACACATGATCTGGTACGCGCTGCTGGTGGCCGCCGTCGCGGGTGAGCGGGTCGCCGAACTGGTCGTGGCCCGCCGCAACGAGCGGTGGAGCAGGGCACGCGGGGCGATCGTGGCGGGCGACGGGCACTATCCGGCGATGGTCGCCCTGCACGTGGGTCTCCTGGTGGGCTGTCCGCTCGAAGTGTGGCTCGGCACCCGGCCGTTCGTGCCCGCGCTGGGCTGGCCGACGCTGGCCGTGCTGGTGGGCGCGCAGGCATTGCGGTGGTGGTGCATCGGGACCCTCGGACCGCGCTGGAACACCCGCGTGATCGTCGTACCGGGGCTGCCGCTGGTCGCCCGGGGGCCGTACCGGCTGCTGCGGCACCCGAACTACGTGGCCGTGGTGGCGGAGGGGGTGGCGCTGCCCCTGGTGCACACCGCCTGGGTGACCGCCGTCGTCTTCACGATCCTGAACGCCGCCGTGCTGACCGTGCGCGTTCGCTGCGAGAACCAGGCGCTGACCGCCGCCGGCACACCGGTTCCGGCATGATCGACGTCCTGGTGGCCGGTGGTGGCCCGGCCGGGCTCGCGGCGGCCGTGCACGCCACGCTGGCCGGGCTGACCGCGGTGGTGGTCGAACCGCGCACGGCGCCCGTGGACAAGGCGTGCGGCGAGGGCGTCATGCCGGGCGGTGTCGCCGCCCTCCGGGCGCTGGGCGTGGAGCCAGTGGGCCGGGAGCTGCGCGGCATCCGCTACGTGGACGGCCGCCGCCGCGCCGAAGCACCCTTCCGCGACCGCCCCGGGCTGGGCGTCCGCCGTACGACCCTGCACCACGCCCTGCACGAGCGCGCCCTCGGTCTCGGCGTACGGATCGTCCCCGGCAAGGTCGGCGAAGTGCGCCAGACGCAGGACAGCGTCACCGCCGCCGGCGTCACCGCGCGCTGGCTGATCGCCGCCGACGGTCTGCACTCTCCCGTCCGCCGCCGCCTCGGCCTGGAACCGCCCCGCGGCGCGCGGGGCCGGTACGGACTGCGCCGCCACTACCACGTCGCCCCGTGGACGGACTTCGTGGAGATCCACTGGTCCGGCCACGGCGAGGCGTACGTGACCCCGGTCGCCGACGGCCTGGTGGGAGTCGCGGTACTGAGCCGCGTCCGCCGCGGCTACGACGAGCACCTGGCCGACTTCCCCGCCCTCACCGCCGCGCTGCGCGGAGCCCCCGCCACGGAGGTACGAGGCGCGGGGCCGCTGCTCCAGCGGGTGCGGCGCAGGGTCGAGGGCCGGGTACTGCTCGTCGGGGACGCGGCGGGCTACGTGGACGCGCTCACCGGCGAGGGCATCGCACTCGCCCTGGCGACGGCCGAGGCCGCCGTGCACTGTGTCGCGGCGGGCCGGCCGGAGCGGTACGAGCGGGAGTGGGCCCGCACCACGCGCCGCCACCGCCTGCTGACCAGAGCCCTGCTGGCCGCGAGCAGCCGCCCGGCCGGCGCCCGGCTCATCGTGCCCGTGGCGTCCCGGCTGCCGCCGCTCTTCGCCGCGGCGGTACACGCCCTCCGCTGACGAAGGGCTGGCTGCGGCGGCTCCGGGCTCCGGACCTGGAAGGTGGTGCCCGCGGGGGAGCCCTCCCTCTGCGGTCCTGGACGGCACAGGGGGATCGTCGCACGGCATGATCGCTTCGCCTTGAACAGGACGGGCGCCCACGACTGCGCGCCTGTGCCGCAGGGCCGGCGTTGTTCACCAGGATGGCGACCGAAGGCCGACGACGGGGAGGCGCCCCTCCCCGAGCCGGGGAACCTCCGCGCGGGGGTCGAGACCATCGGACGCCCCTACACGGACCTCCTCACCCAGCCCGGCGCCGCTCCGGCCCGGGTGCCGGTCAGGACCGGACGGCCGGCATGAGGACGTTCCGGCACCACTGGCGGAAGTCGGTGGCCGTGGCGGTGGCCGGATCGCGGGGTTCGGCGTCGTAGATGCCGTTGTTCTGCGCGCTCACCATGTCGGCCATGTCCTGGGCCAGCGAAGGGCTCGCGCCGAACTGCGCCATGTGGGCCGGGAAGTCCGCGAGCGGCATCTGCCGGTAGCGCACCGTGCGGCCCAGAGTCTCGGAGATGATCTCGGCCATGGCGTCGGGCGTCAGGCTGTCGGGGCTCACCAGGGGAACACGGGCCTGACCGGTCCAGGTGGGTTCCAGCAGAAGGGCTGCCGCCGCCGCGGCCACGTCCCGGGTGGCGACGAGCTGCAACGGCCGGTCCGCGGTGTTCGCCATGGAGAACACGCCCTGCTGTGCGATCGGCTGAGCCTGCCGCAGGAGGTTCTCCATGAAGAACGGCAGCGCCAGCGCCCGGTACCGCACGCCGGTGCTCTCGATCAACTCGTCCATGCCGAGCGCGGCCGACAGGAGGCCCGCCTCGCCGTCGTACCCGTGTCCCAGGGAGGTGACGTGCACCATCCGCACGTTCTGGTCCGCGGCTTCCCGGGCGGCGGCCCGGGTGAAGTCCAGGTAGTGGCTCACGGCGGGGCCGGCGGTGCGGAAGTCGGCCGGGGGCACGAGCCAGAACAGCCGGTCGGCGCCCTCCAGCGCCTTCGCGATCGTGTCCGCGTCGGCGTGTGAGCCCTCCACCACCTCGACCTGCGCACGCACGTGCCCCGGGAGACGGGAGGAGTCGCGGGCGATCACCCGAACAGCCTCACCGCTGTCCAGGACGCGATCCAGGACCTGGCGGCCGATGTCACCGGTCGGCGTAGTAAGAACGATCACGAGTGTCTCCAAGCATGGGGGTCGACGGCGAACCCCACAGGGCGTGCCGGGCGGTCGTCTTCGAGTGAACCCGGCGCAACGGCACAGGTGAAGGACCACCTCAATCCCTATCGATACCCTGGAGGTATGAATGATCCGGAGGTGCGGCAGCTCCGCTACTTCGTCGCGGTCGCGGAGGAGCTGCACTTCGGGCGAGCCGCCGACCGGCTGGGCATGGCACAGCCCCCTCTGTCCCGAGCCATCCGCGACCTCGAGCGACAGCTCGGCGTGACGCTGTTCGAACGGACCACCCGGCAGGTGAGACTCACCGGCGCGGGGGAGATCCTGCTGCGCGACGCCAGGACCGCCCTGGAGGCGGTCACCGCCGCCGCTCACCGGGCCCGGCACGCGGGCAGCGCCTCGCCCCGGCTGCGCATCGCACTCAAGGCCGACATCGACGGCGGCCTGTTGCCGCAGATCCTGGACGCCTACAGCACCGACCCCGCGGCCCTGCCCCCCGAACTGGTCCTCGGTGGGTTCGGCGCCCAACCCCAGGCACTGCGCGAGGGCCTCGCCGACGTCGCCCTCGCGCTCCTGCCCATCGACGACCGAGGGCTGGACAGCGAGCCGCTGCTGACCGAGCCGGTCCTGGTCGCCATGGCGGCAACCGACCCGCTGGCCGCCCGTACCCGGCTGTGCCTGGCGGACCTGGCCGGCCGCGACCTCCCGACCGGCGCGCCGGCCGACGACGGCCGAACCGCGCCATCTCCGCCCGGGGCGACGAGAGCGGTCTCGAACCTGTCGGAGATCTTCAGCCTCGTCGAGACGGGCGGCATCGTGTTCTTCGCGCCTGCCTCGGTCGCCCGACGCAACCCGCGCCCTGGAGTCGCCTACCGCCCGGTCAGCGACCTGCCGCACTGCACACTGGTCGTCGCGTGGCCCCAGGAAGCCCGCTCTCCGGCCGTCGCCGCCTTCGTACGCGCCGCCTGCGCGATCGCGGTCGCCGCACAAGCGGAGACCCCCCTGCGCAGCACCATGGCGGACAGATCGTCCGACTCGCCGTGACGGACCGGACCCGAAACGGTCCCCGCCGCGATCCCTGGACGGTTGCCATCGTGAAGTCGCGCGAAACCTTCCGCTGCGCGGGGACCCGGCCAGGGCGGTCCAACCTCGTTGCCAGGGCCGCCCGCCCGTGCCTCTTACGTCTCCCCCCAGGGGGTCAGCCGGTCGGATCCGGTTCGGTAGCGGCCCGGCGTCGTCCCGATGACAGCGCTGAACGCCGCGATGAAGCTGCTGGGGTTGGCCCAACCGCAGGCGTTGGCGGTGTGGAGGGTGTCGTGGCCGTCGGCCAGGAGGACGAGCGCGTGGTAGAGGCGTAGCTGTGTACGCCACTCGTAGAAGGTCATACCGAGTTCGCTGCGGAAGAGCCGGCTGAGGGTGCGGGTGCCGGCCCCGATCGCCTTCCCGAACTCGGCCAACGTGGCGTTGTTCGCCGGGTCCTCGGACAGTATGCGGGCGACGGCCCGCAGCCGGTCGTCCCGCGGCTCCGGCAGGTGCAAGGGTTGCTCGTCCGCCTCGCGGAGTTCCTCGACGAGGACCCGGACCAGGCGAGCGCGCGCGGAGCGGCTGTAACCGGGCGCCGATTCCTCGTAGTTGCCGGGACCGGTCAGGGCCAGCACGACCTCGCGGGCGAGGCCGGAAGCCAGGAACACGGCGGGGCCCTCCGGCATGAACCGGGCGAGGTGCGCCGTGAGGAAGATGATCCGCATGTCGGTGTCGCCGTGTGCGCGATGCTGGTGGGCGGAGTCGGCGGGAGTCCAGGCGACCCGGTCGGCGGGAACGATCGACGTGCCGTGCTCGGAGTGCACTGCCAGGACGCCACGGGCCGCGTACACCAGATGTCCCTGTGCATGCGACTGCGTCGCGCTCGTCCCGCCCGACGGCCAGAGGTGACGCCCGCCGGAGGGCCATACATACGACGTCACGCCGGCGGATCGGCGGGGTTGGCGGTGAACGGGCATCAGTTGGCAGCCTATCGGTAGCGAGCCACTCCCGGGACGCGGTGAGATTTCCTCCATGCCGCATGGTCCTCGGGTGCGCGGAGTTTCCCGTCGGACCACTTGGTGCCGGCGCGGCGTGCCCCAATTCCACGGCTGGAGAGAGGGAGAAAAGTGGCGACGTACGTCCTTGTTCCCGGCGCCTGGAAGGGCGCCTGGTCGTTCGAAGCAGTGGTTCCCCTGCTGGAACGTGCCGGTCACACCGTTCACGCCCTGACCCTGACCGGCCTGCGGCCGGACGACGACGAGGCGACGGTCGCGACCGCCAACCTCGACACGCACGCCGACGACGTGGTGCGGCACCTCGACCGCCACCACATCACCGACGCGACACTGGTCGGCCACAGCTACGCCGGGATGGTGATCGCCGCCGCGGCCGACCGCGCCGGCGGGCGCATCGCACGGCTGGTGCACCTGGACGCCTACGTGCCGCGAAACGGAGAGTCATGCTGGACGGCGACGAACGAGCACTTCCGCGAAGCGTTCGCCGCCGGCGCCGTGTCCACCGGCTACGCCGTTCGACCGCCGCACGGCGGAGATCCCCGCCGCCGTCCCCATCCCCTCGCCTCGTTCCTGCAGACGATCCGGCTCTCGGGCACCTTCGCGCAGGTCCCCCGCAGAGAGTTCGTCTACTGCTCGGGATGGGAGGACCGGACGCCGTTCACCGAACTGCGCACCCGGCTCCGATCCGACCCCGACTGGCAGGTCCACGACCTCCCTACAGGGCACGACGCGATGCACGAAGCCCCGGACGCGGTCGCCGCCCTCCTGCTGGGCGAGTGAACGGGGACGCGACGGCGCATCGGGTCTCGGCCAGGCGGCCGCGCTGCGCCCTCTGGCCGGCGGCGGACGGTGACCGAAGGACCCGGCCGCCACGCGGGCCGTCGTCGAGCGCATCGCCCTGGCCGCCCGCCCGCGTACCGAAGACACCCGCCGGTCAACCCGCCGTCCGGACGGCGTTCCACCCGGACGCGCGACGCGACGAACCGAGCGCGCAGTGCGCGCGGTCGCCGTCGACCTCGATGATCTGGTCCGAGGTGACGTGGCCGGAGCCTCCCTCGGGATGCGCCGCCACGAGCCTGCGCCCCTGCGCCCGGCACGCGGCTGGTGGCGGGATCACCACCAGGTGCTCGAGGGCGGCGTGTGCAGGTTCCGCACCGGCCTGCCCTGCGTTCCTCGACCCCGGATCTCGGGCGACCGCATGAGCCCGCGCATCGCAGGACGGAATCCCGGTGTGCCAGGATCTGCCGCTGTGACGGATGACGACCCTCTCGCCGGCCTGGACGATGTGCCCTGGTCCCGGCTCCAGCACTCCTACGGCATGGCCGACGACGTCCCCGGACACCTCCGGGCGATGCAGGCGGGGGTCTGGGAGGGCAGGCACCCACCGATCGCGCAGCTCGCGAACCACATCGTGCACCAGGGCACGCGATCGCAGGCCGCGGCGTACACCGTGCCGTTCCTTGTGCGGATGGCACTCGACCCGAGGCTGGTCAACAGGCATCGGTTCGTCGGTCTGCTGGTCGCCATCGCGATCGGGCTGGACAACAACTATCTGCCGAACGGCTACGACCCCCGGGAAGACCGCGCCGCTCTGGCGGATATCCGCGGCGAAGCCGACGACTGGGCTCAGTGGATCGACGAAGCGGCGGACGACGAGCAGCGCACACAGCGCGAGGGGAGCTGCGCGCAAGTGCTCATCGACGCCGAAGCGGTGGTGCGTTCGTACGACGCCGTCCGCGAAGCACTTCCCGCACTCGCCGTCCTGCTGACCTCGGACAGCCCTGAACTGCGGTCCAGGACGGCGAACTTGCTGGCGTGGTTCCCCGAGTCCGCGGCGACGTCGATTCCGCTCTTGGAGGCTTTCATCGCCGACGAAGTCTCGCCCGGCGCGGCGGCGACGGGAGTCGTCGCCCTCGGCCTGCTCGGCGAGCCGGCGACCGTCCCCTTCATCCGGCGGTACCTGGACAGCCCGATCGTCGAGCTGCGCTGGGCCGCCGCCTTCGCATTGACGCGATTCGGCATCGCCGACCCGGCCGTCGTGGACGTGCTGACACAGGTCGTCGCCCGGCCGCCCGAGGAGACCGAGACCATGTCGTTCCTGAGCGGCTCCTACATGGGTCTCGCGACGATGGCCCTGGCCGAGACATCCGAAGCCACGACACTACGGGCGGTCGATGCCATGCTGGCCGGCCTGGCTGACCGTAGGGGCGTCGAGGCGTTCTACGACAGGTACTACACGGCGGGGACGCTGTTCAGACTGGTCTTCCCGGACGCTCCCGCCGAACCGCCGCAGTCCTTCGATGACCTGAGCGACGTACAGCAACGTGTGGTGCGCTTCGTCGCCGACCAGGACGAGGCCGGCTGGCCATCCGATGGGATGGACGCCTTCCGTCGGTGGAAGGTGCCGACCGGGCAGGTCGACCTGCGCGTCTACGCCGGGATCGTCCGGGACGGCGCGTAGGCACCGGTCCGCCTGGCGCTGGCGCGGCCTCCGCGCTCCCGTTCAAGGAACACCTGCAGAAGCACGCACTCGGAGCCTGGGCGGCCGTCGCCCGATCCGGCTCTCAGGGGGCGACGTAGTGGACGGTCTGCATCATGCCGAGTTCCTCGTGGTGGAGCTGGTGGCAGTGGGCGACGGTGCGGCCGGTGAAGTCCTCGTACTTGACCAGGAAGGTGACGGAGTCTCCGGGGTTGCCTCCGGCGAGACCGATGGTGTCGTGCCAGATCGGCGGGTCGAGGCGTCGTCCGTTGCGGTGGGTCACGAGGACGTGGTTGGTGTGCAGGTGGAAGGGGTGGTTGAAGGCGGGCATCGTCTCGCTCGTGCGGACCGTCCAGCGCTCGACGGCTCCCAGGCGGAGGGTGTGGTTGGTGTAGTCGGGATCGAAGAGTCCGTACGCCGGGTCGTGGGCGAGGTCCTTGGCAGGGTCGGCCGCGGGCGTCGCCTGGGTGCCCAGGACGCGGAAGGCGTTGGGGAACGGCTGGGGGAAGACACCGGGGTCGGCGTGGAAGAGCACCTCGCGGTCGGCGGTGCGGTCGGTGATGTCCCGCTCGTCGAGGAACGGTTTGCCGGGGGGAAGCGACACCGGCAACCTCATCCGCGGTCGCATCGGATCGCCGGTGACCTGGATGGTCATCAGCGGCACCGGCACCCCGTCGGCCCGCAGCTCGTACCGGCCGGCCGCGCCGCCGCGGACCAGGAGGTCGGCCCGGTTGCCCATGGCCAGTTCCACCTCGTCCACGGGTACGGGCCGGGCGAAGGTGACGCCGTCCTGCGCGATCTGATGCATTGCCGGGGCCGCGCCGCCCCCGGTCAGCCGCAGGCGCAGGCCGGTGAACGCGGTCGCGGCGACCAGACGCCAGCGCTGGACCTCGCCCGGGCGCAGCCGCAGGGTGGGGTTGACGGTGCCGTTGACAGCGAACGTGGACGGGACACCGGTCAACCAGCCGCTCGTCGTGAACGCCGGGACCTTGCCCTTCTTGAGCTTGAGTTCATTGACGCAGACCACGATGTCGGCAGCTGCCCTGACCTCGGGGACGTCGTCGACGTCGCCCTCGACGACGATCACCCCGGCCATGCCGCCGGCGATCTGCTCGGCGGTGGAGCCGTGCAGGTGAGGGTGGTACCAGTAGGTGCCGGCGGGATGGTCGTCCGGGACGTGGACGGTCGACACGTAGCGCGGTTCCGCGGCGCCGGCGGCGACCTGGTCCCGCGTGCGCGGGGCGAATTCGCGCAGAACGTTGTCGGCGTGCCCGGACGGGGAGACGTGCATCCCGTGGGTGTGCAGGTTGAAGCTGTTGGCGTGGTGCGGTGTGTTGTGGCCGCCGGTGTGGGGCGCGTTGGGCGGAAGCCCGTTGACGTGTGTGAGCCGCAGTGTGTCGCCGCCACGTACGCGCAGGGTCGGCCCCGGGATCGTCCCGTTGTAGGTACGGCTGGTCACGGTGCCGTAGCCCGGCACCGTGACATCCGTGAACCGGACGTCGAGCGTCTGCCGCACCAGGCGCGGCAGCCCGCCGGGCGCCGGACCCGCCGAGACCACTGCCGGCTGCGGGAAGCTCGTCCTGGTTGCTGATGCGCTCCGACCGGCCCACAGCCCGTCGGCCACCACTGCCACACCGCCGATTGCGGCCACCCTGAGTACCGACCGGCGGCTGAGATCGCCACGTTCTCCCATGACCGGGAAATCTATGCCGTACACGGCCCGTGACCGGGCGCCGCGCGGCACCGCCCGGCGATACCACCTTTTGGCGCAGCCGGCCCGGTCCCTCTCCTGCCCGGCCGGCTTCCGGCAGCCGGATCGCTCCGACACGGGGAGTTCAGCTCTCACTGCGGTGGTCGAGGCCGGTCCAGGCTGTGCCGCGAATCCGCTTGGTGCGGCCGGCTTCGGCGAGGATCTCGACGGCGTCGATGGCCGGGCCGCTTCTTGAGCGCGCCGACCGTCGGGCGGCGCCGCGCCGGCCGGTCGGCGTCTCCTGCCACCGTGGGCTACATCGTGATGGCCGATCCGGAGGGAAGCGGGCTCTGCCGGGACTGGAGGACGGGGAACTTCACGCCGGTGAGGTCTTCGGAGACGGTCCACAGCCGCTGTTGGACGGCTACCTCGTACGACTTCGGGCTGGAGGTGACCAGTCGGGGGTGGCCCTTGACCTCGTTGCGCCCGCCGGGACCGTAGTACTGGCCGCCGAGCGCGCCGGGGTCGGTGGCGGCGCGCAGGGTCGGCAGGGCGCCCATGGCCGGCGTCTGGGTGATCAGCGGTGCGAGCCAGGTGACGGGCAGGCGGAGCGCGGTGGGGGTGTTGCGGATGAGGTCGGTGTTGGACATGCCGGGATGGGCGGCCAGCGCGACGGTGGTGCCGTGCGCCGCGAGCCGGCGCTGGAGCTCGTAGGTGAACATCAGGTTGGCCAGCTTGGACTGACCGTAGGCGGCGGCCCGGCCGTACGACCGCTCCCACTGCAGGTCGTCGAAGTGGATCGCGGCCCGGATGCGGTGGCCGGTGCTGCTGACCGTCACCACGCGCGAGCCGGGCACCGGCAGCATCAGGTCGAGCAGCAGCCCGGTGAGCGCGAAGTGGCCGAGGTGGTTGGTGCCGAACTGCATCTCGAAGCCGTCGGCGGTGGTCTGCTTCGGGGTGTACATCACGCCGGCGTTGTTGATCAGCAGGTCGATCCGGTCGATCCGGGACCGCAGTGCCGCCGCCGCGGTCCGCACGGAGTCGAGTGAGGTCAGGTCCAGGGCCTGCACTGTGACGTCACCGGTCATGCGGGCCGCTGCCCGCACGCCCTTGTCGACGTCGCGCACGGCGAGCACCACGGACGCCCCGCGCTCGGCGAGAGCCTTGGCGGTCTCGTACCCCAGCCCGGTGTTGGCCCCGGTCACCACGGCCACCCGCCCGCGCTGGTCCGGAATGTTCGCTGTCGTCCACTTCTCGCTCATGGAAGGCTCCTCAGCCAGTTAACGTACCGAAGGTATCTTGCACGTCCGAAGTTAAAGTACCTTCGGTACGTTGTCAACGTACCGAAGGTACCTAATCTAGAATGGGAGCGTGACTTTCCAGCGGGCGCGAACCGAAGAGCAGCGGGAGATCCGTCGACGGGCGATCCTCGACATGGCGTCCGCGATGCTCGACGAGATGCCTGTGGCCGCGGTCACCCTGAACGAGCTCAGCCGCCGGGTAGGCCTGGCGAAGCCGAACGTGCTGCGCTACTTCGAGTCCCGCGAGGCGGTGCTGCTGGAGCTGCTCGACCGCTATCTGCGGGAGTGGCTGACGGAACTGGCAGGGGAGTTGGCCGCCGGCGTCGACGAAGACCTCCCCATGCCCGAGCGAGCGGCTGCGGTGGCCGAGATCCTCAGCCGCTCGCTGTCCGGCCGAGTGGTGCTGTGCGAGCTCTTCGGCGCACAGGGCGGCGTCCTGGAGCACAACGTCTCCGTCGAGGTGGTGGCACGCTACAAGCGCGCCTCTCTTGACCACCTGACCACCATGGCCGCCCTGCTGCGGAAGTACCTGCCGGAGCTGGGCGAGAACGCGACACTGTTCAGCCTGCAGACCATGGTCATGGCCGGCGCGCTGTCGGCGTACAGCACGCCCCCACCCAGCCTGCGGGCGGCGTACGAGGCCGAGCCCGAGCTGGCCCGCTTCCACCTGGATCTGAAGGACTATTTGAAGCAGGCCCTGACCGCCACCCTCCTGGGCGTGCTGCCGCGCCGCTGACCAGCGATGCGCCGAACAGCCCGAAACCTGTGCGCCTGTTGAGCCGAGCCGTCGGCGAGACCGAGGAGATCGGCGAGCATCTTCCGGTGGACGGCGCCGACCACGCCCTGGCCAAGCCCCATCGCGGGCCTTGCCGCCGCATTCCCGGGGCGTGGGCGACGACGGGCTCAGCGATGACGTGGGCGGCCACGCTGGTACTGCTTCGGCCACGGCACGTCGTCACCGAGCACGTAGGCCGCGCGGAGCGGCCAGGTCGGATTGCGCAGCAGTTCGCGCGCGAGCATGATCGCGTCGGCCGAGCGGTCCACGAGGATCTGGTCGGCCTGCTCCGGTGCGGTGATCAGGCCGACGGCGGAGACGGGCAGGGCCGCGCCCTCGCGGACGGTTCGGGCGAAGGGCACCTGGTAGCCGGGCTCCACTTCGATACGGGCGTTGTGGACGAGCCCACCGCTGGTGACGTCCACCAGATCGACGCCGTGGGCAACCAGTTGCCGCGACAGCTCGACCGTCTCCTCCGGGGTCCAGCCGCCGTCGGCCCAGTCCGTGGCCGAGAAGCGTACGAACAGCGGGCGGTCCTCCGGCCACTGCGCCCGCACGGCGTCGGTGACCTGGACCAGGAAACGGCTGCGCCCGTCGAGATCGCCTCCGTACTCGTCGCCACGGTGGTTGGACAGCGGTGACAGGAACTGGTGCAGCAGATAGCCGTGCGCGGCGTGGATCTCCAGGACCTCGAAGCCGGCGGACAGCGCCCGCGCGGCGGCCTCGCTGAAGGCCCGGACCAGAGCGCGGATGTCGTCAGCGCTGAGCTCCCGCGGGGCCGGCCAGTCGCCGAACGGCAGCGGTGACGGTGCGACCGTCTCCCATCCTCCGTCCTCCGGTTCGACGTACATGTCACCCTCCCAGGGCGGTGCCGTCGACGCCTTGCGGCCGGCGTGGGAGATCTGGATGCCGGCAACGGCTCCCTGCCCGTGGACGAAGTCGGTGATCCGCTTGTACGCGGCGGCCTGCGCGTCGTCCCAGATGCCGGCGTCGGAAGGGGTGATCCGCCCCTCGGGTTCCACTGCCGTGGCCTCCTGCATGACCAGGCCGGACCCGCCGCGTGCCAGGGAGCCGAGATGGACCAGATGCCAGTCCTGCGGATAGCCGTCGACCGAGCTGTACTGGCACATGGGCGCCACCCAGGCCCGGTTCCGGAAGGTCGTGCCGCGGAGGGTGAGCGGCGAGAAGAGACGGCTCATCGGAGGCCTCGCAGACGGGATGGGGGGACGCCGGGTGCCCCGCAGCCTTCGAGCCGTGACGGCCTGGGTTCCCGCGGGGCGCCCCGCACGATGAGGGCACCCCCGAGTACCCCGGCCACCCGCGGCACACACCACAGGCCATGCGCGCACCCCGCGCGGATGCCCGGGCACGTGGCGGTCGCGGGACGTGATCGCGTGCGCGTACCTGGGTCGTCGTCCTGATCACCCGGTGTGACTGTGCGACGATTCGTCGGCCGGTGGGAAGAGGAGCGGGGCGAAAGCCGATGAAGTGCGTCGATATCGATGCGCAGGTCGGCGACGTGTCAGGGGCCTTGGACCTGTCTCGCTACCTGAGCTACCTGCTCCCGGTTCGGTGACTTGCCGCCAGGCGCCCGGGCTTTCGCCACGGACGCGGACCACTACGACTTCCGCGGCAGGCGATGTGTGAAGGACCTGGCGCTCCGGGCTGTGCGGGGCGCCGGCGCCGAGGACGTGGAGGTCGAGTTCCAGCACAGCTGCTGGAAGCATGACGAAGACCTGCTGCTCCGCTACACAGGGGTGTCGAGGTTCACCGTCGATCCCGTCGACAAGGGCCGAGGGACGGACCTCGGGGCTGTGATTCTCGACGAGATCCTGCCGCACGGGGACGGCTGTAGCCACGAAATCGCCTGCTGGGACGGCACTGTCACGATTGTTTGCCGTGACCTTCAGGCGACCTGGACTGAGAGCCCATGCTCGGGCGAGTCGTAGGCGCGGCGACAGGTCGTGGGGATTGTTGAGCGGCTGGTGCCGGAGGAGCTGTGGGAGCTGTTCCAGCGGGCGGAGCCGGAGATGCCGTCGCGGCCTCGGGGTCGTGGTCGGCGTCGGCATGGCGACCGCGAGGTGCTGGCGCCGATCGTGTTCGTGACCACGTCGGGATGCACGTGGCAGCAACTGCCGACAGTGCCTCCCGGGCTGTCAGGGGCAACAACTCATCAAGGGTTCAGCGAGTGGTCGACGGCGCGGGTGCGGGTGGCTTCGGCCGTATGCAGCGGCCCCGGTTGACCGAGTGATTTGCCCCCCGGAGCGGTTCGATGGCTCTCCTTCAACCCGGTGGTTCATCGGGTGATTGGTCAGTAGCGTGCAGGTCTTGATGACAGAGACCTGGGACACGATCGCCGATTGGTATGCCGAGCGGGTGCGGACCGGCTCTGCGATGCACGAATTCGCCCGCGATGTTCTCCTCGACAGGCTTCCTGCCGACCTGCGCGGTCAGCGCATCCTGGATCTCGGGTGCGGGGAGGGGCTGATCACTCGCGCGCTGGCCAGTCGCGGGGGGTCCGTGGTCGGTATCGACCCGTCACCGCGCATGATCGGCCATGCCCGGGCCGCCGAGCAGACCAGCGCGAGCGGCGCCCGTTATGCCGTGGACGACGGCTGCTCCCTGGCCACTGTCGCGACCGGCAGTGTGGAGTGGGTGACCGCTGGGCTGTCCCTGAACAACGTGCCTGACCTGACAGCCGCGGTCAGTGCTGTGCAGCGGGTCCTGGTGCCTGGAGGGCATCTGGTCTTCACCGTTCCGCATCCCTGCTTCGAGGCTCCGCACGCGCGGTGGCTCGATGACGGAGATCAGCCCCGGGGCCGCGTGGTGGGAACCTACCTCGCGGAGGGATTCTGGCGGTCGGCCAACCCGGACGGTGCTCGACGAGCCGGGAACCAGCACCGGACGCTCTCCACCTATGTGACCGCCCTGGTTGGACAGGGGTTCACGATCGAGGGCGCCGCGGAGCCGACCCCGAACGCGCGGGTGGTGGCCGAACAGCCGCAACGGGCTGGCTTGCCGCCGTTCCTGCTCATCAGCTGCCGGCGGAGCTGACAGTACCTGCCTGGACGCGGTCCGCGGTCTAGGCCAGGAGCGTGGGCTTCCACCTCCTCGACGGCTGCTTTCGTTCGAGGCTACGGCCACGCTGTTCTTCTCCTCGTGCCCTGTCAGCACCTGGAACAGCAGTTCGGCTCCGCGAGCGGCCGGCCTCATGGCGCGGTGTAGCAGTAGGACCTCGATCAGCGCCCGCGCGCCGGCCGGGTCGCCATGGGCTTTGCGAGCGGCGGCTCACCAAGCATCGTGGACCGGGGTGAACTTCCCTGCGACGCGGGCCTGTTCCAGCGCGGCCGCGCCCGGCAGCGCACCGGGTTCGCGCACCGGCGCCGCCAGGTAGTGGTCTGGCTCCCGCAGGACACCGCCGCGGGTGGCAGCCGTTCGTGCCAGGCGACCTCGGCGCGGCCGTCGTAGACCACCAGCTCGGAAGCGTGCAAGAACACCCTCGCCTTCCGGCCTGTCAAATGGACCTGCACCGAGTAATGGCTCTGCCGCACGGTGATCTGCCCGTATCGGTCCACCGTCGGGCTGAAGAGCCGGCCGGCTTCGAAGGCGTCTCGGGTAACGGCCGCAACAGGGGCTGTCCAGAGGCGAAGTACTCGCCCACCGTGCGGGGCCGGGCACCGATCCGGCGTCCGTCGGTGCCGATGCGCCGCGGTGCCGCAGGAGCCCACGCCCGGGCCAAGGCACATGGAGCCGTCCTGCGGTCCGTACTCGTCGTTCCCCGCGGCCGGGCCGAGTTCATCGATTCACGGGCGGGGGCAGTCACGTTGGCGAACCGAGGGACCGGCCGGGGCAACACCGACCTCACCGGCCGGAACACCCGATCCCGAAGTGATCCTGAAACAGGCGGTGGATCGGTTCCCGCTCTCTCATGAGTGCCGGTGATAAGCCTTGTTGGCGATGCGCCAACTGTCGTCGACGCGGACCAGCAGGAAGATGTCGGTGAAGGTGTCCGCGCCGTGCCGGAGCGTCATGGTCGCGGTCGCGATGGTGCCGTGGACGTCGACGCTGTCGATCCGGCGAGAGCGGCTCGGTTCGTCCGGGGCCGAGTGGCCGTGAAAGAGAGCGCAGTATTCATCCAGAGACCACGAGACGAAAGCGCCGTCCCGAATTCCCTCGATGTGGGAGGTGGGCAGGAAAGCGTCGCGGAAGTGGGTGGGCTCGCCGGTGGCATGTCCGCGAATGTAGGCGCGGAGCGGTTCGAGAACCGCCTCCCCCACAGCGGGGACCGTGGCGGCAAGGGCGATGTCGGCCTCGGGGGCGGCACAGGCGTCGGTTGGACCGACGGCGCTGCGCAGAGGCGTGTTGGACGCGTCGGCCAGCAGAGCCATGTCCTTGACCAGCGCACCCATCGTGAAGTCGGCGGTACCGGCGGGCGGTTCACCGTCAAGAAAGGGCCGTTTGCGGGCCACGAGCCCACCCAGCTGGCCAAGTTCGAGGACGTCCAGCGCCTCGGCGCGCGGCAGACCGAGTGCGTCGGCCTGCCGCAGTGAGTCCCGCAGCGCGAGGACGGCCCCGGCGAGGCTGCTGTTGGCGATCAGCTTGAGCGCGGCGGCGGTGGAGGCGTTGTCGACGCGCCGGACGGTGCCGAGCGTTTCCAGAACCGGTCGGGCCCGATCGAGCGTGTCCTGGTCGGCGGCGGCGAGAATCTGGAGGGTGCCCGCGGCGGCAGCCGGCACGGAGCCGAGCACGGGCGCGTGGACATAGGACGGCCCGAGCTGCCGGGCCAGAATCGACGCCTCGGCAGGAGCGATGGTGCTGGTGTTCAACACCATCGTGTCGGGTCGCAGCGAGGCACGGACAACGTCGAGGACCTGCCGGCAGGCCGGGCCGTCGAACAACGCCAGGAGCACGAGATCCGCCCGTGCCACTGCCTCATGCGGATCGCCGACCGTCTTGAAGACGTCTGGTGTGCGCCCTGAGCGTGTCCAGCCCACGACGTCCCAGTTCTGGGCAGTGAGTCGAGTCGCGATCGCGGCACCCATGCGCCCCAGGCCGAGGACGGCGATCGTGTGCGGTGTGGTCATGCACGCCACAGTGGCGGATCAGGAAGACTGCGACAAGCGCATATCGCGCAGGCCAGTCATGCCGGGAACGCATGACAGCTGCGCATACTGATGCCATGGAACTAACGGTGTGGCGGACCTTCGTGACCGTGTGCCGACTCGGGTCACTGTCGGCGGCGGCCATCGAGCTCAATCACACGCAGTCGGCCGTCTCCCGGCAGATCGCCGGGCTGGAGCGGCAACTCGGCGTTCCTCTGGTGGAACGCCATGCGCGCGGTGTGCGCCCGACCCCTGCCGGCGAGGTCTTCCGGCACCACGCCGTGGCCACCCTCAACGAGGCGGACCGCGCTGTTCGAGCCGTACGAGACGTGCGTGACGGGACGTCGAATCGGCCGCTGGCTGTCGGCGCGACACCGTCTCTGGCCGCGGGGATCGTTCCCCAGGCCATCAGGGGACTGCTCGAACGAGCCGGATCCATCCGGTGGAGCCTGCTACCCGGCCTGAGCGCGCAACTGCACAAGCGCGTGGTCGCCGGCGACCTCGACGTCGCCGTCGTCACCGATGCACCGCCAGGGCTGCCCCATGACCCCGCCGTCGAACGACGGTTCCTCGGGCTGGACGACATGGTCGTCGCACTGCCCGTCGGCCATCCGCGCGCCACGCGCGGCCCGGTGCACATCCAGACACTGGCCGACCAGACCTGGGTCGAGGACAACGACGGTTCGGCGGCGCTTCTGCGCCAACACGCCGCCCGCGCCGGGGTAAGCGCCCGCATCGACCTCACCGCAGCCGACCTGGCCGGCAAAATGGCCCTGGTCGCAACGGGCCACGCGATCGCGCTGATACCCGGCGTGCTGACGGGCGCGCTCCGGACCGGCGTCACCACCACGCCTCTCGTCGATCCTCCGACCCGCGGCATCTACGCGATCACACCACGCCGTGACCCCCACCCCTCCGCAGCGCCCCTGCTCGACGAGCTCGCCGCAGCCTTCGCCTCCGTCCGTCCCACCCACGCCCCTCGTCAGCCGGCCGAGAAGGACGCCCACGCCGCCGCGCCGACAGTTGGCGACAGCGTCACGGAGACGCCCCGAGTACGGGCCAGCTGATGTCGCGGCGATGCCGGAGAACTCGTTGCGGATCGACGGCAGTCGCGGCGTACGGCAGCGGAGTCGATCGCGGGGCCGGCGGCTTGCTCGGTCAACTCTCGCCGGCGGGCTGATCACTGCGCCGCTCCCTCATGGAGTCAGTCGGCTCAAGCGGTTCCGCGCCATCGCGAGACGGTTCGACGAACTCGCCGCCCGATACCGGGGCGGACCGCACCAAGAGCCTGTTGCGAAATCGATCTAGTGTGCGTGACGTCTTCGCGGTGCCTAGGGTGGGCGAGAGACGGCCGTAGGGCCGGGTACGGGTGAGGGAGGGGTCGACATCGACCGGGTGGAAGTCAACGGTGCCGAAGCGGACAGCGAGGACCTGAAGGTGCTCGCGCGGGCCAACTACTCGCACTTCTCCTCGTTGCAGGTGCGGGATCGAGCGGTCCGAGGACTGGACCTGCACCTGAAGAGGCTGGACGACAGTACGCGGGAACTGTTCGGAGCGGGGCTGGACGACGATCGGGTGCGGTCCTGTGTGCGGCACGCGCTCCTTGCTTCCCCGGACGCGGTGACGGTTCGCGTGACCGTCTTCAGTCGCCGTCAGGATGCCGTGCTGCGCGGCGAGGAGGTGGAGCCGGACGTGGCTGTGACGACGAGCGCTCCCCTCGCGGCGCGGACCTCGCCTGTGCGGCTGCGGACAGTGGAGTACGAGCGGGATCTGCCCCACGTCAAGCACGCCGGGACGTTCGGACTGAGCCTTCGCCGGCGCCAGGCGGTGCTCGCCGGGTACGACGACGTCCTGTTCACCGATCGCACCAGCCGGATCAGCGAGGCCTCGATCTCGAACATCGGTTTCTTCGACGGCGAGAGAGTCATCTGGCCCCAGGCCGCCGTACTGCCGGGAATCATGATGCAGCTTCTGCAGCGAGGACTGGAGGCCAAGGGCGTCCCGTCCGAGCGGCGTGAGATCCACCTCCGAGACCTCGAAGCCTGGGCGTCCGGCTCTCCGACCCTCGCGGCCTTCCTCTCGAACTCCATCTCGCCGGCCGTCCCGGTCGCGAGCATCGATGAGGCGGCGTTGACCGTCGATCCCGACGTGACAGACCTGCTCGTGAACTGCTACGAGACCAACCCCTGGCAAACCGTGTAAGTGTTGCCGCACCCTGCTGGTCACAGCCCCTTGTCGAGGACTGCGACCAGCACGGTCGCTTCGTAGCGGACTGGGAGCCTGCCGCACCTCTTGGCCACGGACCGTGCCGCTTGAGGCGGTTGATCCCGCACTCGGCGGCATGACGTTCGCGGTCATCGGTCCCGTCGAACTTCGGCGGCCGACCGCCTTGGGAGCCCAGCCTCTGACGGTTGCGGACGCGGTCTGCCGGGACCAGGATGCTCGCCTTGAACCCGCGTCTGCGCCGGTAGGCCCGGTTGCGGCGGGAGTCGTACACCTTGTCGGCGCGCACGCGGTCCGGCCTGCCGCGGGGCCGGCCAGGACCGATGCGGGGCACTCTGATCGCCTTCAGGACCGGCTCGAACTGCGGTGCGTCGTGGAGCGCGCTCTCGACGGGCGACTGTCCTCATAGCGTCCATCGGCGACTGGCTGTGATCGGTACAAGCGCGCCCGAAACCAGCCCGCAGGCATGGAGGTGCTCTCACTCCACGGCAGCACTGAGGAGAATCTGCGCCAGCTCGCGCGGCTGGGAGAACATCGGCCAATGGCCGGTGTCCATCTTGACCAGCCGCCAGCACTTGCTGTTCAGCAGCTCAGCCACGTCTTCGTCGGGCTCGGCGTCGTCGGGCCCGGTCCCCGGCATCACGCACCGGATGTAGGTCACCGGCAGTTCCCCGAGCGGCCCCGCCAGCACAGCGGGCTCCGTCAGCGTGGCACCTGGGTGAGGCGTCGAGCCACGCACGAGGCGTGCGATCTGCTCATCGGTGAGACCTTCGCCGTCGTAATGAGCGGCTGGCGCGAGCGGCCAAAAACCTCCGTTCTCGGCGATCGATGCCTCCACTGCCGCGCCGCCGTCCGGCCACGCGGAGACAAACGACTTGCCGTCAGTTGGCACACTCGAGTCGACGAATACCACGCGGGCTAGTCGGTCGCCTATCCGCTCCGCGGCCTGACCTACCGGGATTCCCGCGTAGCTGTGACCCACCAGGACTACGTCACGCAGACCCTGGCGTTCCACCTCGGCGACGATGTCCTGGACGTGCGTCGCCTGCCCCGCCGGTACACCCCGCTTGTCGGCAAGACCGGACAGCGTCAACGGATGGACGCCGTGGCCGGCAGCACGCAGATGCGGCACCACCTCGCCCCACGCCCACGCCCCGAGCCGTGCACCCGCAACCAGCACGAAATTCACCATGCCCGCACCGTAGCCGGGCAGCCTGACGATCTCCCGGAGAGAACTTTCGATACACGCCCTGGGAGACCCTTCCGGCCCGCTCCGAAGCCATGATCCCCCCAGCGATCGCCGATCTGATGGCTGGTCGGCTCACCGGCGAGGCTGCCACCATCTCCTGGCGTGATCCGGCATCACCTAACGAAATCCGCATCGCAGGATAAAACAATGGGAGAATATGACCTCTGAGCAACCCCCTTGTGGCACTCTGTCCGCACTTTGACTGGCCACACCCAGGGGGGCGGAATGAATCGAGCACGAGAATCGGTAGAGATCGGCCTTGTCTTCAGCGATCCGGACGGCGCGGAGACGACCGAACGCGAGATGGAGTCGCTGGTCGAGGAACTCGACCAGCTCCCCCTGCTCCACAGGGAACATACGCCCGCCCCGCCCGCACCCCACGGCACCCGGGCCGGTGACGCCACCGTCTACAGTTCCCTGGTCCTGGGTCTGGCCGGAGCACCCGCCGTCCGGTCACTGATCCTGCTGGTCCAGGACTGGCTGGCCCGCCGCACCTCGGGCACGGTCACCCTCCGGATCGACGACAGCGAACTGGTCCTGGAAGCCGGATCGCCCGCCGAGCGCCGTCGGATCGTCGAAGCCTTTCTGACACACCTCTCCTCCACCGGCCGCGAAGAGGACTCCGATGGCTAAGCGGGCCCTGGTGCTCGCCACCGAGACATACGACGACTCCCGGTTCGCCTCCCTGCCCGGTGCGGCCTCCGACGCCCGGCAACTGCGCGATGTCCTGGGCGACGAGGAGGTTGGCGGGTTCGAGGTGGACGTACTGGTCGACGAATCGACGCGGAACTGGAAGAAGGCGATCGAGCGGTTCTTCGGGTCGGCCACCAGCGACGACACTCTGTTGTTGCACCTGTCCTGCCACGGCCGCAAGGACCGCCGCAACCGGCTGCACTTCATCACCCGGGACAGCGAGTTCGACGCGCTGGCCGCGACCTCGGTCGACGCGGAGTTCATCGCCAACCGCATGGAAGAGAGCCGCAGCCGACGCACCATCCTGCTGCTCGACTGCTGCTACAGCGGGGCCTTCAACAGGGGGATGCGTACCCGCGGTGACCAGGGGGAGGTCGAACTCAAGGAGACCTTCGAGGGCAGCGGCCGGATCGTCATCACCTCCTCCACCGCCCTCCAGTACAGCTACGAGAGCGCACCCGAGAACTACCTCGCCAGTAGAGAAGAAGGCAAGGCATCGGTGTTCACCTCCGCCGTCGTGCACGGTCTGCGGACCGGGGAGGCCGACATCAACGCGGACGGCTTCATCAGCGCCGACGAGCTGTACCAATTCATCAGCCACTGGGTACCCGAACAGGTGCCGGACCAGACTCCGACCCTGAGCGTCACCTCGGCCGAGGGGGCGAGCCTCGTGCTGGCCCGCAACCCGCGTGCCGTCGAGTTGGCCCACCGGGCCCTGCGCAACCCACTCGGCGGCGGCGCAGAACCCTTCCCCCTGCAGAAGTTGGCGCTTACCGAGGCCAGCCGCCTGGTGCAGCAGTCGGAGAAGAGATCAGCCGAGCTGGTCGGGCAGCTTGAGACGGCGAGAATGGAAGCGGCCCGCAACGCCGGTCCCCGGGCTCGGAACGCCCGGGCACTGGTGCGGATGCTGAGCCTGCTGTTCGGGCTTCTCGGAGGGGCGATCGGCATGTGGACGGCCTCGTTCTGGGTGGCCGGCTTCACCCTGCCCAACGGCGGTGGGAAGTTCCCGGCGCTGGCGATCTGCGTCGCGGTCCTCAACATGTCCTTCTTCGTCGTGGCCGTCGCGACGTCCAAGGCCATTGTTTTGGGGCACAGGGCCATGCGTGGGCTGATCGCGGAGGAGTTGGCCGGAGAGGACCGGACCAAGCGAAAGGTCCTCTGGGGACTCCTATTCGCCGTTGCCCTGGCACTTCCGTTCTTCGCCATCGCCGCCGAGCTGATCTGGCTGGCTCCCGCCACTCTCCGGCTCGGAGGATGGATCTCACATCTGGCGGGATTCCCCGTTGGCATCCCGTCCGGCTGGGGCAGCACGCTGATCGTGCTGTCCGAGACCGTCGGGGGGGCCGCCGCCATGGCCGTGGCCCGTGCGCGCACCCCCGATGAGGAGGTCATCGAGGAGACGGGCCCCGGCTACGTCAGAAGAGTCAGGTACAAGAAGTTCGGTCCGTTCCGCTGGACGGAGGAGCACAGGCAGGGAGGCGGCTTCGACTTCTTGTGACCTCGCACGTCGGTGGCTCGCACGGTGCGGTCGGCAGGGTGGGGGACCTGCCGACCGCACTGGACCGTGTTGTTCGTGTCGACATCTTCCGACTCCATGGGGCGCAGCGCCTGAGACGACGCCAAGTCCGTTTCTGCCGACGGCCTCTCCCCGGCTGAGTGAGGAAGCCTTGGCGGAAGAGCGTCCAGGACGGCTGCGGGTGATGTATAGAAGCCGGCTGGTCGACGACCACCAGGTTCCGTGCTTCGCCTGGAGCTTCGCGAAGAGCTCACGGGGGCTTGGGTTCGGAGTTGGGGCAGGCGCTCCGCCCCCCCGGCGAGCGCGGAGGTGTTTATCGTCATCGACTCACAACAATTTAGGCATCAATAACATATATCGCTCCTGCCCCGTGGACATGCCGCATTTCGCGCGCTAGCATCGAAATGCAGGCGCACAAAGCGAGGACCACCCGCACCCGGTGACGCTGATGCGGCAGGCTGAAATTCGCCGGTCCTTATCTCGCCAAGCGCATCGAAGCGCCAGTGCCGCGTCCTGCTTCAGAGCCGCATCGAATGTGACGTGATCCGGGACCATCTCTCCATGCGCGTGTCGCCTCCAAGGGAGAGGAGAGTTGTTATGCGCATCAACCGAGTCATCGCGGCCACAGTGAGCCCTCTTGTCGCAGCATCGGTGCTGGCGTTCACGCCGACGCTGATGTCGCAGGCATCAGCCGAGACCCCCCAGGCCGCGGCAGCATCTGCCGCCAAGCTGATGCCGAAGGGCGATGCACCGCCCAACCCCGCGAACGCAGGCAAGATCGCGGGCCGCCAGGCCGGGACGGCGGACGGCAACGACTGCACTTACAGCGAACCGAGCCGCAATCCGATCCCCCCAGCCAATTTCACGAAGAAGAAGGACATCGGGAAGTACTCGGCCGCCTACAACAAAGCGTACGATAAAGCTTTCGACGCTGCGTGCGACGAAGGCGACTAAAGGCTGTCCCGTAACCACGGCCCATCCCCGCGGGGCGGGGCACTCCGCGCTCCCGGGACTACCCGAAGATGAGCTCGACGTCCTTGTCCACACAGAACCGCAGGACAGTGATCAACTGCCTAACGTCTTCGATGTGCCGTCGGATGACAGGGTCGCTGTCGTCAGACTGCTGCTGGTCGAGGATCGCTTCCAGGCGGGGCAGCATGGCCGCGCATTGAGCTGGCGTCAGG